>JANYHE010000093.1 GCA_025359215.1 Hyphomicrobiales bacterium
GCGCAGACAAATTCAACGGCATCGCCATTGATGGTGGTTTTTACGTGTGAACTCATTATTTGCCTCCAGCGCGTTTGTAAGCGGTTTCAGCCGCACGGCGGGCAAGAACGCCAGCCACTTCAGTTCTAAATTCAATGGTGCCGCGTTTATCATCAATAGGCTTGCAAGCCGCTGAACAGGCTGCAGCCAATTTCGCTTTGGCAGCATCGTCAAGCTTGGTGCCGATAATGGCCTTGGCCGCTTCCTTCACCAACATCACAGTGGCGGCAACAGCACCCAGTGCAACGCGGGCTTTGGTGATCACGCCTTTTCCATCAATGGTGAGATTAATCCCCACGCTGACCACAGCTATGTCCATTTCAGTGCGGGGCGTGAAACGCAAATAGGCATCACCAGATTTCGCTGCTTTCTTTGGCAGTTCAATCGCGGTGATGATTTCACCTTTCTTTAAATGGGTGCGGCCAACGCCTGCTGGCACATCTTCAACAGCCAGCTTGCGATTGCCTTTTGGACCAGCGATTACAACTTTTGCATTGGCGGCTATCAATGCTGGAACGCTATCGGCCGCAGGCGATCCATTGCACAAATTGCCAGACATAGTGCAGCGACCTTGCACTTGTTTGGACCCGATGAGGTTTGCAGCTTCAACCACGCCCGGATAGGCTTTTACCAAGGCGGCATTTTCAGAAAGTGCACCACAGGGCACAGCAGCACCAATTGAAAAGCCACTTGCCGTTTTCTTGACTTCGTTCATGCCTTTGATACGTTTGATATCTACGACCAAATCCGGCTCTAAAATGCCGGCCTTCATTTTGACTAGCAGATCGGTGCCGCCCGCCAAGATATAGGCAACGCCTTTTTCCTTGGCCATTAATGTCACAGCTTCTTTGGCTGTTGACGGTGTTTCAAATCGCATCGTTTCACCCATTCATATTTGTTGTAAGCGTAGTTTGGATCATAACCCCGTTCACAGTCAACACGCGTCTGAAATGCGACCTGTGCATGACTAAAAATTCAAACTGATACGACGTTAATAGTCACTCCAGCTGCATCTAATACATTTGTTAGTGTCGCATCGGGTGTCGCATCAGTGATCAAACGGTTGATCTCTGAGAACTCACACATCTTCACCAAAGCTGTTTTTCCAAATTTTGAAGAATCAGACAAGATGACTCGGTGATCGGCCCTGCTGATGGCCATGTGAGCCAATTCCGCTTCGGAAAGATCAGCGTCCATCGGTCCATCGGTCGCATGCAAAGCGCCAATTGAGATGAAAGCATGTTTTACACGAAATTTTGAAAAAAACGCCACTGCCGTGGGGCCAAAGGCTGCACCATTATCACCTTTAAGTTCACCACCCGCCATATAAACGGTGTTGCCATTAACCGTGGCCAAAGTCCGCGCAATATCGGATGAATTGGTGACGATGGTGAGATTGCGCTTGGCCCGCAGTTCTTGCGCGAAAATCGATGTGGTAGTGCCCGTGTCGATCATAATGCTGTCACCATTTTCAACAAACTGGATGGCGCGTTTGGCGATGGCGCGTTTGGCATCGGCATTTTCACGCAAACGGCGCTCGAACGGTGCTTCTCCCGCCAGATGCGGCAGTGCCAATGCACCATGAAGCTTTAAAATTTGGCCTTTGGATTCGAGCTGCTTGGCATCGCGGCGAATAGTTTCTTCTGATACTCCAAGGCTTTGGGCAAGCTCGGCAACCGTGGCGCTGCCAAGATTGTGAAGATGTTCCAAAATAGTCAACACGCGGTTGGATGTTTTGTGGCTTTTCATGCGAAATTTTCAAAAAAGGCAGGATAATTTTTGATGACTACCACAAAATTCCACACAATGTAATCGCTTATCAACAAAAAACCACATTTTGTTTGACTCAACCAAAGATTAGCGCAAGTCTTGAATTGTCCAGACCGGTTCCGGTTGGGATCATTTACAAGTTGCCACCCCCAGCCCTGCATGGGGATTTGCTTGGAGCGTTGTCGCCCCCGGTACGCTATTATGGCAAATCGTCGTCTCAACCGGCGGTGGCAACGTTGTAAATTGTTAATATTTGGGGAATTCGATGGCGGATGCCGAACTGCGCGTGCGGGGCCTTTCAGTATGGAAAGGTGATTTAAAAATTGAACCGTTAAAAGGGGGCGTGAGCAATGCCAGCTTTACGGTGACTGACTCTGTGGGCACTTATGTGGCACGGGTTGGCGAGGATTATCCGTTTCATCAGGTTTCAAGAACGCGGGAGGCGATTGCTTCGCGCGCAGCCTTTGAAGCTGGACTATCGCCCGAAGTTTTACTTATTGAAGAGGGCTTGATGGTTGTGCGCCACATCCACGCGCGCACTTATACCGAACCCGATGTTCGCGCCAATTGGCAGGCTTGTGTTGAAATAGTTGCGCGCTGCCACCGCGACATGGGCAAACGCGTGGGTGGGCAGGGGGCCATTTTCTGGGTGTTCCAGATTTTGCGTGACTATGCAGCCACTTTAAAAAATGCAGGCCATTCGCGCCGTTCGGAAATTTCACGCTGGATGACCATCGTTGATGGATTGGAAGCAGATCAAGTGCCGCTTCCCATTGTGTTTGGCCACCATGATTTGTTGCCGACGAACTTTATGGATGATGGCACACGGCTGTGGTTGATCGATTGGGAATATGGGGCATTTGGCACGTGCATGTTTGATCTGGCCAATATTGCGGCGGCCAATTCATTTGATGCCGGGTTGGAAGCTGCGATGTTGGAGGCCTATTTTGGCCGCGCACCTGATGCCGCAACAACACGGGCATTTTTTGCCATGAAAGCGGCGGCAGCATTGCGCGAAGCGATGTGGGGCATGATTTCGGAACTTTACCTGAACGCGCCCGGGGTTGATTACGTTCAATATGCCTCGGAATATCTGGGCCGCTTTGAAACTATTTTAGCTGATTATAAAAACAGGTTTGGACATTAAATGACGGCAGAACTTCCCACCCACGCTGATGTGATAGTCATCGGCGGCGGCATTATTGGTTGCTCGACGGCTTATCACTTGGCGCGCGATCATAAGGCCAATGTCGTGGTGTTGGAGCAGAATAAAATCACCTCCGGTTCCACATGGCATGCGGCTGGCCTTGTGGGGCAGTTGCGCTCCTCAGCATCAATCACACAAGTTCTCAAATATTCTGTCGAACTTTATAAAAATCTTGAAATTGAAACCGGATTGCAAACAGGTTGGAAAATGACAGGCTGTTTGCGCCTTGCCACGAACGAAGATCGTTGGACGGAATATAAACGCCTTGCCACCACCGCGCAAAGTTTCGGCATGGACATGCATTTGCTTTCGCCTGCCGAAGTTAAAAAAATGTGGCCGCTGATGGAGACTTCGGATTTGGTGGGGGCATCTTATTTGCCCACAGATGGCCAAGCTTCCCCTTCAGACATTACAAACTCGCTGGCCAAGGGTGCACGGATGCACGGGGCCAAATTTGTTGAAGGTGTGCGCGTCACTGGGTTTGAAATTGTTGAAGGCCGCGTGCTGGCGGTGAACACTAATCATGGCACCATTCAATGTGATCGCGTGGTAAATTGTGGGGGCATGTGGGCGCGGCAAATTGGTGCCATGGCTGGGGTTTCCGTGCCCTTGCAGCCGGTGAAGCACCAATATGTGATCACTGAAAAACTGGAAGGCCTTTCTTCTGATGCGGCCACCATCCGCGATCCTGATCGCCGCACGTATTTCAAAGAGGAAGTGGGAGGCCTCGTGTTTGGTGGTTATGAGCCTGATCCGATTTCATGGACGCAAGAGAATGTGCCAGATAATTTTGAATTCCAATTATTTGAAGATGATTGGGATCATTTTGAACAACATATGAGCCAAGCTCTGGCGCGGGTTCCCGCTCTGGAGAACGTCGGTATCAAAAAAATGATCAATGGGCCCGAAAGCTTCACACCCGATGGTAATTTCATTTTGGGTGCAGCACCTGAATTGAAGAATTTTTATGTGGGCGCAGGCTTTAATGCTTTTGGCATTGCTTCGGGCGGCGGAGCAGGTTGGGTGCTTGCCGATTGGGTGATGAAGGGTGAAGCGCCCACCGATTTGTGGTCGGTTGATATTCGGCGTTTTTCTGCCATGCACAAAGACCGGGCATGGGTGAATGACCGCACCATGGAAGCTTATGGCAAGCATTATACGGTGGGCTTTCCGCATGAAGAATATCAATCGGGGCGGCCGCGCATTGTGTCGCCCCTTTATGAAAAGCTAAAAGCCCATGGTGCTTGTTTTGGATCAAAGCTTGGATGGGAGCGGCCTAATTGGTTTGCGCCCGAAGGCGTTTTGCCGCGTGATATATATTCGATGGGCCGGCAGAATTGGTTTCATCATGTGGGCAACGAACACCGTTCCGTTCGCGAAGTGGCAGGTGTGTTTGATCAATCATCCTTTGCCAAATTTGAACTGAAAGGTGTTGATGTTGAAGCTGCATTGAATTCGATTTGCGCCAACACCATGCCAAAATCCACGGGCCGACTTGTCTACACGCAAATGCTCAATTCACGTGGTGGCATTGAATGCGATTTGACAGTGGCCAAACTTGCTTCCGATCATTTCTATATCGTAACCGGAACGGGATTCCGCACCCATGATTTCCATTGGATTGCCGATCACATTCCAAAGGGCATGGACTGCAAATTGAAAGATGTGACAGAGCATTATGGCACGCTTTCATTAATGGGCCCAAAATCGCGGCAGATTGTGCAAAAAATAACCTACGGTGATTTTGCTGCTGATACGTTTCATTTTGGCGATGTGAAAACCATCTCAATTAAAGGCCACCCCGTGCGCGCTATGCGGGTGACTTATGTGGGTGAACTCGGTTGGGAATTGCATGCGCCGATCCATGCTTTGGGTGATGTGTTTAATGCGTTGATGGCTGCGGGTGCGCCGCTGGGCTTACGGCCTGTGGGCTACCGTGCATTGGAATCGCTGCGGCTGGAAAAAGGCTACCGCGCTTGGGGTGCTGACATTACGCCCAATGACACACCTTATGAAGCAGGCCTCGGCTGGGCTGTGCGCATGAAAGACAACCGCGACTTTATGGGACGCGAGGCACTGGTGGCGAAACAGGGCAAGCCCTTAGTGAAAATGTTGGTGGGCTTTACCACGGAACGTGAAGACGTGGTTCTGGTGGGCCGCGAGACAATTTTACGCGATGGAAAATTTGCAGGCTATCTGACCAGCGGTGGCTATGGGTACACAGTAATGAAGCCGATTGGCTTTGGCTATGTGCGCAACGCTGATGGTGTTTCCGAAGAATATGTGATGAGCGGAAATTACGAATTGGTGGTGGCGCAAACCCGCGTGAAAGCCGTTCCGCATTTGAAGTCGGTTTATGATCCTGAGAATTTGAAGGTGAAGGGGTAGATCCCTCATCCGGCCTTCAGCCACCTTCTCCCACGCGAAGACGCGCGGGCGAAGGGCATTTAAGTTTCGCCCTTCTCCCATTTTTTCTTAAAATGGGAGAAGGTGGCAAAAGGCCGGATGAGGGCTCTTACTTCCCAACGCATCTCTGATACCGTTTATCCACACTCTGGGCAAAATTCAGCGTGGTCATATGATGGCGGATTTTTGGGCTGTTGAGTTCGATAGATGGAATTTCAGCAAAGGGCATGGGCAGCTTTATCAAGCCGCGCACAGCTTGATAAGTTTGTGTTGACGGAAAGCTCACATCTTTTTCCTGCAACAGGTCGCTGCGCAATTTCTTGTTGTCAAAATCCAAATGATAATCCGCAATAATTTTGCGTAAAGCATTTTCGCTCTCGCTCACTTTGGCAAGGGCGCGCTTGTCTTTATCATAAAGCAACAAATCACCATCGGTGGCGATGGCGGTTTTTGAAAGCATCACGATCAATTTCTGAAACGCTGCATTGCGGCTGGCATAACGGCCTGCGTTATAATCAGCGAAGCGATAAATTTTGCGGTTATAACCCGACTCATAACCCAGCAATTGCAGCACACCATAATACATGCCGCCATGGCGGGTGTAGAGTTCATCGCGGGTGGCATAATTATCGGACAGGTTCATGGGCAGCCAGCGCTGACGCTTGGCATTTTCCAATGCAAAGCGCACGGATACTTGCATGGAGCCAATGGTGTTAATGTCATTGCGGTCCTCAATCATTTGATTGAGCAAGCCGCTATCCATTACGAAACTGAGGCTGGAGCGCTTGCCCGCATCCGCCACCATAGCGCGATATGTCATGTCTAAATCACGTTCGGTGCGGGCGGAGCGGATGCGTTCCATATAAGAGTCATTTTGCGATGGTGTGGATTCTAAAAACTGCAGTGCTAAGCGACCTAAAATCGGAATGCGATCGGCTTTGTCGCGCAAGGTTTTTTCGGCCAAAGCACCCAAGCCTGCCACGGCAGGATCGGCCACGAAATTCGATTCCTGATCAATAATGGCAATGGCCGAGCAGATATTTTCGCGGCTGGCAGGCTGGTTTTGGCTGCGCAGCACATCCAGCAAATCAATCGCCCAGCCCTTGGCATCCACAACCGATTTTTCAGCCTTCAGAATGAGCTTCGTGGTCTCTGCAATGGAAAGTTCTGGCGATTGCGCTTGTGCCGTAAGGCCGCTTAAAAGCATCGCGAATATGACGGCCATAAATTTCATATGGTTTATCTAGCGGTAAATTGTGGAGACAGAAAGATGATTACACGCACAGAGGCCCAAGCCATGGATCAGGCGGATAAGTTGGCCCACAAAGTCCGGGAATTCAGCTTGCCAAAGGGTGTCATTTACCTCGATGGCAATTCGCTAGGCGTGCTGCCTCTGGCTGCGGTGGAGCGGGTGAAGCATGCAGTTGAAATTGAATGGGGCAGGGACCTTATCACCTCATGGAACAAGCATGGCTGGTTTGAATTACCGCGCAAAGCAGGCAATAAAATTGCACGGCTGATTGGGGCAGCACCTGATTCCGTGGTGGTGGCCGATAGTATTTCTGTGAACCTGTTCAAAGTGCTCAGCGCCGCTGTGGCCAAGCGCCCAGGCCGCAAAATTATTTTATCAGACTCCGGCAATTTCCCGTCTGATCTTTATGTGGCGCAGGGCCTTGCGAGTTTTATGGCTGATGGCCACGAACTGCGCGTGGTGGAGCCTGAAGCGGTGATGGATGCGATCACTGAAGACGTGGCGGTGGTGATGATCACCGAAACGGATTATCGCTCGGCGCGTCGGCACAACATGAAAGAGATAACGGCGCAGGCCCACGAGAAAGGCTGTCTGATGATTTGGGATTTGGCCCATTCAGCTGGTGCCGTGCCCGGACAATTGATGGATGTAAATGCGGATTTTGCCATAGGCTGCACCTATAAATATCTGAATGGTGGCCCCGGTTCGCCTGCCTTTGTGTTCGTGCATCCGCGCTTACAAAATGAAGTGCTGCCCGCCCTAGTGGGTTGGTGGGGCCATGCCAAGCCATTTGCCTTTGGGCAACAGTTTGAAGCGGCCGAGGGCATCACGCGGATGCAATGCGGCACCCAGCCCATGCTTTCTATGCAGGCGCTCGATGCAGCGCTGGATGTGTGGGCCGATGTCGATATGAATGAACTTTATGCCAAGGCGCAGGCGATGTGCGCGCTGTTTACGGAACTGGCCGAGCAGCGCTGCGGCGCAAACGGCATTTCACTTTTTGGCGGGCGGGATTTTTCCACAAGAGGCAGTCATGTGTGCCTGAAACACGAACAATCCTATGCCATCATGCAAGCGCTGATTTCGCGCGGCGTAATCGGTGATTTCCGCGCGCCAGACCTCATGCGCTTCGGCTTTGCGCCTTTGTATAATAGCTTTGTTGATGTGTGGGATGCGGTGGAGCATTTGGCGCAGGTGCTGGATGGGAAGCTGTGGGATACGGCAGAGTTTAGGGAACGGAAGGCAGTGACTTGACATTTCAACATTAAAATGTATATACAATAAACTGTGGCTATGATTGAGTTTGACCCCAAGAAAAACGCAATCAACATTGCCAAGCACGGCATTTCGCTGGAGCGGGCAGGAGAGCTGATTGTTTCCTTCGCTCGCTTTGATGATCGGGCCGATTACGGTGAAGACCGTGTTTTGGCTTATGGTTATTTGGATGGCCTTGTTTATTGCCTCTGTTTTGTCGAGCGCAACGGCAAAAGGTGCGCCATCAGTTTGCGCCGCGCCCGTGAAAAGGAATTGAAACAACATGTCAAAAATAAACAAAATTGAAATCGATTCCGATAATCCCATCTGGACAAAACGGGATTTCGAACGCGCTTTGCATTTCCCCAAGGGGGCGACTTTGGAAGAGGCGACTGCCTCACTTCGCAAAGCTCGCGGCAAACAACTTGCGCCGAAGAAAGTGGCCATCTCCATCAGGCTGGAACCTGAAATCGTTGCCCATTTCAAAAAAGATGGAGCAGGCTGGCAAAAGCGCATGGAAGCGGTGTTGGCGAAGGTTGTTGGAAAGTAATAACCAAATCAACAATTCAATTTTTGTGGAAAGTGATTTGCAAAATAGCACGCCGACCGCAAAGTTTGCTATAAGATGATATGGAACTTACTTCAAATCAAACAGCACAATTGACGAAGCGTTACTTGGAGTTGCTCGATAGCTGTGGTGTTATTAAGAACGGAAATTTGGATTTTGCTGCCTTATGGGATAAGTGCGCGCCTTTAGTTAACGAGGTCAATAAACTTCGGGGCATAAAGGATTTAATTAGTCCTAGTGAACTTAAGTTGAGTATTGGGGATCGCTTTAATAACCACCGCTCGCGTTTTTCAGACATTAATGATTTCGACTTGGCTGATAAAATGTCATCAACCGAGAAACAGGATTCTGCGGAGAATTTCGTAAAGTTTATTGAGGGCTTGCCTTACGAACATTTGTTTTATTTTAGAATTCCCATAAGACTTCCGGAAAAGCTGAGCTCAATCTGTGTTGAAAAAAATTTTTACATAGCAAGACTTAGTGAATTTGAAATTGATGCTTTAGCAACAAAGGCAACAAGCAACCGAATAGTTGATGCCTTACTTGGTCTACCGTCCTTTAAGGCTAGTAGCGAGGATGTTTTCGCTAGGATAAAAATTTCTGGATATGGTAGTGAGGTTCAAGGACGTGCAATAAGTTGCTTAAAGCAGTTTTTGTATCTGGGTGAATCGAGTCAGCTTTTAATTAAAACATGGGATAGACGAAACCCAAGCCTCTTTGAAAATAGCAAATTTGTTTTTGATAATAATAACGCCAAGAAAGTAATGCCATTTGCAGTATCAAATGAGCTGGCGGCATACATTTCTAGTATCAAATTGAACGATCAAGAGTTTGAAAGTTATATTGCTCCAAGCGAGAATGCGCCCACTAAAAGTTTGTTAGGTAGTATTTTCAGCCCTAAAAATTTTGAAGACTACTTTAAGTCTCAATTTATGAAGGGCAACTACAATTTTGTTAGGTTGCGTGATGAAAGCAAGGCCGCTGATCGTCATCACATTACTTCGGCAATTGAATGGGGATTTGATGGTTCCGCGAACTCAAATGATACGATGGGTTTTATCCAAACCTGCATAGGGCTTGAGGCGCTTTTGGGAGATAAAGATCAAGGGGGCCAAAAGAGTTTGACGGAGAAACTTGCAGATAGAAGTGCATATCTACTTTGTAAAACGCCGATTGAGCGCAAGCAGCACTCTGACGACTTCAAGAAAATTTATGATTTGAGGTCGAGATTGGTTCATGGAGATTCTATAAAGTTGAAAGACGATCAATATAAACTTAAGTCTGACGCACAATTTCTGCTTAAGCGATTAATATACAAAGAGCTTTCACTAAGCGGTCAAAATTAGTCCTTTTCTGCTCTCGACCTTTGCTAAGGCGATCAGTGGATAAACACCCATTGACGTCTTCCCCTCAACCCATTTGACAATCCCTCTTCCTTCCGCTTCAAACACATCATGGTGAAAATTACAATTCAGGATGTGGCGCAAAAGGCGCAGGTGAGCGTGGCCACGATTGACCGCGTTTTGAACCGTAGGCCGGGGGTTAAAACGCGCACTGTTGAAAAAGTGGAATCGGCCATTCGCGAGTTGAACTATCAGCCGGACCGCATTGCCGCACGGCTGGCGCGGGGTCGCGAATATCGCTTTTGGTTTGTGCTGCCCAATACGGCTGGCGAATTTATGAACCGCGTGGGCGAAGAGGTTGAAGCTGCTGCGCACCGCATGGCGGGCGAGCGGGTTTCTATTATGGTGAAACGCGTCGACGTGTTTGACGGGCCGCTTCTCGCTAAAGTGCTCGACGAATTGGAAGAGGGCATTGATGGCGTGGCCGTGGTGGCGCTGGATCACCCTGCCGTGCGCGAGGCGATTAATGCACTGGTGGCCAAGGGTATTACCGTGGTCACATTGGTATCCGATGTGCCGGGTTCCAAGCGCACGCATTATGCTGGCATTGATAATTCATCAGCGGGGCGCACGGCGGCCAGTTTGATGGGGCGGTTCTTGCGCGGGCGCAAAGGCAAGGTGGGGCTGTTTGCAGGCTCGCTGGCATTGCGCGATCACATCGAACGGCAGTTTGGATTTGAACAGGTGATGGCCCATGAGTTTGCTGAATTGGTGGTTCTGCCGGTTCGTGAATCGCGCGATGACACTGAACGCAGCGAAGAATTAGCACGGCAATTGTTGCGCGAACATTCAGATATCATCGGCATTTACAATGTGGGTGGCGGTACTGCTGGTATTGTGGCTGCACTGGATGCTTCAGCGCGCGCCAAGGAACTTGTGTTCATCGCCCATGAGGTGACGGATGGTTCACGCCGCGCGTTGATCCGCGATACCATTGATGTGATTATCAATCAGGATGCCGGCCATGAGGTGCGCAGTGCCGTGCGCGTGCTGATGGCCAAGGCCGATAACATGCCGCTGATCGAAGCGCAGGAGCGCATTCGCATCGACATATTCATGCGCGATAATCTGCCTTAAAGCTTTTTCAGCTTCGCTTCGATGGCGGCGCGTTTGCTCTCTAAAAATGGTGGCAGTGATAATGTTTCGCCCAAGCTCTCCATGGGCTCATCGGCTTGGAAGCCAGGGCCATCAGTGGCGAGCTCAAACAGAATGCCATTGGGCTCGCGGAAATAGAGGCTCTTGAACCAGAAGCGATCAACCGGACCGGAGTTCGGCACGCGCATGGTCTTGAGACGGTCTGTCCACGTTGCATATTGGTCCAAGGGAATGTTGAAGGCCACATGATGCACAGCACCCGCTCCTTGTTGGGCTTGCGGCATGTTGGGTTCCACACGCACATGCAATTCAGCCACGGGGCCAACACCGTTCATGTGATAAACATGCGTATCATCAAAACGAGCTGCTGGCTTCATGCCCATAATCTGGGTGAGCACCATGTCAGTCGGCTTCAAATCTGGAACGCTCAAGGTGATGGGACCAAGACCCCGAATTTGAAATTCCTCCGGCACCGGGCTCTGCACCCAAGGGTGGGCGGCGGCATCGCTTTCATCATCGACAAGACTTAAACGCTGGCCTTCGAAATCTTCAAAGTGGATGACCATGCGGCCATTCTCTTCAGTCACCTTATCGGCAGCAATATTGTGTTGTTTGAAATGATCGCTCCACCACGCAAAGGCTTTCTCGCCCTTGATGCGAAATCCAGTGCGCACCACAGAATGGGTACCACGCCGTTCGCGGCCTGTTGGCCAATCAAAAAATGTGATGTCGGTTCCAGCAGAGCCCAAGCCATCGGCATAAAATAAATGGTAGGCCGACGTATCGTCCTGATTGACGGTTTTCTTCACCATGCGCAGGCCCAAGGCCTTGGTGTAAAATTGGTGGTTGCGGGGAGCGTCGGCGGTGACTGCGGTTAAATGGTGGAAGCCGTTCAGTTGCATTAAAGACCTGTCATGGGTTCGGGTTGGCCAAGGATGAAACCTTGCCCATCAAGCTTATAAACATCTGGGCGGAAATTAACACGACCATCTTCAGTGGCCCATGCTGTCAGATACATGAAGCGCACATCGGGTTGGGTTTGCACTTTGGTCGTGTAAGTTTGTGCTGTGGCCGTGATCATTTCAAACTGGCTATCTTCATAACCATCCTGACCATTCATAATCCATGTTATCAAATGGCGCACTTGGTCGACACGGCAGCAGCCTGAACTTTCATAGCGATCATTGGTGGCAAATAATTCACGGTGCGGCGTGTCGTGCATGTAGACCATGAATTTATTGGGGAAGTTGATCTTCACCAATGCCAATGCATTTTGCTCGCCTGGGTCTTGCTTGAATTGAAAACGATCAGCCGGTGTGTTCAACCAATCAACGCTAGATGGCTCAATTTCTGGGCCGCCTGCACCATCGAAAACATGAATGTTCATTTTATCAAGGTAAGCAGGGTCAGCCAGATATTTCGGGATAATATCCTTGGCCACGATGGATGCAGGCGCACTCCACGAAGGGTTAAAAACGATATCACTCACTCGGCTTTTCAATGATGGGGTCGGGCGTTCAAATTTACCCACCACAACGTTGTGCCTTGAATAGACTTGCCCAAGCTCAATTGATTCAAGTTGGGCCGAAGGAATATTCATTGCAATATAACGCGGGCCCAAGTCTTTGGAGTATTCGACCACGCGGGTGAGATTTTCTTTCAAAGATGCAAGGCGTGCTGCTGCCGGAATATTGAACTCCGCCAATGTGCGTTGGTCAACTTTGCCTGATGGTATTGTGCCGTGATTGAACTGGAACGCCTTAATGGCCTGCAGCATGTCATCATCAAATTTACCAGCTGAAGGGCTAGAGAGTGTTTCAAAATCGAGATAAGCCTCGCGCACCAGACGCTGGCGCAGCAAAGTGAGCTTAGCTGGAGTGTCCTTACGGTCGTATTTGCCAGCAGGCAGAGTTGGCCAGCCGCCACCTGCGGCGATCTCTTCATATTTATCGATGGCTGAACTCAACGCGTCGATTGAACCCAGCGTGAGAATCGGTGCTTCGCCACGCCCTTGAACAATTTCAGTGTGGGTTGCCAATTTGCCCTGCATGGCCATGCGCGGAGCGACCGATGAAATTGAACCTGTGTAGCTTGCATCTTGTGCGCGCAAAGCTGAAGCTAAGGCGAAAGGGGAAAGGGTTGCGGTGCCTAAAAAGCTACGGCGGGACAGGCTGGATTTAAACACGTGGATAACTTCTCACAAACTGTGGTTGAGGTTGTAGACTCTTCTATCTTGGTAAAGGCCGTCTTAATTCTGGGCTGGGCACTGTCAATATTGCATCGCAATATACTATTACGTTGAGTTTGTGGCATTAACTTGTCATTAACTTGCTATGAAATCTGAGGGGGTTCACATGAAGCGTTTTTATTTGGCGACTTTGGCAGTGTTGTTGGCCTCTAACTCGGCCATGGCGGGTGGTTTTTCAATTCGGGAGCAATCTGCAGAAGGACTAGGCTCAGCCTTTGCGGGCATCGCCGCGGGAACCGATGGTTTATCGGCTATGTTTTGGAACCCAGCCACAATTTCAGAACATAATGGCCAAGGCTATGTCTCGGAAAGCAACATCAGCGGAATTTTAGCGCAATCGCAATCTGGCGCGGGCTTGGGCTTTCCGTCCGATAGCGGCAATATTGCGGTGCCAGCGGTGGTGCCTGCTTCGTATTATAGTTACGGGCTCAGCGATGAAGTGACCGTTGCTCTCGCTCTGAATGCGCCTTTTGGGCTGACCACCGATTCCGATTTGTGGAAGGGGTCTTATCACGGCAATCATTCTGAAATTTTTACAATGAATGTTTCACCGATGATTGCCTATAAGCCAACCAGCTGGATTACATTGGCCGCGGGTGTTCAAGGCGAATATATGAGCGCAAAGCTTTCTTCCACCACACCAGGGGGTGCCACACTTTTAAAAGTGAAAGCCAACGACATTGCGCTGGGTTTTACAGCGGGCGTGTTGCTGCAACCCACAGAAGCGCTGGATATTGGCATTGGGTTTAGATCGTCGATATCTCATAATTTAAAAGGTGATGGCACGTACACACCTGCTGCTTATATCAATAAGCCGATGTCTGCTGGCCTTGATACGCCAGAAATGGTGACATTTGGGGTTAAATACCGGGCCAATGATCAGCTGAAATTAATGGCCGGTGCCGAGTGGGCTAATTGGAGCCGTTTTAAAGCTCTGACATTGAAGAATGCGGGCGGAGCGACATTGGCCAATACGACAGAGAACTGGAAAGACTCTTGGTTCCTGTCAGCCGGTGCCGAATATGCGGTGAATGACAAGTTCATTGTTCGTGGTGGGGCAGCTTATGAAATTTCACCGGTGCCTGATGCCACGCGCACGCCGCGCCTGCCCGATGCCGACCGTGTTTGGTTATCTGCCGGAGCCAGCTATAAAGTGAATAACTGGCTCACGACCAACATCGGCTATAGCCATGTGTTCATGAAAGACGGCGATGTGAAACTCACAACGCCCACACCTTTGGTGGCGTCTTTCAAGCAGCACATTGACATTGTTTCAATTTCAGCTGTCATGGACTGGTAAGTTAGGCAGCACTTTCTGTTTCATGATGAAGCGCTTGCTCATCGAGCAAGGGCACGTCAATTAATTCATCAGCTTTGCGGCGAATGATAACAATGCGCGATGTTTCGTCTTGTGCTGGTTCAGTTGGAGCACAAGATATGATGGCAATTGGCTCTTCGATGATTGGAGGCGCTGCCTGTACTTCTGGTGCTTGAATTTCAGGTGCGATTTCAGTTTTTGGTGGGCTGGTGCGTTGAATGGTGAGTTTGGCACCGCGATTTGACACTTCAACCGAGGCTGGTGTTGGGGTTGGTTTTGCGACGACCGCCATGACAGGGGCAGGCGCAGGCTCAAAAACAGCTTCATCTTGCTTGAAATACTGCACAGCGGGCTTTGCAGGTGCGGCTTCGATCGGAGCTGGAGCTAAATTTTTGTCGAGTTCTGCGACAAGTTTAAATACGCGATCAACGCCGCTTGAAACAGTCGAAGAGGCAGGAGTTGTTGCAAAGGCTTGGCGCGAAAGTTCCGCCAGTTTTGCAAACATCTGCCCTTCGGCTGATAGTTGTGAAGTTTGGGGTTCAAGCAAAGCAATTTCGCGTTTGGCCGCGGCGATGGCATTTCGGGCTTGCTGCAATAAGCCGACCTCGGCACCACTAATAGTCATCGCATTGAGATTGTTTTCGAGCTTGGCAATGGCGCTGAGAATATTTGCTGTGCCATCATTTTTGACGCGGTTTGCATATTCTTCTAGAAACCAACGGCCGCGCGGTGTTTCTTGAACGGCTGTTAACACTTCATCAATTGATTCCGGAAATACCGGGGACAGAGAACCCATTTTACGCAAACTCCACACACCTGCGTCCACTGCAGACGCCTTATGCGGTGATATTCGTAGAAAGTGGTGAATATTCAGTTTAGTTCGATTGAGATAATGACGGCGCGCGCTTTTGGAATCAGATTTTCGACCTGTTATGCCATGATGATGATTGGGTCTGGCGTGCAATTGCCGTTTTTGCCCTTGTGGCTGGCAGCCAAAGGCCTTTCAGTTTCGCAAATTGCAACCGTTGTTGCAGCCATGATGGCGGTTCGGGTGATCGGCGCACCGCTGTTTGCCTATATCGCAGATCGTTCTGGGAATCGCATTTTAGTCATTCGCCTGTGCTCAGTTCTGGCTCTGCTCGCCTATGTGACAATGCCTTTCACCAGCACTTACGGACAAATTTTGCCAGTAGCATTGGCTGCGGGGTTGTTTTTTGCGCCTGTCTTTCCACTCACAGAGGGCTTCAGTGTTGACGCCAGTGCCGCTCATGGACTTGATTATGGGCGCATTCGTCTTTGGGCTTCTCTGAGTTTTTTATTGGGGAGTTTGGCTTCCGGTGCCTTGCTAACAAGTTTGCCACACGCCGCAACAGTGTGGCTTATTGCGGGTGCGCAATGCTTTAATGTGTTAGCCACATTCTTATTGCCACCTGAACCCAAGCGCGCAGGTGATCACCCCACCAGCAGTTTTGATTTTTCTGCGGCCTTAAAGTTTTTGTTTTTGTCGCGTTTCACAGTGTTTTTGTTTGCTGCCAGTTTGGCCAATGCCAGCCATGCCATGATGTATAGTTTCAGCTCAGTGCATTGGACGAGTTTGGGATTTAGCACGCTGACAATTGGCATATTGTGGGCCTGTGCTGTTTTGGCAGAAGTTGGATTATTTGCTTTTTCTGGTCGGGTTATCGAGTGGCTTGGTTCGCCATTGCTGTTATGCGTGGGCTTGACTGGTGGCATTGTGCGGTGGGTTGGAATGGCACTGGCCAGCAATGTGATTGAAATGGGCATACTTCAGGCCATGCATGCGATTTCATTTGCGTGTTCTCATTTGGCTTTGATGCATTTTATTCGTTTGAATGTGCCACAGAAACTGCGCAACACAGCGCAAGGGCTTTATGCCGCTTTGGCAGGCGGAATATTGCTTTCATCTGTCACATGGTTGTCGGGACCTTTGTACCAAGCTTATGGAGGCCTTGCATATTTAGGAATGGCAGTCATTTGTTCGCTAGGACTAGTTTTGGCCCTGAGTTATGTGCGCCTTAGCCCCAAAGTGCGGCTGGCGGTGGCAGCATAAGACTGCCTTCGAACTTAAAGCCGGGATTGCGATCTTTGGCTAAGAGCAGGGGCCCATCGAGATCTACATAGTCGGCCAGTTGCGCTAATAGAAATGCAGGCGCCATGGCCAGTGATGTGGCCAACATGCATCCAACCATGATTTGGAATTTTTGCGCTTTAGCTTCGTGGGCTAATGCAAGCGCCTCAGTGAGGCCGCCTGTTTTATCAAGCTTGATGTTGATGGCATCATATTTGCCTTTCAACGCATTCAGCGCTTTGCGGCCATGGGCGCTTTCATCGGCGCAGATTATTGTTTTGCGCGGGAGGTTGCGCAAAGCTTCATCATCACTCGCAGGCAGGGGTTGTTCGACGAGTTCCACTCTATATTTTTCGCAAGCTGCTAACATGAGGGGCAAAGATACAGGGGTCCAGCCTTCATTGGCGTCAACAATCAGGCGGGCGTTTGGCACGGCTTCTCGGATGGCGTGCAAGCGTTCCACATCGCCTTCACGGCCAAGTTTAAGTTTGAGTAGCGGGCGCGATGCTGCTTTGGCGGCAACGCTGGCCATGGCTTCGGGCGTGTCGAGACTGAGTGTGAAAGCGGTGATAACAGCTTTGGGTTCGTTTAGAATTGCGAGCTTCCAAGCGGGCTGGCCTGATTGTTTCGCTCGTAAATCCCAGAGGGCGCAATCGAGAGCATTGGCGGCGGCCTTTGGAAGATCAGGTGTCTTGCCCTCTTCAATGAGTGATCTGGCGGCATCTAATGCTGCGAGTGCTCCTGCCACGGTTTCATTGTAACGCGGGTAGGGAACAGCTTCACCGCGTCCAGTGAAACCGTTCTCAGTAATTGTTACCACAACCACGTCGGCAGCTGTTTTGCTGCCGCGGGCAATCGTAAAGGTTCCGGCTATCGGCCAAGATTCCGCTGTGAAGGAAACGTGGCGCAATTTACCCCTGCGTTGGCATTCGGCCAGCGGCCTCGGCCAGCATCACATAGATACGGCCTTGTTCCGAGGCGAGAACCTGTTCCATCACAGCTTCGCCACCTGAGCTTTCTGACAAGGTGTCGAGCAGCTTTTCAAACAGACGATTGTAAGCTTGCACACGGGTGCGAAGCAGACGCTCCTCGGCATAGCGACCTTCAATGGCTTTCACTTGCTTGCGGGTGCGGCTTTCATAAAGGCGTTGTGTGAATACGGACTTATCTGAATTCGCATAACGCTTTTCTAAATCGCGCGGCAGTCCGCCTTCGATGGCTTCCACCAGATCGCGCGCAGAGGCGTGGAGTTTTTGGGTGTAGCTATCAACTTCCTTGGCCAAGGCACCAAGCGCATTGGCTTGAGGCGCTGGAGCTTTGCGTGCCGCAATTGCATTATCAATTGATGCCAGAATTTTGGCATTGCTATTGCGTTCGGCTTGAATGTTCCGCTCTGGTTGGGCTTTAGGGGCACTCATCGTTCCTGAAACAGGAGCGGCAAACGAGGTGCCCTCAGATTTTCCCGAGCCAGATCCTTGTGGGCTGCGCGGACTGATGAAACCGGGGCCAGAGTAATCCATGGCTCCAGATTGACGACGCACGACATCTGACAGTGCATTAAGTGCTGCAATTTGATCGGCCACCACACGTCGCATATTATCGGCATTGGTGCGGGTTTCTTCTGGTAGATCAATTACAGCACGTTTCAGTTCGCCACGGGCTGCATCGATATCCTTCACAACTTGCTGCGCTGTAATGCGCATGTCTTGTGCGGTTTGTTGGAAGTCGCTGGCTGTGGAAGACAACATTTCGTTCATGCCAGCAAGGGCACGCTCATGCTGCTCGCGCAACACGCGCGCGGCTTGGGCCACTTGACCACTCGAATTGGTTTCCAGTTTGCGCAGCTCATCTTCCAAGCGCGCCAAGGCTGCCGCTGTTTGATCCGACACAATGCGATTGATGTTCTGTGCACGCGATTCTGCCGTGGTGAGCGACTCTTCGATGAGGTTGATATAGCTGGTCATCACGCCGTCAACTTCGTTGGCCCGCTTATTGGCATCGTTGACCAAATCATCAAGTTTGTCTTTGCGGCTTTGGAGCATGTGCTCCATTTCCGAATTGAACTTATCAATCGATTTTTCGACAAGCGAAGACACATCATCCAAGCGTTCTGAAATGCGGCTGCCAGTCATTTCCAATTTGCCTGTGAGCTGCATGGAAACACTTTCGAGGCGGCTATCAAGATCGCCAGCGGCTGACGATAATTGATCAGCCAGATAAGTGTTGGCGGTTTCAATGTGTTTCGAGAATTTGCGGTTGGCTTCATCCAACTTGCCGGACGAAACAGTTGCGGCTGAGTCAAATTCCTGGGTGGCGCGGTCAATGCGGCCCACCAGCAATCCGGTTTCTTGTTCAAAGCGGCCACTGATTTGCATGGTGGTTTCGCCCAGACCTTCGGAGAAGGCATCACGGGCCTTGCCAAGATCGCTGAAGATTTGGCCGCTGGCTTCGCTGAGCAATTCCGCAAAGCGCTTGCCTGTGCCATCGAGGCGGGTGGAGACATCTCCTGTAACACGTTCCAAATGCTCGGTTGCGATGTCGAAGCGCTGGCCAAGCTCACGCGTGGTGCCTTCAAGCTTGTTGAACATGCTGTTGCTGGCGGCCTCAATTTTCGCAGTCACATCTGAGCCGGAATTATTCAAGGCTTGCGCTGCGTGAACAGCGGTGGTGGCGAATGTTGTTGTCACCTTGGTGGAGGTTTGATCCAGCTGCTCAGTCATCATGCGCGTGTTGACATCAAACAGAGCGGCAAGCTCGGTGGTGGCTTGCTCAAGCTGGTTGCCTAAGCGAGATTCAGTTGAGCTCAACAGACTGCCCAATTGCGTGGAGGAAGCATCAAGTTTACCAGTCAGGCCCAGAGTGACGGTGGAAACCCGGTCGGTAGCTGTGCCCGCTGTCGTCACAATGTGATCGGTTACACGCGCAGCGGTGGATTCCAGTTGATCTGTAAATTGCACTGATGCGTGATCGAGGCCAGCAAACATCTGCTGCGTAGAAGTGAGCAGTTTGCTGGATAATTGGCCTGCGGTTGTAACGATTTGCGACGTTAGAGAATCGGAGGCGGTGCCCACTTTTTCCGTGATATGTGCGCCAACTTCGTCCAGACCTGTGAACAGATCATTGGTTGAAATTTGAATTTGAGAGGTCAGCTCGGCTGTCTTTGAGGTTAAATGATTGGTCACAGCATCCGATGCTGCTGTCATCTTGCCGCTGATGTGTGTTGATATTTCATCAAGGCCAGTGAACAATTCATTGGTCGAGTTTTGCAGTTTTGATGTTAATTCAGTTGCTCTTGATGTCAGCTGGTTTGTCACAGTGTCTGAAGTTGATGTCAGTTTTCCTGTGATGTGGGTTGAAATTTCGTCAAGGCCGCTGAACAATTCAATAGCTGAACTTTGGAGCTTGGATGTGAGATTCGAGCTTGCTGAATTGATGTTTTCGTTGATTGCTGCCGATGTGCCGTGGAGTTGATCAAAGATTTCGGTCGACGCTTTGTCGAGCGTGTTGAACATATCTAATGTCGAATTTTGCAGCTTTGTTGCAAGTTCGTTCGTGGAGGCTGAAATCTTGGATGTCACAGCCTCTGTTGTTGAGAACAGGCTTCCGGTGATCTGTGCGGAAGTTTTATCCAAGCGGCTATACATCTGCATGGATGTATCTTCCAATTTGTTAGTTAGCTCGCCAGCGCTGTTGGCAAGGGCAGACAGCATTCCGTCGCGGGCTGCATCAACCTTGTGAACAAACTCACCGGAAACGCTGATCAGTCGATCAGTCACGAGACCGCCTGAATTTTCGATATTCTGGGCAAGGGCCAAACCAGAATCTTGCATCTGACGAGATACAATTTCCGATGTTTCTTTGAGATGGGCTGCAATGGTGCCGCTGGTTGAAACCAGCAGATCATTCACATTTGAGCCCACAACTTGCATTTGGTTGGCAACCAAAGATGACGCATTGTTCAAGCTGCTATTGATGGTTGATGCCGAGCTATCAACGCGCTTGGTTGCATCGTTCAAGCCCGCAATAGCTTGGCCCATTGAGTTTTCTATTGCCGATGTGAAGGATTGTGAGGTGCTGGTTACGGTTCCGGCATAGCGCTCAGCTGATTCCAACATGCGATCATTCAGCGTGTCGGCATGCTGATCGAGGCGGCTGACAAGGCTGCTTGAAGCCTCGTCAATGCGGCTGGTAATCGTGGTGGCATGTTGATCAAGCTGGGTGGACAGGGAACCAGTTGCCTGCTCCAAGCGGCCAGCAAACCCTGCGCCCGAAGTGCCAAGTTGCGACAGCAATTGATTGCCAGATTGGTCAAGGCCAGCCAGAAGCTGAATACCAGATTGGCTCACGCGTTCAACCATGCGGGCTGAAGCAGCATCAACATTACCTACAATTTGGCCTGTAGCTTGTTCTACATAAGTTGTGAGTTCGGATTGCGAACCTTGCACCTTATTGATGAAATTCGCAGCCACAGTTTGCAACCCTTGGGTCACAAGATTGTTGCTGAGCTCAATGCGCTGCGCTGTGTCTATGCCTGTGCGCTCAATCAGGCCCGCGATCTCGCTGGAGGTTGTCTTGAGGTGGTAATTGATGTTTTCATTGATGGTTCCGAATGTTTGGCTCAATTCACCCACAGTTTGCTTTACCATGTTAACCGAGCCCGAGCTCAAGCGTTCAATGGTTTGGCTCACTTCAGTATTGGCGGCAGTGAGTTGATCAGCGCTTTGACGCAACATTTGCAACAGACTTGATTCCATGCCTTTTACTTCGCCGCCAAATTTGCGGGTTTCGTTGCCAAGATTTCCAGCCGTGAAGTTCAGCGTTTGGATATATTCCTGCAACTGCCCGGAGAAGCCACGGAAGTCATTTACAAGCATGGTCGACATGCGTTCAAATTGCGCGGAATGGCCACCAATTTCTTGGCCGGTGATGGCAGCGCGTGAAGCCACATCTTCAATGGTTTGTGCTAGTTCTGAAGTGGAACCTTTGAGGCCATCTTCCAATCGTGTGAAAGTGGACAGGGCGAGATTGATCACTTGGCCCAAGTTTTGAGTGTTTGATTCGAGACGCGACAACATCGGCGCAGCATCACTGTTCACAAGCGCACTGGTTTGTTGCAAGGCAATGCGTTGCGATTCCAAGCCTGTCACCAAACTGCGAATGCGATCTTCATTGTTGCCGAAGGCGCGCTCAACGGCTGCTATTTCCTTGTGCACGATCTCTTCAAGGGCGGTGGCGCGTTGGAAGGCGTGTTCAACACCGCCCACCAGCAAATCCACTTCTTGGCGCACAGCTTGGGCAATGGATGTGAGACCATCGGCCGCTAAGTCTTGTGGCTTAATCAGACGCATGGCCGAATGCATGAGCACTTCAGAGACAAGGCGTAATTGTTGGGCGCGCCACTGGAAATACGCCAATGCGAACACACCAATGATCGGCAGCACCAAAAGTGTGAGGGCTTGCATCAAATCTGCGGGGGTGCGTTTGGCGACACCTTCAGCGCTCATCAACATGTCGCTATGGGTAAAAAACCATCCGAATATCCACATGAGCGATAAGCCAAAGGCTGCGGCATAGACTGTGTTTGATGGTTTGCGGCGCAAGCGGGCCAGCATCATGGCCGTGCTGGGGTCGTTCTCATTGGCTGGGCGCCCACGCAATTGTGGTTGCTCGGGTGCTTGACGTTGTTTTGGCTCAGTCAATTCAAGGGCCGGAGCTCGGTTTGAGCGACGATTGTCTGTTGGTTTATTTGCCATTGTTCTTATCCGCACCCTTTAACTTGGACCGTAATGCCGATCCTAACTTATCTTCCGCATGAACAACCTTTTTACAGGGGCCACAGCTCACGCAGAAAAAATCTTGATTTACCATTAACCTAATTTTGCCCTCTTTTGAACCCGTAATGACCTTTGCCAACAGGCTAATTGAAGAAATGGTTAAAATTATGGATCGAATTGAATCGATTCAATAAATTGGCTGTTAGCCGCGTTTATTCAGCGGATTGTATCTTGTTTCTGCGAGGATCACCTCAAGCAGAATGAGGATATCTCACGTGGTTGGTCAGTCGAACAGGCAGTTGAATCAGTTACATACACCGTCGCCAGCGATGGCAGATGAAGCATTGGTGTTTGACCGTTTGCGGTTTGAAACGAACACAATGTTTGATTTGGCCTTGCAATGCGAAATTTTGGGCCTGTTTCACGCACAAATTGAGCAAATTCAATCACGCTTATCTCAGGGTGTTTTGAGTGCCGAGGATAATAAATTTCTAGGGCACACATTATGTGGGGCCTCAAGCTCGGTTGGAGCCTTGGAACTTGAAGATATTGGCACTAATTGGACGCATTTAGTGAATGCCGGATATGATCTATCCAAGAATTTGAAACTTGCGGATGAAAGATTCAGACGCGCAACACAATCCTATAAAATTTGAACTCAAACGCTTTTGTGTTTTCATTTCCAAGTTGCCAGAGTTGCCTTTGAGACATTCATCACCTAAGTAGCCATCGCATATTCCAAGAGGATTTTTAAGCGTATGGCTAAGATTACTTTCATTCAACACAATGGCACCGAAATCATCGCTAATGGAGTGGCGGGGATGACCGTTATGGAAACCGCCGTTAAGCACCAAGTGCCTGGCATCGATGCTGATTGCGGTGGCGCGTGTGCTTGTGCGACATGTCATATTTATATCGAACCAGAATGGCGGGAAAAAGTGGGTGCGCGCAACCCAATGGAAGAAGACATGCTGGACTTCGCATTTGATGTGCGTGACAACAGCCGCCTCTCCTGCCAGATTAAAGTGAGCGACGCGCTGGATGGTTTGCGCGTTAAAGTTCCTGAGAAGCAATTCTAAGCGAGTTTAAATTCATGGCGGATGTTATCAACACTGACGTAGTTATAATCGGGGCTGGGCCGTGCGGCCTTTTCACCGTGTTTGAACTTGGCCTGCTGGATATTCGCTGCCATGTGCTGGATATTCTCGATCGACCTGGCGGCCAATGCGCTGAACTTTATCCAGAAAAGCCAATTTATGACATTCCGGCCTTGCCGCTGGTAACGGGTGCGGAACTCACGTCACGTTTGATGGAACAGGCAAAACCTTTTAAGCCCGAATTTCATTTCAACCAGATGGTCACTTCGTTAGTGAAGTGTGGCGACAATGATTTTGAATTGAAGACTGACGGTGATTTGGTTTTTAATTGCAAGGTTGTGGTGATTGCTGCGGGCGGTGGCTCTTTCATGCCGAAGAAGCCTCCAATTCCTGGCATTGAAGCCTATGAAGGGTTATCAGTTTTCTATTCTGTGAAAAAGATGGAAGCCTTTCGCGGCAAAGATGTTTTAATTATCGGGGGCGGAGATTCTGCACTTGATTGGGTGAATAACTTGCAACCCATTGCTAACAGCATGACATTGCTGCATCGCCGTGATGAATTCCGTGCGGCTCCAGACTCTGTCAATAAAATGCGAGAGTTGGTTGCAGAGGGCAAGATGCAGTTGAAGATTGGGCAAGTGACGGGCCTGACTGGTGCTAACGGTGTCTTGGCTTCGGCGCATGTGAAGGGCGCAGATGGTACAATGAGTGAGGTGACCTGCAACACCATGTTGCCGTTTTTCGGCCTCACAATGAAGCTTGGACCCGTAGCCGATTGGGGCCTGAACCTTCATGAGAATTTGATTTCGGTTGATACCGAAAAATTTGAAACCAATGTGCCCGGCATTTTTGCGGTGGGTGATATCAACACTTATCCGGGAAAATTAAAGCTCATTCTTTCGGGATTCCATGAGGCGGCTTTGATGGCGCAACAGGCATTCCGTTATATCAATCCGGGTGAGCGTTTGTTGTTTCAATACACAACCAGCAGCACCAACTTGCAAAAGAAATTGGGTGTGGCTTGACTACTTAATCCGGTCTCGGAAAGACTTTTTAGACTGTGCCAAAATCTCTCTGCGGTTTGGCCTGCCCAGAAGCTTTCTAAAACCGTCTCGGCGCTCATGCACGGATGCAATGGCGAGTCCCATGGGCACGCCCGTTTCAACCAGCAGGGCTTCGCCCAATTGCAGGCTGGCTTCAATTGTTTCTGGAACAGCTTCAGTGGCACCTGCTTCATAAAGCCTTGCGGCATGGCGTTCATCTCGCGCTCTGGCGATGATTTTTAAATCGGCGCGCTCGGCTCGGGCCATTTTTACAATCTCTTCGGCGCGTACTGGATTATCCATGGTTATGGCAAGGGCGCGAGCAGAGACAAGGCCACATTTTCGTAAAAATTCCGGATTGCTGGCATCGCCAAAATATGTGCGGGACTCGGACTTCCGCGCTGCGTTGATCACGGCTATGTCGCCATCCACAGCAATGAAGGGAATTTTGTGTTCATCGAGCATCGCACCAATCAAAGTGCCAACGCGGCCATAGCCTGCGATAATGACGTGGGCGTTGAGGTCGCTTGGTAAATCTTGTGGCTCCATTTCTGTGAGGGGTGTTTTTTTCAATGCTCGATGTGCAAATTTAGCCAGCACAGGAATGGCCATCATGGTGAGGGTTACAATCAACAGAATGTTGGCGGTTTCCGGTGAAGCAAATAGGCCCAGAACTTTTGCGGCGGCAATGACGACGAATGCAAATTCTCCGCAGGGGCCAAGCAGCATAGCCGTTTCAAAGGCAACGCGATTGGACAAATGGAATGCTTTGCCAAGGCCAAAAATAATCGCGGATTTTATGGCAACCAATATGACTGCAAGACCAAAGATATAAAATGGGAATTGTAAAATTCCGTCCGTGTGCATTCCAAGTCCGACCAGCAAGAAGAATGATCCCAGCAACAAGCCTTTGAAAGGCTCTATGGTGGCTTCAATGGCGCGGCGATATTCGGTTTCGGCCAGCATCAATCCGCCAATGAATGCCCCTAAAGACATCGAAAGTCCGGCCCAGCTGGCTAAGGCACCGCACCCCACGGCAATCAACAATACAGCCGCCATGAAAAGATCAGAACTTTGGGTGCTGGCCACCAGCCGCATGAAGGGCCGCAACGCATAGCGTGCGATGAGTATGATGATAATGGCGGCGATGCCTGTTTGGGCAAAGGCGATGAGCACATCTTCGAGAATAAAATTGGTGCTGCCTCCCCCTGATATTTTCACCAGAAGCAAAATTGGAATAACTGCGAGATCTTGCATAAGCAAAACGGCAAAGGACGCTCGACCCGCTTGGCTGCCCATGCGCTTATCATCAGCAAAAATTTGAATGACCACAGCCGTTGAAGACAATGAAAGGGCGAGACCCAAGATAAGGGCTTCTCGGTCGTCAAAGCCCAACCAGCGCGTGAGTGCTGTGAGGAAAAAACTTGAGATCAACACCTGCAATCCACCAAGGCCAAACACCAAGCGCTTCATGGTGAGAAGGCGTTGAAGGGAGAGTTCTAGTCCAATTAAGAACATGAGGAAGACCACGCCAAATTCGGCGAAGGCAGCAAGATCATCCGGGTGTGATAATTTTAAATTTTCTAGAAACGGGATTTGGGTGGCAACACGACCTAAAATGCCAGGACTTAGAATGACACCGACGATTAGAAAACCAAGAATGGTGTTGACGCCAAAGCGGCGCAACACTGGCACTACGAGGCCAGCTGCCCCCAGAACAATCAAAATATCTTTATAGCTTGCGACCGATTCAGCTGCCATGATTTCCAAATTAGTCATACTCTATGTTAGAGCAAAGGATAGAATGAATTGAGTAGTGGAATGGCTGATATGAAAATTCGCGGACGTGAGCTGGGTTTGCCTTTTGCTGGAACGGCAGGTCGGTTTAATGCGATAACAGATGTGACCGGTGTTGAAGTTGGCACGGTGACCCTAGTTGAAGGCGATCATATCCGCACCGGTGTTACTGCACTTTTGCCCCGTGGCCGCAGCAAAGCACACATCCCTTGTGCGGCTGGTTCATTTTCATTCAATGGCAATGGTGAAATGACTGGCCTTGCTTGGATTGAAGAGGCAGGCGAATTGCAAACGCCAATCACGATCACCAATACGGCTTCTTGTGGTGTGACACGTGATGCCACATTGCAATGGCTGCTTAAAAATAAGATTGGCACCGGCCAAGACTGGGGCTTGCCGGTTGCTGCTGAAACTTATGACGGCGACCTCAATGATATCAATGGATTTCACGTGACCGCGGCGCACACCATGCAGGCGCTTGATAATGCATGCGGTGGCGCGGTTGAGCTTGGTAGTATTGGTGGTGGCACCGGCATGATCACCTATGATTTTAAAGCGGGCAATGGCTCAGCATCGCGGCTTGTAGAAATTGACGGAGAGACATTTACCCTTGGAATTTTTGTGCAATCTAACTTTGGCAAACGCGAAGATTTTACAGTTTTGGGTGTTCCTGTTGGACGCCATATTTTGCATGACCAGTTGCGCGGAAAAGACCAAGGATCAATAATCGCAATTATTGCCACAGATGCACCTTTGCAGTCGCATCAACTCAAACGCTTGGCGCGGCGTGTGCCCATGGGCATGGCCCGCACAGGCACGATTGGCACCAACAGTTCGGGTGACATTTTCTTGGCGTTTTCGACTGCCAATGAAAACTCGTTTGGGAGTGTTCGTAGGTCTGCTGATTATATTTCAAACGCTGCCATTGATGGTTTGTTTCGTGCAGTTGTGGAAGGCACTGAAGAAGCTATTTTGGATTCGATGATTTGCAACGAGACAATGGTGGGGCGCGATGGCAATATTTCCATCGCACTACCCCTTGATGAATTGATGGATGTTATGAAGCGTTACGGGCGCTAGTGCCATAGCGGGCAGCTATAATTCCTAACGCCATTGCGCCCACAAAAATAAAGCTTTGACTATAGCCAAACACCAGCCCGG
>JANYHE010000134.1 GCA_025359215.1 Hyphomicrobiales bacterium
TCAGCCCAAATCGCCCAACCATCTTTGGTGGGGAAGCGGTGTTCAAAACCTGATTGGATGATACCTGAACTGACTGGAATTGAGGCATTGCTTAACCGCGCAACGCCCTGCTCAGTGTTCAGAAAGCGCTTTAAAAGCGGTTCTTTGTAAGCTTCAAAAGGTGCATCAGGTGCAACACCCAAGGTCTTTTGCACTTCCGTCAGTCGTTTCGAAAACAACAATTTTGCATGCTTATAAAGCGCAAAGTCGAGGCTGTCACTCACTCTCCAACCCGCCCGAAGCCTGTCCCCATCGAAGTTCGCGGGTTTTTTTGTGCCTATATTCTCCCATATTTCCATCGCGCGTAACGGCAGGCAATAAGCATATGCAAACAAAATTGCTGTCCCTTGCCAGTCATGCACCATGCCGAAAAATCGCATATCATCTATGCGTGTTTGAGCGACTGCCAGTTCATGTTCGCGTAAAGGAAGAAGTTCGCTAACTTCGTTGCCGCTTAATGCAATAAACCTCAGAATAAAATTGTTATTGTGTCCAACTGTATGGCTATCGGTTTGGAATTCAAGTGAATCACCTTGAATCTCATCGGGCGTGTGGTTTAGCCCAGACAGATAGACTTCGCTGGGTTCACGAAAAATAGTCACTGCCTCGCAAGTCAACCCAATGCTTTCGGCCCGTTCCACCATGCGCCAACCAAAATGGCCTGAAAAAAAGCGGTACCTCTTTAGTGTCTCGTCGTCGACATTTTCAAGCTCTGCGAGATGGTGAATGTCCAGTACTTCGTCCAAGCTGAAAAGCCGCGTCAGCCAAAGCCGAAAACTAGTGCCCGCTGTTTTCGGGATATGTAAAAAATATAATGACGGTAGGTGATTGATTTTCATCAGGGTTCTGGAATTGGTCAATTCGAAATACAATTTGGTTTTGTTAGTGGAATCACAACCGAGAACCCCCACGATTGTAAACCCTTGGTGCCTGAAGAGGCATCTAATTATTGTGTTAAATTATTGTTTCGAATAAGAAAAAAATCGAAGCACTTTGAAAATACCAACATAAATAACAACAAAACGAAATGAACCTCGCCAATAATTCAAAATGTACATGAAACAACGTGACTAAATTACAAAACGTTTAGTTGATTAAAATAGTTCCGTAAAGCAGCCGAATTAAACTAACAATTTCAGTTTGGCTTCTTTCGGATCGTACCTGTAGGCCGCGATCGTGCCATCCTGAATGCGTTCTATTGCCTTGTTGATCGCTTTTCGCCAAAAAGGCACAAAAAATCCCGCTTTCACGGGTTTTTTAGTGGTTATTGGACGTCTTAGAATTTTGATTTGGTGCCCTGAAGAGGACTCGAACCTCCACACCTTTCAGTACACGGACCTGAACCGTGCGCGTCTACCAATTCCGCCATCAGGGCATGGGGGTCTCTTAGGGGGCAGACCATAAGATTGTCAAATCATGTCTTTGCATGAAGGCTCATCCCCAGCTAAAAGACTCGACAAGTTCTAAAGGGTTTAAAAACGTGACGACAGCAAATGCGGATAAATTAGTAACAGTTGTGGGCGGCTCAGGATTTGTCGGCCGGCATGTGGTGCGCGAGCTGGCAAAACGCGGCTACCGCGTGCGGGTTGCGTGCCGCAGGCCCGATTTGGCAGGCCATGTGGTGCCATTGGGATCGCCCGGCCAAGTTGTGCCTGTCCAAGCCAATATTCGTTTTCCAGCCTCTCTCGCAGCCGCTTGCGATGGAGCCTACGTGGTCATCAATCTTACAGGCGTGCTTTTCAATTCGGGTGCGCAAAATTTTGATGCACTACACGTTTTTGGGGCCGAAGCGGTGGCCAAAGCAGCAAAGGCAGCCAAAGCACAAGTGATGATCCAATTTTCGGCGATTGGTGCTGATGCAAGCGCAACAAGCGCTTATGCCCGCTCGAAAGCACAAGGCGAAGCAAAAGCTGCGGCCGCATTTCAAGGTGCAATGATCTTGCGCCCGAGCATTATATTTGGACCGGAGGATAATTTCTTCAATCAATTTGCCCAAATGGCCCGCTTTTCTCCCGCTCTGCCATTGATTGGAGGGGGTAAAACTCTATTCCAGCCCGTGTTTGTGGGTGATGTGGCTTTGGCTGTGGCCAATTTGGTTGATCGTGGTGTGGCCGATGGCAAGGTTTATGAATTGGGCGGACCAGAGCCGATGAGCTTCAAGCAAGTTCTGCAATTCATTTTAAAAACCACCCAACGAAAACGCCTATTGCTGCCCTTGCCCTTTAGCGCTGCATCAGCGTTGGGCGCAGTGGCGGGCTTATTGCCAAAGCCCTTCCTGACAATGGATCAAGTTGAATCTTTGAAGACCAATAATGTTGTGAGCGATTCTGCAATCGAACAGGGCCGCACATTGCAGGGCCTCGGCATTGTGGCCCGCAGCGTTGAAGCTATTGTACCAGCTTATCTATATCGTTTCCGTAAAGCAGGTCAGTTCAGCGAGCCCAGTGCCACGCCAGAGTAAATCATGCCAAGCAATGCGCCGCCTAAAATCACGCGGTAGATAACGAAGGGCAGAAAGCTTTGCGTGCGAATGATCCGCATTAAAAACGTTACTGTGCCAAGCCCGATAAAAAATGTGAGAACACCGCACATGATCATTGCTGAGGTGATGGGTTCATGAGCCTTCAGAGCAGAGCCCACTTTGACCATCGATCCAGCCAAATTGGCAGGGATCGACAACAAAAATGAAAAGCGCGCAGCCTCCGAACGAACAAAGCCCAAGGCGCGGCCTGTGGTGATGGTGATGCCGGAGCGGCTGGTTCCGGGATTGAGCGATAGCATTTGCCCCAATCCAAAAAACAATGCTGTGCGCGGAGTTATATCCTGCATGCGGTTTTGGCTCAGGCCATAAGCGTCAGCGGCATAAAGAATAATGCCAAATACAATGGAGTTGATGGCAACAACCAGCGGCGTGCGCAGATAAAGATCAAGTTTTGTAATATGGAAAAACAGCCCCAAAACCAAAACAGGGATGGTACCGATGATAATATTGATGGCAAGGCGTGCAGCATCAGAGTGTTGGCGCTTCACCAGATCGAGCAGGCCTTGCAACAGGCGAACCACATCACGCCAGAAATAGATGATTGTGGCACACACAGTGCCAAGGTTGGTAATGGCGTCCGTTAGAACGCCTTGATCAGGCCAGCCTGTGAAGGCAGGGACCAAAATTTCATGACCTGACGAAGAAATGGGGAGATATTCAGTAATGCCTTGTATTAAGGCCAAAACGATGATTTGTTCGAATGACATGAAGGTCCCCGAGTTAACCAATCCTGCCCAATCAAGGCCGAATCGCTTGCTGTTAGCGTTACAAACGCATATACCCCACACGAGAAAGTGGCAATGACGGCATCCCACCTTTAAATTTTTTTAACTTGGTTTTAGAACATAAATGCCGAAACTTTTACATTTTACACTTGATCCCTACAGCCGCCGTGTGCGTCTTTCGCTTGCCGAATATGGCGAGGTTTGCCAGCTTTCTGATGAGCGTCCATGGGCACCAAGCCCTGCTGTTTATGAATTAAACCCAGCCGCACTCCTGCCTGTTTTTGTGGAAGATAGTGGCCTGCCAATTTGTGGCATCGAATCACTCGGCGAATATTTGGAAGAAACGCGTGGCGCAGAGAAATCGTTGCTACCAGGAAATGCGCTCGCACGAGCCGAAATCAGGCGCTTGGTCGCTTGGTTTGACGTGAAATTTTATACAGATGTGACAGAACCACTGCTCACAGAAAAGGTCATCCGAAGGTTTTTGGATTCAACGCAAGGCGGTGGCGCACCAGACATGACGCGTGTGCGTCAAGCGCGAGCTAATCTTAAATCCCATCTCGATTATTTGGCTTATCTGGTGGAAGAGCGTTCATGGTTGGCAGGCGAGCAGCTTTCTCTGGCCGATCTCGCTGCGGCGGCTCATATTTCTGCCATCGACTATTTGGGTGACATGCCGTGGGACGAGCACGCGGTTGTACAAAGTTGGTATCAACGCATCAAGTCCAGGCCTTCTTTTAAAGTTTTGCTGCTCGACACATTGCCCGCCATGCCACCTTCATCCACATACGCTGATCTTGATTTCTGAACTTAAATCAAAGGCCATTAGCGAAGGCTTTGATGCTGTGCGCATTACCTCGGCAACACTTTCCCGCAAGATAGGAGCTGATCTCGAAGCCTACATTGAAGCTGGTCATCATGGTGAGATGATATGGATGCCAGAAACTTTGGAGCGTCGAAAAACGCCAACAGCAATGTGGCCAGAAGCGCGGTCAGCAATTATGGTGGCCATGAATTATGGTCAAGGCCTGGATGCATTTGCCAGGCTTGAGAAGAAATCAACTGGCGTCATTTCAACCTATGCTTTGAACCGTGATTATCATGATGTGATCAAAGGCAAACTGAAACACTTGGCCACCTGGTTTGCAACGCAATCGGGCAATGACGTTAAAGTTTTCGTTGATACGGCTCCCCTCATGGAAAAGCCTTTAGCGGCGCAAGCCGGGCTTGGATGGCAAGGCAAACACACCAACCTTGTTTCGCGGGAATTAGGCTCATGGTTTTTTGTTGGGTCAATTTTAACCACCGCTGAACTGCCCTATGACGAACCCGAAACCGATCATTGTGGCAGCTGCCAAGCCTGCATTGATATCTGCCCGACAAAAGCCTTCCCAGAGCCCCACAAAATCGACGCGCGCCGCTGCATTTCCTATCTTACCATTGAACATAAGGGCGAAATTCCAGTGGAGTTTCGCAAAGCCATCGGCAACCGCATTTATGGGTGTGATGATTGCTTGGCCATTTGCCCGTGGAACAAATTTGCAAGCCAGTCCCACGAGATGAAATTGCAAGCGCGCGCTGATTTGATAGCGCCAGCGCTTTCAGAGTTGCTTCAATTGGATGATGCGGATTTTCGAAAATTGTTTTCAGGATCACCCGTAAAGCGCATTGGTCGCGACAGCTTTATTCGCAATGTATTGATTGCAGCAAGCAACAGTGCAGACCGCACGATGAAGCCGTTTATCATGCCATTGCTGGGCGATACCGCTGAAGTCGTTCGCAACACGGCGAAATGGGCTTTGCAGGAATTGGAATTCGCATGAACCACCTCCTGTGTTTTGGTTTTGGTTTTTCGGCCCAAGCGCTGGCCCACAGGCTTGATCGAGAGCAATGGCACATCACCGGCACCAGCCGCAGCGCGGATGGAGTCGAGAGTATCAATTCTCAGGGATTTGAGGGTGTTCTATTTGAAGAGATCAACACAATCCCAAACTCCGTCACGCACATTGTTTCTTCTGTACCGCCAGATCAGGTGGGCGATCCAGTTCTGCGAAAGTTTAAACCAGAATTAGAAGCCCGCGCCAACAGTTTTGCGTGGGTTGCCTATCTATCGACTACAGGAGTTTATGGTGATCGTGCTGGCGCAACTGTTGATGAAACAGCGGACTTAACACCCAATACTGAACGCGGCCAACGCCGTGTTGATGCGGAGGCAGCGTGGGCATTCCTGCAACCTCATATTTTTCGTCTTGCAGGTATTTATGGACTGGGCCGCAATGCTCTTGAATCACTAAAAGCAGGAACTGCAAAACGTGTGATCAAACAGGGTCAAATCTTCAGCCGCATCCACGTGGAAGATATTGCAGGAATTTTGCAGGCCTCGATTGAAAAGCCAAACCCCAGCAGAATTTACAATGTCGCCGATGACGAACCGTGCCCCCCGCAAGATGTGATCACATATGCGGCGCAATTACTGGACATGACGCCTCCGCCTGAAATTCCGTTTGAACAGGCTGAGCTTTCACCTATGGCCAAAAGCTTTTACGCCGATTCAAAACGGGTCTCCAATGCGCGCGTGAAAGAGGAATTAGGTTACAAGTTCCTCTATCCAAATTACCGCGACGGCCTCAAAGCGCTGCTCTAAACCTTTTCCCACTTGCTGGTCTTTTCAGATTTGAAAAAGGCATCAATAATTTTCATGTTTTGAATAGCGTTTTCCACACCCCATGCAGGCTTTTTCTTGGACCGAATGGCCCTGCCAAAGGCTTCAGCTTGAAGTTGATATTGATCGGACACCGGATAAGAAATCCAAGTGCCCACATTCATGCTCATGCCTTGCACAAAAATGCGGTTGGGAACATCAGGCGGGGCATTGAACGGAATTTCAATTTCAATGCGGCCCTTTGTGCCCAAAATATGAACCCGTTGGTAGGGGGCCGCCTGCGTTGAAATGGTGAAAGATAAGTGTCGCCCCTTTCCGAAATCGGCAAGTCCTCCTGAGGTGCGGTCAGTCTTGAATTTTGGGTCGCGATCAATCACCGCCGTAACACGAACAGGCTCAGCATCAAAAATAAACCGCGCGATGGTGATGGGATAGCAGCCAATATCTAAAATTCCGCCACCACCAATATCTGCTTTATTCCGCACATTTTTAGGGTCACGCAGGAAATAACTGAACAGGCATTGAATGGCCACCACAGTGCCAATCTCGCCCGCTTTCACGCGCTTCTTGGCATCGATCCATTGTAAACTATGGCGCACCATAAAGGCTTCAGCGATGTGAACTGTCTTTGGTGCCTTTTTAAGGTGAGCGGCTTCTTTGGCTGTGATCGCAATTGGCTTTTCACACAGAACATGTTTCCCTGCTTTTGCCGCAGCCAACGTCATGGGAACATGCAGGTGATTGGGCAATGGATTGTAAATGGCTTCAATTTCGGGGTCTGCCATCAGCTCTTCATAAGAGCCGTATGCTTTGACAATCCCCAACTCGGCCGCCGCCGCTTTAGCGCGTTTCAGATCGCGTGATGCGATCGCCACAACCTGAATATCGCTGCTTTTCATCATCCCGGGGGTTACTTTTTTCATCCCGATATTGGCGGTGGACAGAATGCCCCATTTCACTGGTTTCATGATTTTTCCTCTCTTGGACGCAGCTTTACTTATGAATCAATTCATCAGGAAGGGCCAGAGTGTCGTTTGTGAGCGATCCTGTGCCGGAATTTAGTTGCCTTTTGGTGAGCAATTTGGTCCACTCACTCCCATTGGCGAAGTCTGTGACAAAGTAGACGCGCGCAAACACGGATGAAAGAAGGAAAACAACAATGACATTAACATTCAAATCAATCGTTGCTGGCTTGGGTCTTTTGGCCATGGCCGGAACATCATATGCTGGCGATGCCGCATCATGCCAAACTGTCCGTCTTTCGGATGTGGGTTGGACGGACATCACTGCCATCACCGCCATGACATCAGCGATCTTGGAGCCCATGGGCTACAAAGGTGACATTAAGCAACTTGCTGTGCCAGTCACTTTCGCATCAATGAAAAACAAAGACATCGACGTGTTTCTTGGCAACTGGATGCCCTCGATGGAAGCCGATATTAAAGCCTACCGCGAAGATGGCTCGGTTGAAACCATTGGCGCAAATCTTGAAGGTGCCAAATATACGCTCGCCGTAAACCAAGAATTGTTTGATGCAGGCCTGCATGATTTCAAAGACATCACCAAATTCAAAGATAAGCTTGCAGGCAAGATCTATGGCATTGAACCCGGCAATGACGGCAACCGCCACATTTTGGATATGATCAAGGATCCAAAATTCGGACTTGATGGATTTGAATTGGTCGAAAGCTCAGAAGCCGGCATGTTGGCCCAGGTGGCCAAGAACACAGCGGCAAAACAAGACATCGTTTTCTTAGGCTGGGCTCCTCACCCAATGAACGCGAATTTCAAAATTCAATATCTTACAGGTGGCGATGATTTGTTCGGGCCAAACTTTGGCGGTGCCAATGTTTATACAACAGTGCGCAAAGGCTACGTTGCTGAATGCCCAAATGCTGGCAAGATGATTTCCAATATGAAATTCACCATGGAAATGGAGAATAAAGTGATGGACGACATTCTGAACAAACAGGCTGATCCTAAAGCTGCCGCCTTGGCTTGGGTTAAAGCCAATCCAGATGCTCTCACGGCATGGCTTAAAGACGTGACCACGTTCGACGGTTCAGGCCCAGCGCTTGACGCCGTAAAGAAAGGTCTCGGCCTATAATGCGATAATCACCCTCCCCCTTGGTGGGGGAGGGCATGTCTTTTGGGGAAGGCACGCCATGGAACAAATCGTCAAACTCATTACTGATAATAAGATTCCGGTTGGACCGATCGGCAAACAATTCTTTTCTTTTCTCACGACAAATTTCAGTGTTTTCTTTGACTCGGTCGCCAGCTTCTTTACTTTTCTTCTTGAAGGGCTGGTCAGTGTTCTCCTCTGGTTTCCGCCCCTCATACTCGTCGCGGCAATCGTAGCCCTCGCATACTATTTGCAAAAATCTTGGAAATTGGCGCTGGGGGTTTTGCTCGGGCTCTTGTTCATTGTGAACCAAGGCCTTTGGAAGCAAACAATTGAAACAATTGTTCTCGTCTGTGCAGCTGCAGGAACGTCAATGCTCATCGGTGTGCCCTTGGGCATTTGGGCCGCGCACAACCCGCGCATTTATAAATTCATGTTGCCGGTTCTCGATCTCATGCAAACCATGCCAACATTTGTTTATCTCATTCCTGTTTTGATTTTGTTCGGCTTGGGCGTGGCGCCGGGCCTTATTGTGACTGTAATTTTTGCTGCACCAGCCCCCATTCGTCTCACCCATTTGGGCATCACTTCGGTACCAAGACCTTTGATCGAGGCGGGCGAAGCATTTGGCGCAACCAAATCGCAATTGCTTTGGAAAGTGGAATTGCCATCGGCCTTGCCCACGATCATGGCGGGTCTAACCCAATGTATTATGCTCTCGCTTTCGATGGTGGTGATTGCTGCATTAATCGGGGCCAATGGATTGGGCTCGCCAGTCGTGCGCGCGTTGAACTCACTCAACATTCCACTGGGCATTGAAGCAGGCCTTGCTATCGTTGTGCTGGCCATCATCATCGACCGCATGTGCCGTGTTTCCAATGGGGTAAAATCATGAGTGCTGCGGTTGAATTCAAGAACGTCGATATTCTGTTTGGTAAGGATACTCGTTCTGCTGTCACTATGTTAGACGCCGGTGCAACCCGGGCTGATATACTTTCAAAAACGGGCACGGTGTTGGGCTGTGCCGGAGCCAGCCTCACTGTAAAAGAAGGTGAGATTTCAGTTTTGATGGGCCTTTCAGGCTCTGGTAAATCCACATTGTTGAGGGCTGTCAACGGCCTCAACACGGTAACACGCGGCTCTGTGTTGGTGCGTGATGGCGATAAGATGGTGGATGTTGTGACCTGCGATGAAGCCACCTTGCGCCATTTGCGCCAAGGCCAAGTGGCTATGGTGTTCCAGCAATTTGCATTGTTGCCATGGCGCACGGTTGCTGAAAACGTGGGCTTTGGATTGGAGCTCGCAGGTATTCCAGACGACGAACGTAAGGCCCGTGTCGATAAGCAATTGAAACTGGTGGGCCTTGATCAGTGGTCGCAAAAATATGCCCATGAACTTTCCGGCGGTATGCAACAGCGTGTTGGCCTTGCCCGCGCTTTTGCAACTGAAGCGCCCATCCTTCTCATGGACGAGCCGTTCTCAGCGCTTGATCCCCTCATCCGAACCAAAGTGCAGGATGAGCTTTTGCAATTGCAAAAGTCGCTGAAAAAAACCATCGTCTTCGTCAGCCATGATCTTGAAGAGGCCCTGAAGATCGGCAACACCATAACGATCATGGAAGGCGGCCGTATTGTGCAATCAGGCAGGCCAGAAGATATCGTGTTGCGCCCTGCCAATGATTATGTCCGTGACTTCATCGCCAATGTAAACCCACTTTCAGTGCTTACGGCATGGAACGTGATGCGCGGTCCCCATGAATTGATGCACGATAAAACCGGTTGGATTTGGCTCGACCGTCGTAAAACCACACGCTTTAAATTGGATAAAGAAAATAAAGTGACAGTGGTGGAACGCGAAGGTGAAAAAGCCTCGTGGGTGTCGTGTGCCGATGCCGATAAACCCATGGCGGCAACTGCCCGCCCCGTATTTTGGGCAACGCCCGGCACATCGCTCAAAACCGTCATGCTCGCCATGCACCGCTCAGAAACTGCGCCTGTCGCATTGTTCAATGACGACAACACGTTTGCGGGCGCTATCGGCGTCAAAGATGTTCTGCAAGCCGTGTTGAAAAAATCAGACTAGCGCAATCTGCGCGGTGCCACGGCCACCGCAGTCAGCGGATCTTCCGGCCATGAATGTTTGGGATAGCGCCCGCGCATATCTTTGCGCACATCGGGATAACCGTTCACCCAAAATGTTTCCATCGATTGTGTCACAGCCACTGGCTTTCCACCCGGCGACAGGAGTTCTATTTTAAGCCGCGCCCGCCCTTCTGCAATTTGTGGAGCAGATTGCATGCCAAACATTTCCTGCAAGCGAACCCGCAGCACGGGGTCACCATCAACATCATAATCAATGGCATAATGCCCCCCTCCCGGCACTTCCATGCGCGAAGGGGCAAGTTTTTCAATTTTGGAAATCATGGCGTGATCAATCATTCCACGCAAAATTGCCAACATATCCAATTCGGCCAAATGGCTCTTGCGGCTTTTGCCCGCCAAGTAAGGTTGAAGCCAATTTCTGATCGACGTTTGCAAATGTTCATCTGTAAGATTGGGCCAGCCGAAATCTGGCATAGCACGCGCAAGAAAATTAATCCGTGCACGGAACATCTTGGCGCCATCACTCCATGGCAATGAACTCAAACCCATAACAAACACCCCTTCAGCCATCGCCGCAGCGACGTCCTCGGGGTCAAGTGTTGCTAGGGGGCGCTCTTCTAACACCAAAGCCCCCAGTTTAAGGGCACGGCTTGCACTCACGGCATTGGCTTTGGCGTCCCAAAAAACACCAGTCGTTTCGACGATCAATTCTTTAAAATGTGTTTCAATCTCAGTCTTTGATAGAGCCGCAGCAAGATGCACCTTGGCGTCCACCTGTGAGCCATCCAACAGTCCAATTGCGATATAGTCTTCTTTGGCAAGTAAATCATGCGCCGCGACAATGGCACCGGCCCCGCTGGCCATACGAAAGCGACCAAGACTGCCGCGCTTCTGAGCGATCCGGTCGGGATAAGCCAAAGCTAATAACACGCCATGCGAAATCTCAGCTGTGTCATCTTTCACTCCAGCACTATCTCGAATTTGCCGTGCCACCTGCTTCATGCGTTCGCGCGCCGAACCGCGCACATGCATCAATCGTGTTTCTACATCAACGGAGGAGTCGCGTGGCAAGCCATCGCGCTCAGAGATCAAGGCGGCAAGTTCCGCAGCCAGAACGCCAGCGCCAAGATTTTTGCCCGCAATCACCATATGGGCAAGACGAGGATGCAAAGGCAATTTCGCCATAGCACGACCGTGGGCCGTGATACTGTTCGAAATTTCCAACGCGCCCAGTGATTTCAATAAGTCTTGCGCTTGCGAAAATGCAGCGGCGGGCGGCTGCTCTAACCATGGTAAACCATCAATGGTGGTCACTCCCCAATTGGCCAATTCCAAAACCAAAGAAGATAAATCTGCAATGCGAATTTCGGGCTCGTCATGGGCAGACAGCGCTCGCAACTCAGCCTCTGGCCATAACCGATAGCAAACACCTGGCCCCACTCGGCCTGCGCGGCCTTTGCGCTGCTCGGCTGATGCTTGCGACACCCGCACAGTTTCCAACGCGGTCATGCCCGAAGCAGGATCAAATCGGGGCGACCGTTTGAATCCTGTGTCAATCACAGCTTCAACACCATCAATAGTGAGCGAAGTTTCGGCAATCGTTGTCGCTAAAACAATTTTGCGCCGTCCAGCCAACGCTGGCCTAATTGCAGCATCCTGTTCGGCCAATGCCATAGCCCCATAAAGAGGGCGCAGATCAGCATTATCAGGAACACCCTCAGCAACCAGTGCTTGCTCCACGCGGCGAATTTCACCTTCGCCCGGCAGAAACACCAGCAAGCTTCCCCTCACCTCGCGCAAAGCTTTGGCAATCGCGCGAACGGCATCGGCCACAATGGTTTGGCGTGAAGTTTTATCTAAATACTGTGTGGTAACAGGAAACATCCGGCCCTTGGCATTGATCAAAGGAGCGTCATTTAAATGCGCTGATAGTTTTTCAGTGTCGAGTGTGGCAGACATGACCAGAATTTTTAAATCATCACGAAGTGCGCGTTGCACATCCAGTGAAAGCGCCAAACCCAAATCGCCATCCAAACTGCGTTCATGAAATTCGTCGAAAATAATCAGCCCTGTGTCTGATAGTTCAGGATCAGCCTGCAAGCGCCGAGTGAGAATACCTTCGGTCACCACTTCAATGCGCGTGGCTTTTGAAATCTTGCGCTCTAAACGAACGGTGTAGCCAACTGTTACCCCCACATCTTCACCCAGCGTCTGTGCCATGCGAGAAGCAGCAGCGCGGGCCGCAAGCCTGCGCGGCTCCAACATCAAAATCTTTTTGCCTGAAAGCCAAGCTTCATCCAACAACGCCAAGGGCACGCGCGTGGTCTTTCCTGCCCCCGGTTCCGCCACCAGAATAACACAAGGCCGCGAGCTGAGCGCGGCCTTGAGATCAGGGATTATACTATCAACAGGAAAGTTCATTCCATCTCTTTAGCCCAAGGCGGATTAGCACCGGGTCTTGAACAGGTCACGGCTGCTGCACGTGCCGCAAAATCTGCCGCGTGGCGTAAATCATTTTCGCTAATGTTGGCGATATTTTCCTTGGTCAGGTTGCCATCTTTATAAAGTGTTGCAAGAAGTCCCGCAGTAAACGTGTCTCCAGCTCCTACGGTATCAGCCACCACCACACTGGGGGCCTTGTGGTCAAATGAAAAGGCCTTGGTATAAACTTCAACCCCATCGCCACCTTTGGTGATAGCCACAATCTTTGGCCCTTTTTTCAACCAAGCCTTTGCTGCTTTGGCAAGATCGTGATGGCCCGTCATCCAATGCACATCTTCGTCAGAAATTTTCAGAATGTCGGCCATAGCGATGAGGCGGTTTAGTCGGGCCATATGATCACGCTTGCTCTTAATCAGCGTGGCGCGGATATTAGGATCAAGGGAAATGACGCGGGTTTTCGCTTCTCGTTTCATCAAAGTTTCAAAGGCGCTAGCACAGGGTTCAGGGATCAAGCTGATTGAACCGAAATGAAGTGCGGCGCATGATTTTGCAAGTTTTGGCAAATCTTTCTTGGTCACCATGCGCCCCGCCGAGGCCGCATCCACAAACACATAACGCGCCTGTCCATTGGTCAGTTTTACAAAAGCCAATGTGGTGTCGAGGGCTTGAACTTTGGCAGGGCGAATATCAACGTTGCTTTCCTTCAGGCCAGCAACCAAGCTGTCGCCGAAGAAATCAGTTGATAGCCCACCGAAATAAGCAACAGGCGTGCCCAACCGACCCAGCGCAATAGCTGTGTTATAGATCGATCCACCATTGAAAGGTTGATAGACATCAGCCCCATCAGCGCCTTTGCGCGGCAAAAAATCGATGAGTGCTTCTCCGCAACACAAAATCATGACGATATCCCTTATTTATATGCATGGCCTCTATGCTATAAATCATACCGATAGTTTTATTGCCAGAGACTTTTCACTTGTGTACACCCCGTTTGGCAAATTCTGAGGAACGCACCTCAAAACTGGAGTTTATGAATTAACATGACCACGCGAATAATCCCGGTTGATGTGTTTGATATTGTCGTTTTCGGCGCCACAGGTGATTTGGCGCAGCGCAAACTGATTCCAGCCTTGTTCCACCGCGATGAGCAGGGCCAAATTGCCGAGGGCACCCGCATTGTGGGCACCTCGCGCCGCCCGATGAGCGATGAGGAATTTAAGGCCTTCGCCACCACCGCACTGGTTTCGTTTGTCGAAGAGAAATTGCGCACCCCTGAGGTGATGGCGCGCTTCATTGAGCGCCTGTCTTATGTGCAGGCTGAAGCCAGTCAAGAAGACGGCTGGCCTAAGCTGGAAGCAAAGCTCGCTGATTTTACCGATCGGATTAGAATTTTTTATCTCGCCGTTGGTCCCGATCTTTTTGGTCCCATTTGCGACCGTTTGGGCAAACATAATTTGGTGACACCAAAAGCCCGTGTCGTGATTGAAAAGCCACTTGGCAAAAATGGTGCATCGGCCAAAGCCCTAAATGAATCAATTGGCAAGGTGTTCAAAGAGCCTGCGATCTATCGTATTGATCACTATCTCGGCAAAGAAACAGTGCAAAACCTCATGGCTTTGCGTTTTGCCAATGCCCTGTTTGAACCGGTGTGGAATTCTGCCCACATTGATCACGTGCAAATTACCGTGGCCGAAACCTTGGGCGTGGAAGGCCGCGCTGGTTATTACGATACGGCGGGCGCACTGCGCGACATGGTGCAAAATCACATTTTGCAGCTTTTGTGTTTGGTGGCCATGGAGCCACCAACATCCATGGAAGCAAATTCTGTGCGCGATGAAAAACTCAAAGTGCTCAAATCCCTCAAGCCGATCACAGCCAGCAATATTGATCAACACGTGGTGCGCGGCCAGTACAAGGCGGGGGCATCACCTACAGGCGCAGTGAATGGTTATCTTGAAGAACTCGGCACTGATTCTGTGACTGAGACCTTCGTTGCCATAAAAGCTGAAATTGGTTCATGGCGTTGGAGTGGTGTTCCATTCTATCTCCGCACAGGAAAACGCTTGCCATCTCGTCTCTCAGAAATCATGGTGCAATTTAAACCTGTGCCCTATTCAGTGTTTGACAAAACCGCAGGTGCCATGGAACCAAACCGCCTAGTCATCCGCTTGCAGCCTGATGAGGGTGTAAAGCTCTTCTTGATGATCAAAGATCCAGGCCCCGGCGGCATGCGCTTGAAGCAAGTGCCGCTTGATATGACATTTGCCGAATCCTTCAGTGCGCGCAACCCAGATGCCTATGAGCGACTTTTGATGGATGTGGTGCGCGGTAATCAAACCCTGTTCATGCGCCGTGATGAAGTGACTGCTGCGTGGAAATTTATTGATCCAATTTTAGATCATTGGAAGGAATCCACCGATGGTCCACGGCAGTATACATCGGGCACGTGGGGCCCAACCCAAGCCATTGCTATGATCGAACGCGATGGCCGCACATGGTATGAGGCCCCGCACGCATGATCACCGCGAAACGCATTTTTAAAACAGGTGATGAGCTTGCCACAAAACTGGCAGAAGATGTTGCAGCTTGGCTACGCGCTGCCATCGTGGCGAAAGATTTTGCAGTGCTTGCGGTTTCTGGTGGATCAACTCCAAAACCGTTCTTTGCGAAGCTTTCAAACCTGAGACTCGATTGGTCCAAAGTGCAAATCACGTTGGTTGATGAACGCCAAGTGCCTGAAGATAATCCCCGTTCCAATGCCAAATTGGTGAAGGAAACGCTGTTGCAAAATTTTGCGGCCAAAGCACAATTTATTCCACTTTATGAAAACCCAAATGCCAAGAACTTGAAAACCTTTGACGTCGCAATTCTGGGCATGGGCAATGATGGGCACACAGCGTCGTTTTTCCCGGGCGGCGATCATTTAGCCGAAGCACTGGATTTGAATGTTGAGCAAAATATTTTAGAAATGAATGCCCCCGGCGCTGGAGAACCACGCCTCACCTTCAGCTTGGCGCGTCTTCTCGCTGCCACACATGTGTGTTTGCATATCCAAGGCGCTGATAAAGAGGCAGTATTAGAAACGGCTCTGGCGGGAGATGACGCAATAGCAATGCCGGTGCGAGCAGTTGTGAACAGTGCAAAACCACTCACACTTTATTGGTGTCCATAATGTCCGTACACAGAACAGTCTCAGCCGTTACCGAAAAAATAATCAAGCGCAGCAAAGAGAGCCGTGCGCGCTATTTAGAAAAAATCGAAGCAGCAAGAGACAATCAGCCCAAGCGAAAATCTTTAGGTTGCGCGAATATCGCCCATGGATTTGCGGCCTGTGGCACTGGCGATAAGAATGCATTGCGCAATGGCGCAGGCCCAAACCTTGCTATCATCACCTCCTACAATGACATGCTATCAGCGCATCAGCCTTTCGAGCATTACCCAAACATTATTCGCGGTGCTGCACGTGAAGCGGGCGGCACAGCGCAAGTGGCAGGGGGCGTGCCCGCCATGTGTGATGGCGTCACTCAAGGCGAAACCGGCATGGAGCTTTCGCTGTTCTCACGCGATGTGATTGCGCTTTCAACGGCTGTGGGCCTTTCTCACCAGATGTTTGATTCAAGTGTTTATCTGGGCGTCTGCGATAAGATTGTACCGGGTCTCATTATTGGCGCATTGGCGTTTGGTCATTTGCCTGCCGTGTTTATTCCTGCGGGTCCCATGACATCGGGTTTGCCAAACGAAGAAAAAGGCAAAATCCGCCAACTTTATGCCCAAGGCAAAGTGGGGCGTGAAGCGCTGCTTGAAGCAGAAAGCCAAGCCTATCATGGCCCCGGCACTTGCACATTTTATGGCACTGCCAATTCCAACCAAATGCTGATGGAAATTATGGGTCTGCATCTGCCGGGTTCAACTTTTGTAAATCCCGGCACACAGTTGCGCGATGAAATCACCAAGGCCTCCGCCAAACAGGCCATGAGCATTTCTACAATCGGTAATAATTACACGCCGATTGGAAAAATTTATGATGAGAAAGCCGTTGTCAATGGTGTAGTCGGTTTGCTGGCCACGGGTGGTTCCACCAATCACACCATGCATGTGGTGGCCATGGCCGCTGCAGCGGGCATTGCACTCACATGGGATGATTTGGCCGAGCTTTCAAAAGTGATTCCCTTGCTCACCCGCATCTATCCCAATGGCAAAGCCGATGTGAACCACTTCAACGCAGCAGGCGGCATGGGCCTTCTGATGCGCGAACTTCTGAGCGCCGGATTGCTGCATGAAGATGTGACAACAATTATGGGCACAGGCCTTAAAGGCTATTTGCAAGAGCCCGGACTTGATGAAGAAGGGTCAATCACATGGCGCGATTGCGCCAAGGCTTCAGGCGATCTAACCGTGCTGCGGGGTGTGGCAGAGCCATTCCAAGCCACAGGCGGGCTAAACGTTCTGGAAGGTCCACTTGGCCGTGCGGTTATTAAATCATCAGCAATTCCTGCGGATCGTCATGTGATCGAAGCCCCAGCCCGCGTGTTCCATTCACAAGAAGAATTACACGAAGCCTTTAAAGCCAATGAGCTGAACAAAGATTTCATCGCCGTTGTGCGCTTTCAAGGCCCCAAAGCGAATGGCATGCCTGAACTGCATCGCATGACACCGCCGCTCGCCGTGTTGCAAGACAAGGGTTACCGTGTGGCACTCATCACCGATGGTCGCATGTCGGGGGCATCTGGCAAAGTGCCAGCTGCTATCCATGTAACACCAGAAGCCGCTGATGGTGGTGCTATCGCTAAAATCAAAGATGGTGACATCATTCGTATCGACGCCACCAATGGCACTTTGGACATTCTGGTTGATGCCAATGAATTTGCCGCGCGGCCTTTGGCCACTCAAGATCTAAGTCGAAATGAAGTAGGGACAGGTCGCGAACTTTTCGCAGCGTTTCGAAATCTTGCGGGCCGCGCTGATCAAGGCGCATCAATTTTTGGGATGATTTAAATGAGCAATGAACTTCAAAAAGGCTTAGAGGCCGCACTTAAGCTGGCACCCGTTGTTCCT
>JANYHE010000028.1 GCA_025359215.1 Hyphomicrobiales bacterium
GTTCGATCCCCCATGGGACCAAAGCCGCATGTCGGAAGAGGCTCGCATGGCAATGAATATGTGGTAGGATAGATCATGGCCCAAGCACAAGCACGACCAAGACCCCAAGTGATGAAAGTGACAGAAGCAGCGGCAACCCGAATTGCTGAGCTCATGGCGCGCGGCGAAGGCGTGGGCCTTCGTGTGGGTGTTAAAAATGGCGGCTGTGCTGGCATGGAATACACCATGGAATGGGCCAAAGAGCAGGGCAAATATGATGAAGTTGTTGAGGATAAGGGTGCGAAGATTCTGATCGACCCCAAAGCCATCATGTTCTTGCTCGGCACAGAAATGGATTTCCAAACGTCAACTTTGAAATCAGGTTTTGTGTTCAACAATCCCAACCAAGTTTCTGCTTGCGGCTGCGGCGAAAGCGTGCAGATTATTCCGGCTGTGCAATGAGCGGCACAGTCGAACATGTTCTAGAGCAAATGTCGGGCTTCGGCGTCGTGACAACCAGAAAGATGTTTGGTGCCGTGGCTCTTTATCATGCAGGCCTTATCTTTGGCATGGTTGATGACGATGTGCTTTATCTCAAAGGCGATGACGCGCTGAAGCCTGAATTTGAAAAAGAAAGCTTAAGCCAATTCACATATGAATGAAAATCTGGCGGCCGCACAGCCATGAGCTATTGGCGTGCACCAGAGCGTTGTTTAGATGACACAAGTGAAATGAAAAGCTGGTGCAACAAAGCTTATGCAGCAGCTCTGCGTTCGCAAAAGCCGACTAAGAAACCCAAAGCAAAAAGATAGATTTTACTAGTGCAAGACTTTGGTTTTGTATTTCGGAGCAGGAGTTTTTTCGCCAAAAAATTCCATTCCTATTTGCGAATCTTTTCGCCAGACCACTTTTGCACTCTGAATTGTGTTGTCCGAAGGAATCATCAATCGAAATTCATTTGGAATGGCACTTTGATGGCCACACACAATGGTGGCGGATTCATTGGTGAGATTGCGCAACGTGCAATCAACAACCGACCAATTTACAGAGTCCACCACTTTAGCAGATTTTAAAACACGCATAACTCACCCATCCTTGAATCTATGTTCAATTTATGGGGGAAGATTGCCTGCAAAACATTAGCAGCCCGTTGATGGCAGATAACAAACGTAATTTAAGTTTAATTTTCTCGAAACGAAAATTTGGGGCAGTTATTGCTTGCGCACCGGTGCTCTGGTCTTTTCACTCGTAAATGTGATGCCAATCATATCACCGCGCCGCCAAACCACTTGCGCGTTACGGATGGTGTTTTCGGAACTCACTAAAAACCGAAATTCATTGGGAACGGCAACTTGGTCGCCGACAACGAGTTTTGCACCTGTTTCAGACATGTCACGGATTGTGCAATCAACAAGCGACCAATTGCTCAAATGCACAATCTTTGCGCTTTTCAACACTCTGTTGCGTGGCGCTATGCGTTTGTTATCTTCGATCAAAATGCTCAAACTCGCTGGTTCGAGATCAATAGTACATGATAAGAGTTAGATTAGTGTGAATGAATAAAGGCTTTTAACGCTTTATTAGAAACGATGGCATGTTGCCATCATGAAACCCATTGTCGTTTGGTGCGTCATTCTCAAAGTGAGTGTGGCGAGGCGGACGCGGCGTGTGAACCCGCGGTTCACGGGCGGGCTTCTCAGCTGTCTCAACGACAACGGACTTTGCAACCTCTTCTACTTTGGCGATAGCAACAACCTTTGGCTCAGTCTTGGTCCGCCCACGGCCACGCGCTTCGCGTCGTGCAGGCTTGACGCTATCTTCGGTTTCTTCCACCGCCCCATTGTCGAAATAGGGCAGTTCTTTATTAATCAGGTTTTCGATGGCCTTGAGATATTTGCCTTCTTCTTTTGTCACCATCGTAAAGGCAGCACCTTCACGCCCAGCGCGGCCCGTGCGGCCAATGCGGTGAACATAATCCTCAGCATGGATGGGCACATCGAAGTTGAACACATGGCTCACCTCAGGAATGTCTAGGCCGCGAGCGGCGACATCAGATGCAATCAAAAATGTCACTTCATTGGCCCGGAAAGCAGTGAGCATTTTGAGCCGCGCTGATTGGTCCATATCTCCGTGCAAAGCACCCGCATTAAAGCCATGCTTGCGCAGAGATTTTTCAAGCAAGGCCACAGTGGTTTTGCGGTTTGAAAATATAATCGCGTTTTTCACATTGTCTTGTGTGCGCAACAAATTGCGCAACGCATCACGTTTGGCTGCCGCTTCATGTGGAGCCTTCACCAACATCTGAGTAATCGTATCGACAGTTGAGCCCCGCGCGGTCGTTTCAACGCGAATGGGGTTATGCAAGAATTGCGATGTAACGCGCTGAATTTCAGGCGGCATTGTGGCCGAGAAAAACAGCGTTTGCCGTGTGAAAGGCAGCAGCTTACAAATCTTTTCAATATCGGGCATGAAACCCATATCGAGCATGCGGTCGGCTTCATCAATCACCAGCATTTCTATGCTGTTCATCATCAAGCGGCCCCGTTCAAAATGATCCAGAAGGCGCCCCGGAGTGGCAATCACCACATCCGCACCGCGATCGATCTTGGCGGCCTGGGGTTCAAATGAAACGCCACCAATCAAAAGCGCAACCGTGAGCTTGTGGTTTTTGCCGAGCGACTCAAACGATTCTTGCACTTGTGCGGCAAGTTCGCGCGTAGGTTCTAAAATCAAAGTGCGTGGCATGCGAGCCCGTGCGCGGCCTTTTTCAAGCATAGAAAGCATGGGCAGAACGAAGGCCGCTGTTTTGCCAGAACCAGTCTGTGCTAAACCCAGCACGTCCTTGCGCTGCAAGGCATGGGGAATGGCTTCAGCTTGAATTGCTGTCGGCGTGGTGTAACCAGCGGCAGTGACAGCTTCAAGCACTTTAGGGCTCAAGCCCAGGTCAGAAAAATTCATGTAATAAAGAAAAACCAATCTGGCAAAAATTTAATAAAGACATCTCAGGGGCATTCGCCATTGCCGCGATGTCGTAGTGTGAGTGCGATAGTGGGAATCGTCGTAAAAGTCAAATAAACCCGAATATCGTCGACTGATTTTCAGTATTAGTTACCATTTGTTAACTTTGTGTCGCTCTTTTACAGGTCGATAACTTTAATGGGGGTTCAAGATGAGTAAACTATCTGCTGAATTTTTTGGAACGTTTTGGTTGGTCTTGGGAGGCTGCGGCAGTGCCGTGCTAGCTGCGGCCTTTCCGGGCGTAGGAATTGGCCTGATGGGCGTATCACTGGCTTTCGGCCTCACTGTGCTCACTATGGCTTATGCGGTGGGCGGCATTTCTGGGGGACATTTTAATCCCGCTGTTTCCATTGGTTTGGCCACAGCAGGGCGCTTCTCTTGGAGCCAAGTACCATCTTATATCATTGCTCAAGTGGCAGGCGCCATTGGCGGCGCGTTGGTGCTCTATCTCATCGTGACAGGCAAAGCTGATTACGCCGGCGTGGGTGGCTTTGCATCAAACGGCTACGGCGATCTTTCACCGGGCAAATTTTCGATGATGTCGGCCTTGATTACCGAAGTGGTAATGACAGCATTTTTCCTGATTATCATTTTAGGCGTGACTGGCAAAAAAGCTCCAGCTGGGTTTGCTCCCATCGCCATTGGATTGGCTTTGACACTCATTCATTTGATTTCAATTCCAGTGACCAACACTTCCGTCAATCCAGCCCGTTCGATTGCTGTTGCTTTGTTTGCAGGCGGCGGAGCAATTTCGCAATTGTGGCTGTTTATCGTGGCGCCAATTGTTGGCGCGGTAATAGGGGCCTTAATCCAACAATCCTTGCTCAGCGACGAATAATATTATCGCATAAAATAAAAAGGCGGGCACAGTGGCCCGCCTTTTTTGTTACTTCACATCAAACCGATCTAAATTCATCACCTTGTCCCAAGCGGCAACAAAATCATTCACAAACTTTTCACCGCTGTCTTTGCAAGCATAAACCTCAGCGATTGCGCGCAGCTGCGAGTTTGAACCGAACACCAAATCAACCCGGGTGCCAGTCCATTTCAGCTTACCACTGGTGCGGTCCGAGCCTTCATAGACATCGGAAGCATCTGATTTTGCTTTCCATGTTGTGCTCATATCTAGCAGATTCAAGAAATAATCAGGGCTTAGTGTTTCTGGTTTCTTTGTTAAAACGCCGTGCGGCCCACCCACATTCAGTGCACGAAGCCCGCCAACAAGAACAGTCATTTCAGGCGCAGTGAGTGTGAGCAACTGCGCTCTGTCGATCAGCATTTCTTCTGCGGAAATCGTATATGTTGATTTCATAAAATTACGGAAACCATCTGCGACTGGTTCCATAACCGAGAAGCTTTCCACATCAGTCTGGGCCTGCGTTGCGTCAACGCGGCCCGGCGTGAAGGGCACGGAAATTTTGTATCCCGCCTTCTTTGCAGCCTGTTCAATGGCAGCACAGCCACCCAAAACAATCAGATCAGCAAGAGAAACTTTTTTGCCGCCAGCTTTCTTACTGTTAAAGGCCGATTGAATTTCACCAAGCTTCTTTAAAACTAAAGCCAGCTGAGCAGGCTGGTTAACCTCCCAATCCTTCTGCGGTGCTAAAGCAATGCGAGCCCCATTGGCTCCGCCGCGCTTGTCAGAACCGCGGAAAGTGGAAGCTGAAGCCCAAGCAGTTGATACCAGCTGCGAGATTGAAAGTTTTGAAGCGAGTATTTTTTCTTTCAAAGCCGCAATATCTTTCGCGCCAATAACTTTGCCTTTGGCTTCCGGAAGGGGGTCTTGCCACAGCAACACTTCTTTTGGCACCAGCGCCCCAAGATAAAGTTCGCGCGGCCCCATATCGCGGTGGGTGAGCTTGAACCAAGCTCTGGCAAAAGCATCAGCAAATTGTTTTGGATGTTCATGGAACCGGCGTGAAATCTTTTCGTAAGTAGGGTCCATGCGCAGTGCCAAATCCGAAGTGAGCATGGTGGGTGATATCCGCTTGGATGCATCATGGGCAGAAGGAACTGTTCCTGCGCCCGCACCATTTTTGGGTGTCCACTGGTGTGCGCCAGCGGGGCTCTTGGTCAGCTCCCATTCAAAGCCGAACAGATGGGTGAAATAGTCATTGGTCCATTTGGTCGGTTGCGTTGTCCATGTCACTTCAAGCCCGCTGGTAATAGCATCGCCCCCGTTGCCACTGCCATAGCTTGACAGCCAACCTAAGCCTTGCGCCTCCAAAGGCGCTCCCTCAGGCTCTGGTCCGACATGTGTGGTGAGGCCAGCGCCATGGGTTTTGCCAAAAGTGTGGCCGCCAGCAATCAGCGCCACTGTCTCCTCGTCGTTCATCGCCATGCGCTTGAACGTTTCACGAATGTCATGCGCGGAAGCCAGTGGATCAGGGTTACCATTCGGGCCTTCGGGGTTAACGTAAATCAGCCCCATTTGCACAGCAGCCAAAGGCGCTTCCAGTTCGCGCTCGCCGGTGTAGCGTTTGTCTTCCAGCCATTTGCCTTCAGCGCCCCAATAGATATCTTCGCCTGGTTCCCACACGTCAGCGCGCCCACCACCAAAACCAAAAGTTTTGAAGCCCATGGAATCCAGCGCACAATTGCCAGCAAAAATCATCAGGTCGGCCCAAGAAAGGCTGCGGCCATATTTTTGCTTGATCGGCCACAGCAAACGCCGGGCCTTATCCAAGTTGCCATTATCAGGCCAGCTGTTCAGCGGTGCAAAACGCTGGGTGCCAAAGCCCGCCCCACCGCGACCATCGGCGGTGCGATAGGTGCCAGCACTGTGCCACGCCATGCGAATAAAAAATGGACCATAGTGGCCAAAATCTGCGGGCCACCAATCTTGTGACTTTGTCATCAACGCGGTGATGTCTTTTTTTACGGCCTTAAGATCCAGCTTCTTGAATGCCTTGGCATAGTCAAACTTTTCACCCATGGGATTTGACAAAGCTGAATGTTGGTGAAGCACTTTGAGATTGAGTTGATTTGGCCACCAGTCAGCATTCACCCGCGCCGTTGACGTCATGTGCTTGGCGGCGCCGTGCATTACAGGACATTTTCCTGCTTGAGCTGATGTGTTGTTTTCCATTTTAGACTCCGCTTGAACTTGAATTGAAGCTTAGTCCTACCCTAGCTTACGATATAAATTAAGGTGTTTTTCAGCATTGCGGCATAACGCGCCTTAACCCTATTTTTCTTGCACAAAAGAAGTGGGTTTCGTTTTTGTGTCACACAGTTTAAGGTGCTGTCATGCTCACTCTCTCGATTCTTGCGTCCATCGAAACGCCAAACCTCATATTGCGTGAATTTGAAGCGCAAGACAGTGCAGACTTGGCCAGTTTTATGACCCAAGCCCGTTATCAACGCTACATTGCTCACAAGCTGAAAGACGATGATGCCGTGGCTGATTTTGTGCGCCGCCAAGTGGCAGTGCAGGGCGATGCCCATCGCCGTGTGTTTCACTTGGCAGCCGAGGAACGCATATCATCAGAAGTTATTGGTGATGGCTTTTTGATTGCTCACAAAGATAACGCTTTGGAAATGGGTTGGGGCTTGCATCCAGCCTTGTGGTCAATCGGTTTTGGCAGTGAAATTGGGCGAGCACTTTTGGGCCAAGGATTTGAACACCTTCACGCTAAAAGCATGTGGTGCAAAATCATGTCAAAAAACACAGCCTCTGTGCGGCTGGCAACCCGCATCGGCATGAAGCACACCAGCGTGCATCCGGATTATCCGGTGGGGCAGGGCAAGCTTGAATCGGTTGACATCTACAGCATGACCGCCGAACAGTATTTTGATCTGCCCTATTAAGGTCTCAACTCGTGTCACAAAATGAAGTTACAATCGTGGGCGCAGGCCCCGCAGGCCTGATGGCCGCTGAAGTGCTGGCTGCAGGCGGCGTTAAGGTCACTATCCTTGATCATATGGCAAAACCGGCTCGCAAATTTTTGCTGGCGGGGCGTGGTGGATTAAACCTGACGCATTCGGAACCTATGGAAGCTTTGCTCGAGCGCTATGGCCCAGCCAAAGAATTTCTAACACCCGCAATCCGCGCCTTTCCACCTTCAACCTTAGTGGATTGGGTGAATGGACTTGGCATAGAAACTTTCGTTGGCTCATCTGGTCGTGTGTTTCCCAAACAAATGAAAGCCTCACCATTGCTGCGCGCATGGTTAAAGCGCCTCGAAGGCTTGGGCGTCAAGTTGAAAGCTGGCACGCGCTGGCAAGGCTTTGATGGCAACACCACCATTCTTGCCATGGGCGGGGCCAGTTGGCCTCAGCTAGGCTCCGATGCTGAATGGATTCCGATTTTGCGTGCCGAAAACATTCGCGTGAATTCTTTCCGCCCCGCCAATAGTCGATTTCTGGTTGATTGGACCCGTGTGTTTCGTGATCGGTTTTCCGGCACTCCGGTTAAAAACGTTGGCCTCAATTATGCGGGCACCAAAGTGCGCGGCGAATTGATGATTTCAAGCGAGGGCATTGAAGGCGGCGCCATTTATGCAATCTCGCGCCACATGCGCGATGCGCCGGGCCAAATTCTCTATGTCGATTTACGCCCCGACCTTACAGCTGAAGTGTTGAACGAACGTTTGGCCGCCAAGCCGCGCGGCAAAGATACACAATCAAACTGGTTGCGCAAAGTAGCGGGGCTTTCGCCTGTTGGTATTTCTCTGTTGCGTGAAACCAATGCGCCCATCACGGGTGAAGGCATGAAGGCGGTGGAAATTAAAATCATGCGCCCCGCCAGTTTGGCAAGGGCCATTTCATCAGCGGGCGGCATCGCTCTCACTGAACTCGATGAACACTTCAAAATCAAATCGCTGGGCAATGCTTATGCGATTGGCGAAATGGTTGATTGGGAAGCGCCAACGGGGGGCTATTTGCTGCAAGCTTGTTTTTCATCAGCCGTTGCCGCCGCCAAGGACATTTTGCAAAATCAAAATTAACGCCGCTGGTTTGCCACATTTTACTCCTTAAAAGCCTGCTGGTTGGGGCCAATGGAGAAGTTACATGAACGCACAACGCGCCCTTATTTTGTTAGCCTTAGGCGTTTTTACAGCCACACCCGCAATGGCCGATAAGCCCGCCTATTGCGCAGCTTACGCCACCGATTTTGCCAATGCCCGCGCCAAGGACAAAGAACTGTGGCAACATAAATATGACATTGCATTAGACGCTTGCCTGCAAACCGAAAAGGTCGGCCAAGTCAGTGAAAACCCTGCGCCAAAACTTTCCACCCCAAAAAAGAAAAAAGAAAAGGTAATCGTCGCCGAGCCCGTTCCCGCTACAGAAGCTCCCGTAACTTCACCTCCTAAACTTGTTGTGGGTTCCGAAGATTGGAATATTTACTGCGCCAATAAATACACGTCATTCAATCCCAAAACTGGAACTTATATGTCGAAGACAGGTGTTGAAAGAAAATGCGTGGTGTCACCCAGCTAAGATCATATCGGCAGCTTTCCACGCCAGCATGATAACGGGTGCATTGATATTACCTGATGTGATGCTGGGCATCGCTGATGCATCGACAACGCGCAAACCTTGAAACCCATGCACCCGCAGTTGAGAATCCACAACCGAAGTTTTAGCATCTTGCCCCATGCGGCAAGTGCACGATGGATGATACACCGTGCCACTGCGCTGGCGAAAATCGGTGATGAGTTCAGCATCGCTTCGCAAGGCAGGGCCAGGGCGTAATTCTTCTGCGCACAAATCAGCCAGTGGTTTTTGCGCTGCAATCACGCGTAAAAATTTCACGGCCTCCAACATTTCTTCTACATCATGGGCAGTTGAAAAAACATTGGCTGTGATCTGAGGATGTTTCAAAGGATCAGCCGATGAAATCATAATTTCACCGCGAGATGTCGGCCTACAATTTGAAAGCCCCAATGACATTCCGGAAAAAGGATCAGGCGATAGAATTGGACGCTCGCCCGGCTTTGGTAACAACGTAGAGAAAGCCTGCATATAAAGCTGCATGTTGGGACGGTCATGTTTCGCACTGGTGCGAAAGAAACCACCGCCATGATTAATGCTCAGGCTGAGGGGGCCGCTTTGCTGAAGAAGATATTTTAAACCTACACGCAGCTTACCCCACCACGGCCTCAACTCATCATTCAAAGTCGGCACGTTCATGCGCCACGTGTAGTTAATGCCTTGATGGTCTTGCAGGTGCGAACCCACATTGGAATTGGCTAATCGTAAATCGATCCCCAAAGATTTCAATAGCGGGGCAGGGCCGATGCCCGACAGCTGCAAAAGCTGAGGTGAATTCACCGCACCACCCGATAGAATAACTTCGCCTGTGCACTGTGCCGTCTTGGTTACACCGTGCTGAACATACTCAACTCCAATCGCACGCACACCCTCAAACAAAATTCGGGTTACATGCGCATAAGTTTCCACGCGTAAATTCTTGCGCTTCATAGCCGGACGTAAAAATGCGCGCGCCGCAGAATTGCGCCGACCATTTTTAATGGTCATTTGATAATGGCCAACACCTTCCTGCGTGGCCCCATTGAAATCAGGATTATAGGGAACGCCAGCCGCAACACTGGCCGCAATAAACGGATCACACAGTGCATGGCGGTCGCGTTTATTGGCATTAATATGAAGCGGCCCACCGGCCCCGCGATAGTCATCAGCGCCCGCTTCATTATCTTCTATGGCTTTAAAAGCGGGCAAAACATCATCCCAACCCCAGCCATGATTGCCAGCGGCCTTCCATGCTTCATAATCTTCACGCTGGCCCCGAATATAAACCATCGCATTGATCGAGCTTGAGCCACCCAGAACTTTGCCGCGTGGCCACATATCTTGTTGGCCTGCAAGCCCACGATCAGGCTCCGTTTTGTAGAGCCAATTTACAGTGGGGTCATAAAACAATTTGCCATAGCCCAGTGGCATCGAAATATAGAAACGACGATCACTCCCACCCGCTTCCAGCACAAGAACTTTGTGTTTGCCATTGGCCGTCAACCTATCAGCCAACACGCAGCCAGCCGAACCCGCACCCACAATGATATAATCAAACTGTTCGCCCATGAGGTTATCTGAACCAGCAGCCCCTGCTTTGGCAAGACTAAGGACTGGTGAAATAAATTAACGATCGGACAATTCAAGTGCCGTTTCATATGGGCAGAATCTCTGCAATACTAATGACCGCGAGGGAAATATGAAAATCACCGATCTCAAAGTCTTCATCGTTGGAACACCACCAGATGCGTGGGGTGGGAAATATTATACTTTTGTGAAGCTCACCACTAACACCGGCATTGTGGGTTACGGCGAATGCTATGGTGCCACCTTCGGCCCCAAGGCCATGACAGCTATGATTGAAGATACGTTCAGCCGCTACATTATCGGCATGGACCCTTTCCATCTCGAGTCCATGTGGCGCAAAGTTTATGGCTCTGGCTACACGCTTCGACCTGATGTGACACTCATGGGTGTGCTGAGTGGATTGGAAATTGCGTTGTGGGATATCATCGGCAAAGCCACGAATAAACCCGTATATGAATTGTTGGGCGGCAAAGTGCATGAGAAGCTGCGTAGCTATACTTATATTTATCCCGATCAATCCAAGGGGCAGGATTCATCGATTTTCTGGAATGCTGAACAATCCGCCCAACGTGCGGCAGAATATGTGAAGATGGGTTTCACCGGAATTAAGTTTGATCCGGCAGCGCCTTATTCATCATTCGATCCACGCCAGCCTTCGCTTGAATCGATGGAACTCTGCGCCAAATTCTGCAAACTCATCCGTGAGGCGGTGGGCAATAAAGCTGACCTTCTGTTCGGCACGCATGGCCAGTTCACAGCTGCAGGCGCCATCCGCTTTGCTAAACATATTGAACCCTACGATCCTCTTTGGTTTGAAGAACCCACACCGCCCGAGAAACCAGAAGAAATGGCATTGGTGGCGCGCGGCACGTCAATTCCCATCGCCACCGGAGAGCGCCTTACTACAAAATATGAATTTGCACGGGTGCTTGAATGTCGCTCCGCCGCCATCTTGCAAATGGCATTGGGCCGCGTGGGCGGCATTATGGAAGCCAAGAAAATCGCAGGCATGGCCGAAGCCTATTATGCGCAAATTGCGCCTCATCTTTATGCAGGCCCCATCGAAGCCGCAGCCAATATTCACTATGCTGCGTCATTGCCAAATTTCCTGATTTTAGAAAGCATCGAAACCTTTGACGGCTTTCACGCCAAGCTCTTGAAAAAGCCCATCCAGTGGGAGCAGGGCTATGTCATCCCGCCAACAGAGCCCGGCCTCGGCGTGGAGCTGAATGAGGAGGTGGCGCTGGCCCATCCTTACACGGGCGATAAATTGCATCTCGAAATGACCAACCATCCGGTGAATGTATGAAATACGGATATATAGGACTAGGCAATCTCGGTGGGCACATTGCCATGTGTTTGATCCGTGCAGGTTTTGATGTCACAGTCTATGACCTCGATAAAAGCCTTAGTGATCGGCACATCAAAGCAGGCGCCACATGGGCTACCACGCCTAAGCAATTGGCCGAGCAAGTCGATCACGTTTTCACCTGTTTGCCTTCGCCGGTTATTTCGGAAAAAGTATTGTTGCAAATTCTCGAAGGAATGAAACCGGGGTCAACGTGGATTGAAAACTCCACCAATGGCCGCGACGAAATTATCAGGCTGGCAGCCCTTGCCGAAGCCAAGGGTGTCAAAACTTTAGAAGCCCCCGTCACTGGTGGTGTGCACCTCGCAGCGCGGGGCGAAATTACAGTTTTAGCAGCCGGAGACAAAGGCTTATATGACCTTCATCACAAAGCACTTGAAGCCATCGGCAACAAAATGTTCCACATGGGACCCATCGGTTCCGCCGCTGTCATAAAAGTGATTACCAATATGTTGGCCTTCATTCATCTTGTGGCTGATGCCGAAGCACTTATGCTAGCCAAACGCGGCGGCCTTGATTTGGGCCAAGCGTGGAAGGCCATTGCGGCCTCCAGCGGCTCTAGCTTTGTGCATGAAACGGAAGGCCAGCTCATTCTCAATGGCAGCTATGATATTGCTTTCACCATGGATTTGGCATTGAAAGACTTGGGCTTTGCCATGACCTTTGGCAAAGAATTTGGTGTGCCATTGGATTTGGCTTCGATGACCAATCAAACTTTTGTCAAAGGCAAAGCGGCCTATGGTGGAGCGGCGCAAAGCACCCAAATCGCCAAACTTCTGGAAGACGCCCTAGGAACTGATTTGCGCGCGGAAGGCTTTCCAGCCCGCTTAGAATAGTTCATATTCAGTTCATCTTGCTTGGGTTAGACATCACCATCAACAACAGGAGAATGATTATGAAGAAATTTGCCTCAATCGCTTTAAGCCTCGCACTTGCATCGTCAATGGTTGCCGCCACCGCAACCGAAAGCTTTGCCCGCAGCCGCTCAACCCAGTGCAAAGTCTATGCAAAGCGTCAGGCTGATCATGTGGTTAATCAAAGTGTAGGCACCGGCTTGGCGCTTGGTGCAGGCACAGGTTTGCTCATCGGTGGTCTTACAGGTGGTAACAGGGGCTTGGTTCCTGGCCTAGCCATTGGTGCAGTTGGCGGCACGATGGTGGGTGCAATTTCTGGAACGGAAAGGCGCAAACGCGTATTCCGTGCCGCCTATGCAGACTGCATGAATAATTATTGATTGCCCGCAAAGCAAAGCGGCCCCAATTACAAGCGCGCGGCATAATTGCTGCGCGCTTTTGTTTTTTATTCTTCAATGAAACTTCGAAAGGCACCTCCACAGACTAAATTGTAAGAGCCCCAAAGCGGTTTGGCTTGACCTCACTCAAAATTGCGGCTCTAGTATTAACAAGCTGTAACAGAGCAGCAAACAATCGGTACAATCGTACTTTTGTATATACAGGGAGCTACCAGAATGAAATTTTTGAAATTACTTGCTTTAACGTCAGTGTTTGGATTTTCCGCCGCTGCCGCCAATGCCGCCACGCTTGATGACGTGAAAGCCAAAGGCTTCGTGCAATGTGGCGTTAGCCAAGGCCTGATCGGATTTTCGAATCCTGATGACAAGAACAATTGGACTGGCCTTGATGTGGACTTCTGCAAAGCGGTGGCCGCCGCTGTTTTAGGCGATGCAACAAAGGTGAAGTATTCACCTTTGTCCGCCAAAGAGCGCTTCACAGCATTGCAATCAGGTGCAATTGATGTGTTGTCACGCAACTCCACGTGGACCATGAGCCGCGACACATCATTGGGCCTCTCATTCGTTGGTGTGACTTATTATGATGGTCAAGGCTTTATGGTGCCAACCAAGCTCGGCATTAAGTCTGCCAAGGAACTCAACGGCGCATCCGTGTGCACCCAAACCGGCACCACCACAGAACTGAACCTTGCGGACTATTTCAAAGCCAACAAGATGGAATATAAGATTGTTGCTTTTGAAAAGAACGAAGAAGTTCTGAAGGCCTATCAAGAAGGCCGTTGTGATGTGTTCACAACCGATCAATCGGGTCTTTATGCTGAAGTGTTGAAGTTTGCTAACCCCGCAGACCACATGGTTCTGCCAGAAATTATTTCGAAAGAGCCATTGGGCCCTGTTGTTCGCCAAGGTGATGCACAATGGTTTAACATTGTGAAATGGACCTACTATGCAACATTGAACGCAGAAGAACTGGGCGTAACATCAGCCAATGTTGATGATATGAAGAAATCTGCCAACCCTGAAATTCAACGTCTGCTTTCAGTTGCAGTCAAGAACCCTGATGGCACCGATGCTGATAATGATTTTGGCAAGGGCTTAGGCCTTGGTCCTGATTGGGCCTACAACATTGTAAAGCAAGTGGGCAATTACAGCGAAATATTTGACCGTAACTTGGCGCAGTTGAAAATTGCGCGCGGCAAAAATGCACTGTGGAGTGCTGGTGGCCTGCAATACGCTCCGCCAATCCGCTAACATCAGAAACTGGGAGCTCGTGCAGTGCACGGGCTCTTTTTTTGACAGGGCATTGCCATGACCGTGAACACACCACACTCGAAATCTGTTCCTCCACCAGCACCTGCTGGTGGCGTATCGTGGTTCTATGATCCGAAAATCAGAGGCTATGCTTCACAGATTATCGTCGTGGCATTGTTGCTGTGGGGTCTTTATGTCATCATCGGCAACACCCAAGCCAACCTGACGAAGCTCAACCAGAATTTTGGTTTTGGATTTCTCACTCAAGCTGCAGGCTTTGACCTCAGCACGTCGCTCATCGAATATAGCTCCACCTCCACCTATGGCCGAGCCATTTTTGCGGGCTTGTTGAACACTATTCTGGTGGCGGTGCTGGGCATTATTTTCGCAACGATCATTGGCTTTCTAGTGGGCGTTATGCGCCTATCGAAAAATCGCGTGGTGGCTGGTGCGGCAACGCTTTACATTGAACTCATTCGCAACGTGCCGCTGCTGCTGCAAATTTTCATGTGGTATGCGCTGGTGTTAAAACCTTTGCCTGGCGTGAAAGATGCTCACAGCCTTTTCGGCATCGTGTTCCTCAGCAAAAAAGGCATTGTAATGCCTCACCCTAATTTTGGCCCCGGGGCCTGGGCGGGATTGTTATTTTTGGTCGCAGCACTTGTGGGCACTTGGCTGTTTCGCAGGCGCGCCAGAAAGCTGCAGGATGAAACCGGCAAAATAACGCCTGTGTGGCTGATTTCAATTCCCATCATAATTCTATCGCCCTTCATTGGCTTGGCCTTGGCTGGTTGGCCGCTGGCTTTTGATTATCCAGAACTCAAAGGGTTTAATTTCTCTGGTGGCATGACCATGGTGCCGGAAATGGCAGCGCTGCTCATTGCCCTGATTGTTTATAGCGCAACCTTCATCGCAGAAACTGTGCGCAGCGGCATTCAAGCCGTGAGCCACGGCCAATCAGAAGCTTCAAGTGCTTTGGGCCTGAGCCGAGGCAGGGCTTTGCGTCTCGTAATCATACCCCAAGCCATGCGCGTGATCATTCCACCACTGGCCAGCCAATATCTGAACCTCACCAAGAATTCATCTCTCGCAATTGCTGTGGGCTTTCCAGATTTGATGTATGCGGGCGGCACTGTGAACAACCAATCCGGCAAGGCCATCGAAGTGGTTTTCATTCTGATGGTGGTCTACCTCAGCCTCAGCCTGTTCACTGCGGCCTTTATGAACTGGTTCAACAGCCGCATGAAAATGGTGGAACGCTAACATGTCGCTAAGCTATGTGAGAACCATTGACGCCCCAAAATTGCCTGCGCCAACAACCACCGCAGGCACATGGGCCAAACTGCGTGAACGTTTTGCACCAACACCCTTGAGCGGCCTCGGAACATTGGTCATTGCGGTGTTTCTGGCTTGGGCAATTTGGTCAATTTTCCAATGGGCCATTATTGATGCAGTGTGGACTGCGCCAGACCGCGAACCTTGTAACGCACCGGGAGCAGGGGCCTGCTGGCCCTTCGTGCAAGCAAAAGCTTTGCAGTGGGTTTATGGATTTTACCCAATTGAATTGCGCTGGCGTCCAAACATTGTATTTTTGCTCGGCGGGCTTTCATTGGCGGGGCTGCTCATTCCAAAAATTCCCTTTAAGGGGTGGAATGCGTTGTTCTTCTTTTTGGCCTTTCCTATCATCGCTTATGTGTTGCTCACAGGCGGCCGCTTTGGCCTTGAAGAGGTGGGCACCGAGCAATGGGGCGGATTACTTGTCACATTAATCGTCGCCATCACAGGCATTGTTGCCTCATTGCCGCTGGGCATACTTTTAGCATTGGGCAGGCGATCAAAAATGCCTGTGGTGCGAACCCTGTGCACGGGCTTCATTGAAATTGTGCGCGGTGTTCCGTTAATCACAGTGCTGTTCATGGCCTCTGTCATGTTCCCGCTGTTCATGCCACCGGGCATCAACCCCGATAAATTATTGAAGGCACTTGTGGGTGTGGGCCTATTCTCCGCTGCTTATATGGCTGAAGTGGTGCGCGGTGGTTTGCAGGCCATTCCCAAAGGCCAATATGAAGCATCCATGGCTGTGGGACTGTCTTATTGGCGCATGATGTTGCTGGTGGTCATGCCGCAGGCATTGAAAGTGGTGATCCCCGGCATTGTGAACAGCTTCATCAGTCTGTTCAAAGACACAAGCTTGGTGTCCATCATCGGTATTTTTGATTTGTTCAACATTGTGCAATCTGGTTTCAACGACGCCAAATGGGCCTCCGCGCAAACTGGCAACACCGGCTATTTTGCATTGGCACTTATTTACTGGGTCTTCTGTTTTTCCATGTCGCGTTATTCCCAATTCATTGAGCGCAGGCTCAACACCAGTTACACGAGGTAAACATGACTGAATCTGCTGTTGTTATGAAAAGTGTGAATAAATGGTATGGCCAGTTTCATGTGCTGCGCGATATCAACCTTGATGTGAAAAAGGGTGAGCGCATTGTCATCTGCGGGCCATCAGGTTCTGGCAAATCCACCATGATCCGCTGCATCAATCGGCTGGAAGAACACCAGCAAGGCGATATTATAGTAGATGGCATTCCACTCACCACCAATGTGAAAAACATTGATGATGTGCGCCGTGAAGTGGGCATGGTGTTCCAGCATTTCAATTTGTTTCCGCATCTCACGGTGTTAGAAAATTGCACGCTGGCCCCCATGTGGGTGCGCAAAGAACCCAAAGCCCAAGCCGAAGAAACGGCGATGAAGTTTTTGAAGCGAGTGAAGATTCCAGAACAAGCGCTAAAATATCCGGGCCAACTTTCGGGTGGTCAACAGCAGCGTGTGGCCATCGCGCGCGCGCTCTGCATGAACCCAAAGATCATGTTGTTTGATGAACCCACTTCAGCTCTTGATCCTGAAATGATTAAAGAAGTTCTCGATGTGATGGTCGATCTTGCTCAAGGTGGCATGACCATGCTCTGCGTCACCCACGAAATGGCCTTCGCAAGGCAAGTGGCCAACCGCGTAATCTTCATGGATCAGGGACAAATTGTTGAGCAGAACGAACCGAATGAATTCTTCCTCAATCCGCAAAGCCCAAGAACCAAACTCTTCCTTGAGCAGATTCTGCATTAGTTATTCTTCACTGCCTGAGATATAAACAGTCTGATATCTGCATCCGGTTTTTATTGCAGCAATTTGATATTGCCCTCTGCTTGCAATCGCCGATCGGCATTTTCAGGCAAGTCAGGTGTCCGCTGCAGATAGCTGTTGAAGGCCTCTAAAGCTTGTGCCTTCTCGCCAAGATTTTTATAGGCCAGACCCAGATTATAATAAGCAGAGGCAATTTTAGGATCCACAGAAATGGCTGCATTGGCGCTTTCTATAGCCTTGGTGTAATCGCCGGTGTTGAGATAAACAGCCGCCAAATCACTGTGCCCATCATAGTCATTGGGGCTCAATGCCAAAGTTTTTTGATACTCCACAATAGCATTATCATATTGACTCAGTTCAAAATAGTCTTTGGCAAGTTGCAAATGAGTGTTTGCAACAGTGCCGTTAAGCGCGATTGCTTTTTTGAAATATTCTATCGCTTCTTGCCGCATGCCTTGTTTAAACAAAGTCACCGCCAGATTGTAATAAGAAGGCGCATAGTTTTTATCGGTGTCAATCGCAGCGAGAAAAAAGCCAATCGCTTTTTGCATTGACGCCTCGTCAGCACCCGTGGAATTGCTGGCATTAGCCCCCAGAATATTTAACGCCACAGCTTTGTCTGCGCCATTATTCACGATGATGTTTTTTGCAATCGCAACAGCTTCAGGTCTGCGTGCATCTTGTTGCGGTGTATCGCCGTAAAGATAAACGGCAAGGCTGATGGGGTCAGCCACATATAAAATCTGTTCGGCCCCCGCCACCAATATGGCCTCAGCGGCCATCCCTTTGACGGGCTCCAACACATGAGGAGGGTGCACCCCATCCATCACGCGCAAATGCAATTCCATTGTTGTGGGTGAGCAAGGTTCTGAAGGACACAGCATTTCCCCAGAGATATGGCGTTGCGGAAAACCAGCGATTTGCCGTGTCAGCCGGATGGCCGATGAAAATGAAAGCCCAGCCACAGGAACAGCAAAATCACCCTCGTCAATTTTCGCCTTAACATTGAAATTGCGTTGGCCAACCTGCGCTGCATTGAAAATCTTGAACATGTTATCAGAAAGTGTCAGCGCCACCCCTTCCTCAGTATAGCCCAAATCCTTAATCGCTTTGGGCAGTGTCACAGGGTCAATGGCTAACTCATCAGCATTGATCACTTTGATGAAGGTGAGAACCAGCAAACCAACAATAGCGGCAAAGACAATATTGACAGTGGCTTTGCGAAACTCTTCCAGAAAATCCAAACTGCGCCGATGCAGCGCCATGTAACTGATGGCTTCAATCTCCGGCGTGCGCTTCAGCTCAGCAAAAGCAGGCTCTACACCGCTGAAGCTTTCCGCTTCTTCTCTAATTTCCGGCGTAGCGGGCTCACTTTCAACTTCTGAAGGCTCAGCCTTCTTCGATTTAGATCTCGCCATTCCAGCTCCCCACATTGATGCCCAGAGTTGGCAGAGCCGCCTTCATTCGTCAATTGAGAATGGAAAAGATCGAAGTTTCCTCCGGCCTTCGAAAATCAAAAATTCAAAATCTCTAAGACTGAAATTTGAGGATCTTTATTCTTCAACACCGACCACAAAAAGCACTGCATGGTCTTGCGCCTCACAGCCGCTGACCACTGGCATTTTATCTCCGGGCGGCACCGGAAATCTATTGGGGTCGACCATGCCGGGCGTGCACGCGGCACTGCCGGCACTCAAAGTGTAGCGCGCCGCGCGGCAACGCAGATGTGTAACATCATAAAGTGTTGCGCCATCTGCAAGTTCCCAGCGCTGTTTGCCGGCGGCATCCTTGGGAAATATTGTGAGCACCGTTTCAACGGCTCGGTCACCTGTCACAACATAGCGGCCTGCGGCAATGCCTGAAGTGGGCTCTTCCATAATCAATCCATGCTCTTCCAGCCACCAGCTGGCGGGATCAAATGTCCACTGCGCCGGAGCAACTTTTGTGGCAAGCAATTCATTATATTTTTCAAGCCGCACGCCGCGCGGGCCGGGGTCCACTGTCCACAAGCCCCAAGTTTCGGCACCAGTGCCACTTTTTGCAGCGGGGTCTCCCAAAGCAGCCAGAAACTGTGTTGGAATAGGTTTAAAATTTTTCGCATCAAATGCAAAAGCGGGTCGTGCGACAGCCGCCAAACTTAACCCTAAAAACACCCTGCGCTTCATTATATTAAAACTCCTGTGATGTCTGTCTTAACGCAATTCACAAGCCAACGGATCCTAAACAAAAAAGGCCAGAGTTTCCTCCGGCCTTTGCAATTTACCCCTCTCCCGTTTCGGCGGGAGAGGGTGCTCGATAGGGCGGGTGAGGGCAGCTTAGCAGCTATAATACATTTCAAACTCAACCGGATGCGGTGTCATGCGGTAGCGGTCTTGCTCTTCTTGCTTCAGCTCGATGTTGCTTTCGATCTGGTCGGACTAAGGAACCTCGCCTTGCAACTTCTTACCACGAGCTTTGGCTAACTCAGTTAACACGAACTGGAGACTCAACATTGATTTCTCGAGCAAGTCTTCGCTCATAGGTTTTTCGTGCTTGTTTTTGTTGTTTGCGTCAAAAATTTGATTTGTTCGTTCTTCGTAATTTTTTGATAGATTCAGGTGCTTTATCAGTTCCATATTTATTTGCTTGAGTGACGGGGAATTCGTTTTTCCTCTTTTAATATTTTTTTCAATTATTGAAATATTCAAAATCTTTGAAGTTTCTCTTATTTCATATTCAAGGCACTGTCCTGGTATGCTCGAAAGAGCGACGCCTGATGAAAATGTCTTCGTCGTCGAATAGAATGATCGCCATAAATTCTTTGCATTCCGACTAGCAAAATTCAAATCAACTATCGTAGGATCAACTGGTTCCAATCCGATTCTATCGTAGGCTTGACAAATCGTTTGCTGAACTGATTGCAGATCTAGGTGTAATCGGCCACCATTATGAAACGTGTTCCCCAACATTACTCGATGTTGTAAGTGTGAATATCTAAAATCAAGAAGTTTAAAGCGTTCAAGAATGTCCCAATACTCAAGCCAGACTTCATGGACGAATTGATCTTTGCCGCTATAGTATTTGGCCAACTCAAGTATATATACAGACAGGAATTCTCTATCTAAATCAAGGCGTTTGCTTTGACTTGCAATTTCTCGAATGCATTTGAGGTTCAGCCCAAAAGTCCAAACATCAAATGGGTCTTTTACCTCTCCAAGAAAAGGGTGCAAATCAGGGAACAAAGCATCCTTCGGCTCTTCCGCAGTTCTGCTTTCTAAATCTAGCAAATTCCAACGGCAGAAACATATTCCTAGTGTCGGAAATTCCGCGCATAAAACTTCTTGGCCCAAAATGCTGTCAGACGGGGCAAGTTGACCAACTCGTATTTGTCCAACAATCTCCAAACCAAATTTAACTCGCCGCTTCTCGATCACCGTCAGCAGCTCCTTTCCCAGCGGGTGCCAAAGTGGATAGTTGTCAAAGTCTAAAATTTTAAAATTACCAATTTGGCAGAAGTCGAGAAAAAGGACCAACAAGTGTTCAAAATCTGGGCTAAGCCAAAAGTCTTCCAGACACAAAAACTCCGCAAATTCCTCAAGGCTAACGCCTTCTGCAAGGCTAAATTCAGTTTCATTCCCGATTAGTTTACTTGAGCCACTTTCCGGTTGTTCTTTGCAGTACTCTTGATAAATGGCAAAGTTGAAAACTGTTGGCTCGTCGTTCCACGGTGAGCCAATCTCTTGTATGGTTTTATGCAAATCTTTTGCTGAGTTGATCTGCTCCTCATTTGGCTGGAATTTCGCTTCACGCTCAAGTAGCTGCCTTCCGTCGGCCAATTTTAAAAGCATTATTCTTGAATTTAACTCTTCGAGTTCATCGGATTGCATTTTTTTCAACTGATTCACCCATTTGGAATTAACAACTGATTCTAAACATCTTTATCATTGGAGTCTTTTAGATTTAGAAATTCGAAAATTGTACAACTGGCTGTAATAAGATTAATGCAACAAAAAAGGCCGGAGTTTCCTCCGGCCTTTTCATTTCGTATCCGCCGTTCTTAGCAGCTGTAATACATATCAAACTCAACCGGATGCGGTGTCATGCGGTAGCGGTCTTGTTCTTCTTGCTTCAGCTCGATGTAGCTTTCGATTTGGTCTTTGCTGAACACGCCGCCCTTGGTGAGGAACTCGTGATCGGCTGTGAGTGAATCCAAGGCTTCTTGGAGTGATCCACACACGGTTGGAACTTTTGCGAGTTCGGCTGGTGGCAGGTCATACAAGTTCTTATCCATCGCAGGGCCGGGGTGGATCTTGTTGGCAATGCCATCAAGGCCCGCCATTACAATAGCTGAGAAGCACAGGTAAGGGTTGGCTGTTGGATCAGGGAAGCGCACTTCGACGCGCTTGGCCTTTGGATTGGATGTGAACGGAATGCGGCATGAAGCCGAACGGTTGCGCGAAGAATAAGCCAGCAACACCGGTGCTTCATAACCCGGCACCAAACGCTTGTAAGAGTTTGTTGAAG
>JANYHE010000066.1 GCA_025359215.1 Hyphomicrobiales bacterium
AACTGACCACATTGCAATTTTGACCAGGCGAGTAGCCATAGTCGATCAGCGTGTGACTTGTGCTGTAGTTAGACGAGTAAAGTCCGGTTGGAGCGGAGGCGATGGAGCCCGAAATGATGGCTTGTACCGTCTGGCTCAGCGCTCCGGTTCCTTGACTGTTTAAAGTGAGCGATAGAATTGGTGGGCGTGCTGCATAGGGCCAAACATAAGATCCCCAAACCTGTCCATTTGGTTGGATGAAATCAAATGGAATTGTGGCCGCACCATTCAAAAGCAGCCGCGGCGAACCGCTGCTGGAGCCACCAGTACCATCTCCAATATTGGGGCAAATTGTTATTGCGCGATTGGGCAATCCAGAACAATTTGCCGTGAATATGCTGCTGGTGGGAGGTGTTCCGCCTGGGCCTATATTAATGTTGCCAAAATTCACGTTCGTAAATGAGAAGTTGCAAACCTGCGCAGTTGATCCCAATGTCTGGATGATCAATCCTAGCAGTGCGGCCAACACAATTTGTTTTATCCGCACGTTATCGGCCCAATCACAACTTGCTGCGTATCACTTTCGGTGTAGTCGAAATTAGCTTTACAATCTTGCCCAGCGACAGTGGCTGTCAACTCATTCTTGGCCAAAAGACCTGTCACATAGACTTGTCCATCATAGCCCATCGGAAATGGTTCTTCCTGCCCTTCAAACTTCACAAGTGTCCCCGGTGATATAAAAGATCCTTTTGAATCCTTTAAAATTACAAGTGCAGAATTTGTATTTGTCTTTACACCAAAATCAACAACCACACCGCTCATGGCGCGCGGTGCGATTTTTTTGTCAACTTCTGTGACGTTGGAATTGAGCGGCAGCGTTGTTGCGTCAACGCTCACTTTTGTGGGTCGATATGAAGGAACTTGGGTCAATAATAACTTGCCTTTTTTATTGGTTTTCCCAACAAATCGGTTTTCAAAATTCACTCCTACACCTTCAGTTCCAGCATCGACAATGGCAAATGAGTCCATAACCGGGTTACCTAAGAATACGCCAGGTTTGGCTGCAATCAACGATCCATCTACTCGCATGTCTGCTTGCAGTTGTTGATTATAGTTTTTAATTGAACTTGAGAAAATGGCCTTCTCAGTGCGATAAGAGGCAGCTGCACTTAAATTGCGATCTGTGTTCTGCACAGCATTCACGCGCCAACCAACAGAACCATAATTTGATTCCATAGGTTTGACGGCACTAACTTGCGCAGATGGACCGTCTCTATCATACGCCAGCGAACTAGAGAGCGAGATAGTCTTATCAGCAGCGCCAAGGGGCATGGAAAACCCGAGTTGCAGGCCGAAGTTATCAGTGTCCACCACGTCTTTGTAAGCTGCTGCAAAAAGTGACATATGATTATGCAGAGACTTGCTGGCGGAAGCACTTACGATAAACGATGTGACGTCTGCACTTGAAACATATCTCACAAGATTAAGGCCCAAAGACGCATCATAATCAGTGAAGCCATATGACGCACCAATTTGATCAACCGCTTTGGGAACACCTCCTAATAAAAGCGCTGAAGTGGGCATGCCCGGAGTGCTGGCAACGCTGATTGCAGTTGCGGCGGCTAAATCTGTGAAATTTCCAAACTTGTGTGCAGCAGAGGCATGAAGCATGATATTTTTGTTGCGCCAGTCCCAAGCGCCATAGGCAAAATAGCCAAAATCAGTTTTAAAATCGCTCACTGCAGCTGCTGCATTGAACGTGCCAAAGGGGCCAGCTTGCATGACAGCACCTGCACCGACATCGATCAGGTCGTGTTTGGCTTCAACATGGAACTCACCCGTGAGCGACTTTGTAAAGCCATAGCGCCCGCCGACGATCGCCAATAATTCTTGGTCATAGTTGAAATTATCAATACCGTAATTCAAACGGGCAGCGCCCAATTCAACTGAGTAATCAAAAAGTTTAGGTGCTAAAAGCTGTGGAGAAGAATAGACTGATTGCTCGGTGACTGTTTTGCGACCTGAAGGGTCGGTCACTACGATTTGCGCTGTGCCTTGGCTCGAGATTATGGGCAAGCGATTAATTTCAAATGGGCCTTGCGGCACATCTTGTGAAAACGTTTTGCTGCCATTGATGTAAACATCTAGGGTTGAGGGCACAGCCGCAGTGCCCTTCAAATTGACCAAAGGTGCGGTTACAAGATCGGGCCTGATTCCAAAATCACGCTGAGCCTGAAGCCCGCCTATCCGTATTGGTCTTGTCCAGCCTAACCCGCCACTGATGAGATCGCCTGCTCTATAGGTCTCTGCCCTGTCTTGGTTAGACGTTGTCCATGTTGTATCAAGTCTTGTTGCCGCAAAATCGGAAAAAGTCGTCGTTCCGACGGAGGCTGTCTGACGTAAGACACCGAGTGGCGCATAGGCATGTGCGTCAAAATTAACGGAAGCACCACTGAAACTCGGAGCAATATCTGTGAGCATAGAATTGGCTGCGGCATAGGCTGAATAATTCATGACGAAACCATAGCCGCCATCAGCACGCATCATTTCTTGTTGAGGGAGAATGTCATAGGCTTTTGGGATGCGCGCTTCATCCCCGACTATCAAGTTGATAGAAAGAGTTGCCTCGTCCAGAGCATAGCTGAGGCCAGAAATGGCCGGGAGTGGAATTTGATCAGAATCTTTGCCTTGTCCGGGCGCTTTCACTCCGATGTCGGCCAACTCTGAGCGGGCTGCAGATAGACTACCATCTTCCCGACGATTAAAACCTGCGACCAAGTTTGTTTTGTAACCGTTAATCGAAACTTCAAGCTGCAAAGCTGCAGGCTGGTCTTGCGCGGGGGTCTCAACGCCAGCATCAACAAGATGACCGGGTGCGGGCAAGCCATCAGCTCCGCTGGCGGGCGGCACAACCGGGTTGGTGTTTACAATATCATTTAAGTGGCCGGGAGGCGGCAAAGAATCTTCTGCCTGCGCTCCGTTCAAGCCAAATATTACACTGCTACAAACAATGAGAAAATTGGCCAGCCCGTAAGCTAGCCAATTTCGGTCATTGAACCTGTATTTTGGTGTCAACTGGACCATCATTTGTAGATGCCTTGATTTGGATGGTCGCACCGGTCTGAATGCCTTTAACCCTTAACTTCCAAGTGCTAAAATCTCCGGGCAGAGCATATCCAGCCAACCCATTCACGCTGGCAACAACTTTGCCATTCTGGCTGATGAGCAGCTGCGACAAACGGGAATGAAGCTGGCCCATGTTGGTCGCAGTAAGACTAAGGCTTTGGCCATTCATCTTGGCTTTCCAGCTCAGTTCGCTTTTGATGCCTGGCGCTTGGAAAAAAACAGGAATGGCATGACGCACAGCAAATGACACTGAGCCACCCTCTTTATCGGGCGGTGGCGGAATATCGTCGATGATCAGACGATAGGTTTCCTCACCCACCACGGGTGTTTTGAGAAGGCGTACAACACGAACAGTGGCAACGCCACCTGGTTGAATTTTCAACGCGGGCGGGCTTGCCACCACATCAGTGGTTGGCACCAGATTTTCCTTGCCATCCATATGGTTCCACTTGAACACACGCACTTGGGCGTTGATGACTGTGGTGCCTTTGTTTGCGAGATTTTCAACCGTCGTAGCAGTGCCACTCGGCACTTCAATGTTGATGGGGCTTACCTGTAAAGCACCAGCAAATGAGGGCCCAGCGATGGACGACAAAGCGACCATTGCTAAGCTACTCGCAAAAATATTCTTCAATTTAATACGTCTCATAAAAAACTCCAAAAAGTTGACGAGACGCCTCCCTGTAATACTTTTCTCAACTGACGGCGCACCTTATTGGTGCATTCTCGATCAGTAGAGGACGTAGATTGCCTGGGCGATCGTGTAAGTGCCCACAGCAGGATTTGTAACAGCAGCAACAATTTTACCGTTGATTGTTGTTGTATCGTTGCCACCTGTTGCAGTCTGAGCTGTTGTCGAAACTGTCAAACTGGCTGGGATGGTTGGGTTCGCACCGTTGGCCATATTAGCTGTGGCTGCGCCAGTTGCGGCTGCGGGGCCTGCGCCTGTTGCGAATGACAAGGCATAAGATGTGCCTTTGTTACACGACACAGTCGCTGTGGACGTGCCGGTTGTGTTTGCTGGGATGGAACCTGTAAAGGCGCCGAAATTCAAGTCGGTTGCGGATACAGTACAAGCTGTGTTGACTGTGACCTTGACGTTAAAATTGCTGGTGGCGCTGGCTGCCATCGCCGAGCTTGTCATGGCAGCAGTTGCGAAAGCCAGCAAAACTGTCGAGCATAATAATAATTTCATAACTTACCTACTCTGCTTGCCGATTGATTGACACAAAAATTAGCTGTCCTTGGGAGCGAGGCCCCCAAGGTTGCATTGTGATAAAAGTGGAACTCTCTATTAGTAGAGAACGTAGATCGCTTGAGCGATTGTGTAAGTGCCTACTGCAGGATTTGTTACAGCAGCAACAATCGTTCCGTTGATGGTCGTGGTATCGTTACCGCCAGTGGCCGATTGAGCTGTTGTCGAAACAGTCAAGTTGGCAGGAATTGTTGGATTGGCACCGTTTGCCATGTTCGCTGTGGCTGTGCCTGTTGCAGCAGCTGGACCAGCGCCAGTTGCGAATGACAAGGCATAAGAAGTGCCTTTGTTGCAGGAAACGGTTGCCGTTGACGAACCTGTTGTGCCTGCTGGAATGGAACCTGTGAATGAACCAAAGTTCAAATCCGTGGCAGATACGGTACAAGCTGTGTTGACAGTAACCTTCACGTTGAAATTGCTGGTTGCACTGGCTGCAAATGCGCCATTAGCGGCGGCCAAGATTGCAATACCGGATAGTGGGAGAAGATATTTACGCATCACTCAATTTACCTCTGTTGAAAATTTCTTATTTTGATTTGCCCTGACAATTCCGCCTGCAAACTTAAATACAACCTAGCTCGCGCGCTTTTAAATTCCGTTCAGAAGTTATGTAAACTTTTCGATTCTGAATTGCTTCATTATGAGTCACGTCTGTTTGTCAGATTTTAAAAAATCTTCTATTCTCAACAAATACAATAGCTTGCAAAATTGCAAAGGAGTTCACAACACGCGTTTCTTATGGGATTGTTAATCATGCTCCCTAAATGAAAATATCAAAGGATGTGGGAGGTTGTGAAAATGCGAGCAAAAAAAGCCGCGCGCAAAAAACAAAAGGGCATGAGTACGCTCATGCCCTTGCAGCTTAAGTCAGTTGGAAATTAATTAGTAAATGACGTAGAGGGTTTCAACGCTCTTATAAGCGCCAGTTTGAGCACCGGGTGTCGCCGCAAGTTGACCGTTGATAGTGGTGGTGCCGCTGCCGATACCCCAAACGCCGTTCAAGGCCATATTGAAGTTTATTTTAGCGTTGCTTGGATTAGACATTGCAGACGCACGCGTTGTGATCCAGCTGCTGGGAGAAAATGATAAAAGGTATAAAGCGCCAGGTGTGCAATTCACGGTTACTGTTGAAGTGGCTGTTTCACTGCCTGTGACGGCGCTTATCGTGCCAAAATCCATATCCGATACAGCGAGGTTGCAGCCATAATTGATCGTGACAGAAATATTAAGCGTCTTGTTTTGTGCTGCTGCGCAAGCTTCTTGAGCCGACAAGAATGATGCGGCAAGCGTGATCAGGGTCATACCTACAGATTTCAGCACTAAAGGTTTCAACACTCGCATTTCTATTTCTCGAATTTCTTAGCCGTAACATTTTAGCCAATACTGGATCAGACCCCCTATTAGCCTGCTCGATCCTTTCAAAATGCTTTAATGGCGCAGCTCTGAGCAATTGTTTTCAATTGTAAGGTAAACGCAGGGTTAGGTTTAATTTTCAATTTGGTGATTGCCTTCGTAACCATGGTCAACAGAGTGAAGCTGGAGCTGGCTTCACAACCCCCTAAAATATCCAGCGAGGAACTTTTGCTGCGTAGGCTTCAAAAATATTTCCAAATCGGCTTGATAGATGGGCTTCCTCGCGTCTGATCGCCAGTCTGTCGACAGCGATGATGACCGGTATGGCAGCGCAAATGAGCCAAGGATTAGAAAACCACAATCCGAGACCGACAAGCAAGGCCGTGTTGCCAACATAAATCGGGTTGCGCGTAAAGCGAAACGGGCCTGTTACCACAAGTTTTTCAGCTGAACGATTGGGCATAATATTGGTGTGTGCTTGTGCCATTGTCACCATGGCCGAAACATCAAGCGCTAGACCTGAGATTATCAAAGCCAAACCCAAATATTGCAAAAAGATGAGACTTCCTGGCAGAAACGACATTTGCAGGGGAAAGAAGGCTTGCATCAAAGATGCCATCAATGCTGCGGTCACATAAATAATCGGTGGCCACGGCACATGATTAGGGCGTTCTGAAAAATTATTCATTCTATTCACCCACGTTATGCTTCGATAATATTTAAACCTTGCAATACATATCATAAAGCACTTCAAGCACGCGCCGCACCTCCTCGCTGGCCAAGCGATAATAGATCGACTGTGCATCGCGCCGTGTTGACACCAATTTGAGATTGCGCATTTTTGTTAAATGCTGCGACACAGCACTTTGACTGATACCACTTTGGGCGACCAATTCGTGCACCGGCCGTTCTTTATCTACAAGGGCACAGAGAATGAGCAGCCGTGTAGGATTGGCCATCGCTGAGAGCAGCTCTGCAGCTTGTGCCGCCTTAGCTTCCATCTCTTTCAAATTCATGGGTTGATCTTGCAATTGTTGCACCAGTGCGAGAGGCATGAGAAATTATCCTTGACATATTAGATTATTATAATATACGAAAATAATGCAACTTCAAGCGTTATATATAACAGGTCATTTTCAATGATTACAGAATTTACGCCCTTCGCGTCATCGATTGGGGGGACCATGATCGGTGGTGCTGCCATCTTACTAATGGCAACCCACGGCCGCATTGCAGGCATTAGCGGGATTGCCGTGCGCATGTTTCCACCTTTTATTGATCATGATGCGATAGGCCGCATCGTCTTCATAATCGGGGTGATCGTGTCCTCGATTGTTTATGCAGCAGTCACTGGTGCTTGGGCGCCGATGTCAATTATAGGCGGCACTTCATTGCTGATTGCGGCTGGTTTGCTGGTCGGGTTTGGTTCCGTATGGGGTAACGGTTGCACATCGGGCCACGGCATTTGCGGGCTCTCGCGATTGTCATTCCGGTCAGTGGTGGCTGTCGCCACCTTTATGACCACGGCCATTGTCACAGCTTTTATCACCCACCATTTAATGTGAGCCGCACCATGTCCCTTATTGTACAATTTCTGATCGGCTTGCTTTTTGGTTCTGGTCTTGTTGTGGCGGGCATGTCTAACCCCAAAAAAATTCAAAACTTTTTAGATCTCGCCGCCATGCCATCAGGCGGCTGGGACCCTAGCCTAGCTTTTGTCTTGGGGGCTGGTGCGTTGGTCACTTATCTTGGTTATAAAATTGTATTGAAACGCAAGCAGCCGATTTTTGATAAACAATTTCACCTGCCTAAGAAAATCGCTCTCGATACTTCTATCATTGTGGGTCCTGCAATTTTTGGCATCGGTTGGGGTCTTGGTGGTTTTTGTCCCGGCCCCGCATTTACAGCCCTTGGCACGGGATCTAGCCAAGCCATGATCTTTGTGGCCGCCATGCTCATTGGCATGATTGCCGCACGAATTATCGCTCTGAAGCACATTGGCATTACTACATCAACAGTAAAAGCATGACATCACTCTTGAGGAGCACGGAAATGACATCGATCCCGTTTTCTATTGAAATGAACGTGCAGCCTGAGGTGACAGCGTTCTTTGAAACCCTCACCAACACGGTCAGTTATGTCGTGAAAGATCCGAAATCCAAATCCTGCGCTATCATCGATAGTGTACTTGACATTGATTATGCGGCAGGCCGCACATCCCATGTCTCAGCCGATGAGATTATTGCCTTCATTAAACAGCATGATCTCAATGTTGAATGGCACATTGAAACTCATGTTCATGCCGATCATCTTTCTGCAGCCCCCTATTTGCAGCAAGCGTTGGGTGGCAAAATTGGCATCGGTAAGAACATTACAATTGTGCAGGAAACCTTTGGTAAAATTTTTAACGAAGGCACCGAATTTCAGCGCGATGGTAGCCAATTTGACCAACTTTTTGATGATGGCGACACTTATCAATTAGGTGCCTTGACTGTTCACACGTTGCACACTCCTGGCCACACTCCCGCTTGCATGACACATGTTGCAGGCAATGCTGCCTTTGTGGGTGACACCTTGTTTATGCCCGATGGCGGCTCCGCACGGGCTGATTTTCCGGGCGGTGATGCGCGGGCTCTCTTTCGCTCAATTAAGCGTGTGTTGTCTCTGCCAAACGAAATGCGATTATTCATGTGCCATGATTATGGCCCTAACGGTCGCAACATAAAATGGGAGACGACAGTTGGAGAACAGCGCGAACATAACATTCACGCCAAAGATGGCATCACAGAAGATGCATTTGTAGCGATGCGGGAGGCGCGGGACCTGACACTGGGTATTCCCAAACTGATTATCCCATCTCTTCAAGTGAATATGAAGGCCGGTGAACTGCCTAAGCCAGATGAGAGCGGTAAACGCTTCCTCAAAGTTCCGTTGGATACGCTTTAAAAAATAAAGGGAGAAACGCCGTGCAATTCAAAAAAGTAAATAATCGCCTTTCGACGAGTGTGCAAATTTTACCCGCTGAATTAGTGGATGTAGCAGAGGCTGGTTTCAAATCTATTATTTGTAACCGGCCCGATGGTGAAGGCAGTGATCAACCGACATTTGCGGAACTCGCTGCGGCTGCAAAAGCTGCGGGACTTGAAGCACGCTATGTTCCTGTCATTTCAGGTCGCGTGACGGAGAGAGATGCGGAACTTTTTACAAAAGCCATGGCAGAAATGCCAAGCCCTGTGCTCGCCTTTTGTCGCTCCGGCGCGCGTTCCACAATGATGTGGGAAATGAGCCAACGCTTAGCTCCAACGCTTAAAGCTGAAGATCAGGCTTCGGTGACATCTGCCGATGTTGTTATTGTGGGTGCAGGGGCTGCGGGCATTGCAGCTGCTTCAAGTTTGCTAGCGCGCCAACGGGATCTTGATATTGTTATCATAGATCCTGCAGACACGCATTATTACCAGCCCGGCTGGACTTTGGTTGGGGGTGGCGTGTTTGATGCTAAATCGACCGCCAGACCAACGGCTTCACTCATTCCACGTGGCGTACGCTGGATAAAAGCCGCAGTTGCAGCCTTTGAACCAGAAGACAATGCGGTGATTCTGGAAGGCTGTCCTAAGATAATTTATAAGCGCCTCATCGTTTCACCGGGCCTGAAATTGAATTGGGCTGGCATTGAGGGTTTAAGTGAAACCTTGGGTAAAAACGGTGTCACGTCCAACTATCGCTATGATTTAGCTCCTTACACATGGGAGCTTGTCCAAAATCTTAAATCAGGCAAAGCTATTTTCACCCAACCGCCCATGCCGATCAAATGTGCGGGCGCACCGCAAAAGGCGCTTTATCTTTCGGCTGATCATTGGCTGCGCAATGGCGCACTAAAGAATATTGATGTTGAATTCTATAATTCAGGCGCAGTGTTATTCGGTGTTGCACACTACGTTCCGGCTCTAATGGATTATGTTAAAAAGTACAACACAAAGCTCAACTTTGGTCACACGCTCACCAAAATTGATGGTCCGGCCCACAAGGCTTGGTTTACGAAGGCCAATGCCGATGGCACAAAGGAAACGATCGAAACACAGTTCGATATGATCCACGTTGTGCCGCCACAACAGGCTCCCGATTTTATTCGGTCAAGCCCTTTGGCTGATCAAGCGGGATGGGTGGATGTTGATCAGTCAACACTCAGCCATAAGAAATTCACCAACATCTGGGCATTGGGAGATGTGATGAACGCACCCAATGCAAAAACAGCTGCGGCTGCCCGAAAGCAAGCCCCCGTTGTTGCGAACAATATTTTGAAAGACATGGGCCTGTGCACAGGCACTGCATCATATGACGGATACGGCTCATGCCCACTGACTGTTGAGCGAGGAAAAATTATTTTTGCTGAATTTGGTTATGGCGGCAAGCTTTTGCCCACTTTCCCACCATGGATGATCGACAGCCAAAAGCCAAGCAAACTGGCATGGCTGCTGAAAGAGCGCTTGCTTCCGCCAATCTATTGGCACGCGATGCTTAAAGGCAAAGAATGGTACGCAAAACCTGAACTCATAGGCTAATCAAAATATGAATCGCTATTTTCCGATCCTCGGCTGGGGCCGCGTCTACACGCGTGATCAGCTGGTCAGTGACTTTGTTGCTGCAGCAATTGTTACTATCATGCTGGTGCCACAGTCGCTGGCCTATGCGTTGTTGGCTGGCCTTCCTGCTGAAGTGGGGCTCTATGCTTCGATGTTGCCCCTGATCGCCTATGCCATTTTCGGCACCAGCCGCACACTAGCTGTGGGCCCTGTCGCGGTTGTCTCACTCATGACGGCAGCGGCTCTCAGCAAACTAGGCCTTTCAAGCCCAGCAGAATATGCGGCCGCGGCCATAACACTGGCGGCCCTTTCAGGTTTTATACTATTGGCACTTGGCGTTTTTAGATTGGGTTTCCTTGCCAATTTTCTCTCGCACCCTGTTATCGCAGGCTTCATCACGGCTTCAGGTCTTTTGATTGCAGCGGGGCAAATTAAAAATATTCTCGGTGTGAAAGCCAGCGGAGAGAATTTGATTGAGTTGGGAAAATCTCTCGTCCCCAATCTTGGCGGCACCAATCTGATCACTGCTGCGATTGGTCTGGGTGCAACACTCTTTTTGTTTTGGGTGCGCAAAGGATTAAGACCACTTTTGTTGTTATCAGGTTTTCGGCCTCGTATGGCTGATCTTTTTGCTAGAACCGGACCTATATTTGCGTTGGCCGCCACTGCCTTTATTGCTTGGTATTTCGATCTTGGTGCGCATGGGGTGAAACTTGTTGGTGCAGTTCCACGTGGGTTGCCAAATTTGTCCTTACCAAATTTCTCTCTATCGCTCGTGCAAAATCTTGCGCTGCCTGCTTTGCTGATTTCAATTGTTGGATTTGTCGAATCCGTTTCAGTGGGTCAAACCTTGGCCGCCAAGCGCCGCCAACGCATTGAACCTGATCAAGAATTAATTGGTCTTGGTGTTTCAAATCTCGCCGCTTCAATTTCAGGAGGCTTTCCAGTGACGGGTGGATTTGCGCGTTCGGTAGTTAATTTTGATGCGGGTGCTGAAACGCCAGCGGCTGGCGCGTTCACAGCGGTGGGGCTTGCAGGAGCAACACTTTTTCTCACGCCACTATTGGCTTATTTGCCACAAGCAACGCTGGCAGCCACCATTATCGTGGCTGTGCTCTCATTGGTCGATCTTTCCATTCTCAAGCGCACTTGGAATTATGCAAAGTCGGATTTTGCAGCCGTGGCTGCCACAATTGTTTTGACATTAAGTGTGGGTGTTGAGGCCGGGATTGTGGCTGGTGTTGTGCTTTCCATTTTGATCCAACTTTATAAAACTTCTCGACCCCATATTGCAGTGATCGGCCGTGTTCCGGGAACCGAGCATTTCCGTAATATCAAGCGGCACGACGTTGAGACACATAACTCTTTGTTATCGCTGCGCGTCGATGAAAGCCTCTTTTTTGCAAATGCGCGTTTTTTGGAAGATGAAATCAATGCCGAACTCTCCAGACGCTCAGAAATTAAAGACATTATCCTTGTTTGCAGTGCTGTGAATGATATTGATCTCAGCGCGTTAGAAAGCCTCGAGAGCATCAATAATCGACTGCACGACGGCGGTGTCAGGTTTCATCTTTCTGAGGTTAAAGGCCCTGTTATGGATAAGCTCCAGAAATCAGGCTTTTTGCCACACCTCACCGGAAAAGTGTTCCTGAGCCAACATCTAGGCGTAGAAGAGTTACAAGCAAAAAGTTAGGTCTGTCATGTTTGATCATTTGGATGCTGTTTTGTTAGCCAGAATGCAGTTTGGCTTCACGATTACGTTTCACTTTATTTTTCCGTCGTTCTCAATCGGCCTTGCAAGCTATCTCGGCGTTTTGAACGGCTTGTGGTTGTGGACCAAAGACCGCGTTTATCTCGATCTCTTCAACTATTGGAAAAAAATTTTTGCTGTGGCTTTTGGCATGGGCGTGGTGTCTGGCATTGTGATGTCTTACCAATTTGGCACTAATTGGAGTGTGTTCTCCGATAAGGCAGGGCCAATCATTGGGCCCTTAATGGGCTATGAAGTTTTAACGGCGTTTTTTCTTGAGGCAGGCTTCTTGGGTGTAATGTTGTTTGGTCTGACACGCGTTGGGCCAAAGCTTCATTTCTTAGCGACTTTGATGGTTGCCATTGGCACATTAATTTCTGCCACGTGGATAATTGCTGTGAACAGTTGGATGCAAACGCCGCAAGGGTTTGCTATAGCTGCCAATGGTCAGTTTGTTCCGGTTGATTGGTGGGCTATCGTTTTCACACCCTCATTTCCGTATCGTCTCACGCATACAGTTTTGGCGGCTTACTTGACTACGGCATTTTTTATTGGCGCGGTGGGGGCCTTACATCTATTGCGTGATAACACCCAGAGGGCAGCGCGCAAAATGTTCTCAATGGCCATGTGGATGGCCACAATAGTTGCCCCTTTGCAAATTTTTGCTGGCGACATGCATGGGCTGAACACATTGGAATATCAACCTGCAAAAATTGCGGCCATGGAAGGCCATTACGACACTGAAGCGGGAGCATCGCTCATTCTGTTTGGTGTGCCTGACGATAAGGCCGAGGTGACCCGTTATCAGATTGCTATTCCAAAACTTGGATCGCTCATTCTTACCCACCACAGCGATGGTGTGATCAAGGGGCTGAAAGAATTTCCTCCTGACGAGCGGCCACCGGCACAAATTGTGTTTTGGTCTTTCCGCGTGATGGTGGGTTTGGGCTTTGCTATGCTCGGGCTAGGCGTTTGGAGTTTGGCACGCCGGTTTCAGCGCGATGGGCTATTCAAAGACCGGTGGTTGCACCGAGCCAGCCTTGCCATGGCACCCGCTGGCTTTATTGCTGTGATTGCAGGCTGGATCACAACGGAAGTAGGACGGCAGCCCTTCACTATTTATAACCAACTCCGCACGGCGCAATCAGTTGCACCCATCGATGCGGCTGCTGTTGGCACTTCGTTGCTAATTTTTATCGTCGTCTATTTCTTTGTGTTTGGCGCCGGTGTTTTTTACATCTTGCGGCTTTGCAACGTGCTGCCCAAGCCGTTTGATGATATTTCTCATGCACCCATCCGGAGCGCTGGCATTACGCCCGCCATAGCTATCGCAACAGAGGGAAAGGCTTGATGTTTACATTCGATCTTCAAAACTTGTGGGCTGGTATCGTTGCATTTGCTGTGTTGGCCTATGTGATCCTTGACGGATTTGATCTGGGGGTCGGGATTCTTTTTCCAACTGCAAAGTCAACTTCCGAGCGCGATCTCATGATGAACAGTGTTGCTCCAATTTGGGATGGCAATGAAACGTGGCTGGTGCTAGGTGGCGGCGGTTTGCTCGCGGCATTTCCCTTGGCCTATTCTGTCGTTCTTCCAGCACTTTATGCGCCGATCATTGCAATGTTGGTTGGGCTCATATTGCGCGGCGTTGCGTTTGAGTTTCGGTGGCGCACGGAGCGTGGAAAGTTTCTATGGGACTGCTCATTCTTTTTAGGTTCATTGGTGGCGGCAACAGCACAAGGAGTCGCCCTTGGCGCATTGGTCCAAGGTATTCCGGTTGCCAACCGAGCCTATGCTGGTGGCTGGTGGAATTGGCTCACGCCCTTCTCGCTTTTGACGGGTGTTGCAGTTGTAATTGGCTATGTGCTTCTGGGCTCGACATGGCTTAACATGAAAACCACTAATGCCTTACAAGCCCGTATGCGGCAGTTTGCAAAATGGGCGACACTGGGCCTGTTGGTTCTCATTGGCCTTGTCAGCCTGTGGACCCCCTTTTTGCAACCGGTCTATTACGCGCGCTGGCTCACCTGGCCTGCGATGATCTATACAATGCTTGTGCCTGTGCTTGTCTTATTCTGCGCGTGGTCAATTCTTGGCGGATTGAAATTGGAAAGAGATGCAAAACCGTTCATCGCGGCACTTGGGCTTTTTGTTTTTACATTCGTAGGGCTTGGCATTAGTTTCTACCCTTATATCGTGCCACCATTTCTCACTATTCACGAAGCCGCAGCGCCTCCCGAAAGCTTAAAATTCTTACTGCCGGGGGTTCTCGTGCTTGTGCCAATTATCATAGCCTACACGGCCTATTCTTACTGGGTGTTTCGCGGCAAGATCGACAGCGCGCATGGTTATCACTGATGGAAAAAAGACGCTTCATCCAGCTGGCTTGGTTCATAGCCTATTGGTTTATGGGTGTTGCCGCCGTGGGCATTGTGGCGATGGCCATTCGTTTTGTTTTGCGGTGACGAAGCAACTTTAAATAGCTGGAGTGATTGACTCGAAGGTCATTTTGGCTGACCCACCTAGATACTCAATCGCAGGAAGAGTGCAGAGATTTGGCTTTAAGACACCTCGTCGGCATCCGGCCGCCAGATCAAACTGCATCATTTAGAGTTGCTGATCATCAAACAATGCCCCCGCTGCCGCCTGCCACAGTTGGTCGAACTTCAGAAATCATTTTGCGATAGCCACTAGCGCGGTACGCGGTCACCGGATCAATTGCCCCGCCAGAATTAAACCGCGCCATGGCCAAAATGGGTTCCACATCGGTGCGGTACGCTACTTTCAGTGTTTGCGTGGCCATTAAAGCATCATTGCTTTCTTGATAAGCTGTGAGAGCTTTGCGGTCCACCAATAGGGCCGCCGCATAGGCACGCTGCACCTCAATGGCGGAAAGCATGAGGCTTTCAATTGGATCGGTCACGTTATGGCTTTGGTCCAGCATATGGGCGGGATTGAAGCCTTTGGCTTTGTTCAATTCAGCATCCACCAATTCATTGAACACAAGGAACAAGCGATAAGGATCGACTGAACCCGCATCCAAATCATCATCGCCATATTTTGAATCGTTGAAATGAAAGCCGCCGAGTTTGCCAAATTGAATGAGTCGCGAAACGATCATTTCAATATTTACATTGGGCGCATGGTGGCCAAGGTCCACCAAGCAGGAAGCTTTGTCGCCCAGTTCTTTGGCGATAATATAATTGGTGCCCCAATCTTGAACCACGGTAGAATAGAAAGCGGGCTCATACATTTTATGCTCAGTGAACAAACGCCAATCAGCAGGCAAGCTTGCGTAAATTGCTTTGGCGGAGTCGAGATAACGCTCAAATGATTTTGCAAAATTCACTTGGCCCGGAAAGTTGGATCCATCACCCACCCAAATTGTGAGCGCTTTGGAGCCCAGTGTTTTACCGATTTCGATGCACTCTAAATTGTGCTCCACGGCTTGGTTTCGTACAGCAGCATCGGCGTGTGTGAGTGAGCCGAATTTATAGGAGTGGGCTTGGCCAAGCTGATCAGAAAACGTGTTTGAATTCATGGCATCAAAGCCCAAACCAAAGCGGCTTGCAGCTTGCTTCAATTGACGTGGATCAGCTTTGTCCCACGGAATGTGCAAAGACACCGTTGGAGTGGCCCTGGTGAGTTGTTGAATAACGGCGCAATCTTCGATCTTGTCAAAAATATTGCGCGGCTCGCCACCGCCGGGAAAGCGTGCAAATCGCGTGCCGCCTGTGCCCACACCCCATGACGGGACGGCGACAGCAAAGGCCGAAACTTTTTGTAAAATATCAGAAATCGCTATGCCGCGGCGGGCAAGTTTTTCGCCAAGGTTTTCGTAATCGTTTTTCAAGTTTGCAAGGCGTGCCGCATTGTCTTTTTCAACAATACTGGTTTCGATCATTGTGTCAGCCATAACTCACTCTCCTTAGCGCGTGAACGCCTGGGCATTGCCCGCATCGACGTTGATAATGTTACCTGTGGATTTGGCTGAAGCATCGGACGCTAAAAAGTAAATCGCTTCGGCAATATCTTCAGGATAAACCGAACGCTTCAACATAGAACGCTGGCGATACATATCTTCCAAGCCTGACTTGTCGGTTTGATAAGTGCTGGCGCGTTGTTCCAGCCATTCGCCTTGCCAAATTTTCGAGCCACGCAGAACAGCATCAGGGTTCACCACATTCACACGAATTTGCTTCTCAGCACCTTCAAGTGCCAAGCAACGCGCGAGGTGAATTTCTGCGGCCTTTGCCGTGCAATAAGCACTGGCATTGGGTGAAGCGGCCAGACCATTTTTCGATGCCACAAACACAACATTGCCTCCAATATCTTGTGCATTAAACACTTTGAAGGCTTCGCGCGAGACGAGGAAATAGCCCGTAGACAGAATATCCATATTCTTGTTCCACAACGCCAATGTGGTTTCCGCAATGGGGGCAGATGAGGCCAGCCCCGCGTTAGACACCAGAATATCCAAGCCACCAAATTCAACAGCGGTTTCTGCAAAGCCTTTGATCACTTGCTCTTCTTGGGTCACATTGATCAAAACGCCGCGAATGAAATCTCTTCCGAACGCGGCACTGAGTTCAACTTGTGCAGCAACTAATGCAGTCTCATCGATATCGGCCAGCATCACGCAAGCGCCTTCGCGCAGCAATCTTGCTGCTGTCGCTTTGCCAATGCCACCTGCACCACCCGTCACCAAGGCAACGCGACCTGCGAGCGATTTCGGCTTTGGCATGCGCGATAGTTTTGCTTCTTCCAGCAACCAATATTCAATGTTGAAAGCTTCTTGTTCTGGAAGCCCCACATAAGTGGACACCGCTGAAGCACCGCGCATCACATTAATAGCATTCACATAGAATTCAGCAGAAATGCGCGCTGTAGCTTTGTCCTTGGCAAAGGTGAACATGCCAACGCCGGGCATGAGATAAACTACAGCATTAGGGTCACGCACCGCTGGTGAATTGGCGTGCTTGCAGCGGTCATAATAGGCTTGGTAACCTTCACGATATGTGGCGATGTCTGCGCTTAAACGCTGTTCAACAATCGGCAAATCTGGCCTTGCTGGATCAAACTCAATGACCAGCGGGCAGATTTTGGTGCGCAGAAAATGATCTGGGCAAGATGTGCCAAGCGCAGCGAGTGATTTTAAGTTTTTCGAATTTACAAATTCAAGAACTACCGCCCCATCATCAAAATGCCCCACCATGTGTTGCGCGCCCGAAATGAGCCCGCGAATGCGCGGCATTAATTTTGCGGCAATGGCGCGGCGTTCCGCAGCGCTCAATGATTTTGTATGTGCGCCACCAAAAGCAGCAACACCTTTTGATTTCTTTTCAAACCAGCTTGCTGCCTCATTGATGATAGCCAGCGTGGTTTCGTAACACTCCTTGGGTGTAACCCCCCAAGTGAACAGGCCATGGCTTTCTAATATTACGCCGATGGCTTTCGGATTTTCGAGGCAGAATTTTTCCAGCCACAGGCCCAATTCAAAACCAGGCTTTTTCCATGGCAACCAACCAATGCGCTCGCCGAATATTTCATTGGTCAATTCTTTTGAATTGTTTGAGGCGGCAATGGCGATAATGGAATCAGGGTGCATATGATCGACAAAAGGTTTCGGCACATAGGCATGGAGTGGTGTATCAATGGATGCCGCGCGGGGATTTAATTTGAAAGTACAATGGGGAAGATAATCCACCATTTCATCTTCAAAGTTTACACCACGATAAAGCCCTTTCAAGGCCCGCAGCTTTTCCATGTAGAGTGTTGCAAAGCCATCAAGCTTGATTGAAGCGCTGTCGCCGCCCGAACCCTTCACCCATAGCACCTCGACCTTTTGGCCGGTAAGAAGATCTATTTCTATAGTTTTAGACGACGTGTTACCGCCACCATAATTGGTTACGCGCTTGTCGGACCCTAAAAGATTGGAACGATAAACCAAGCGTTCAGCCTCAGTCATTGCTGCCGCCTTAGCGTCATCCCATAGGCTGGGGATTGTGATAGATGGTGTGGACATGGCTGAACCTCCCGAATTCTTTTTTCAAGATTTCTCACGAACCCCACTCCAAGTCAATCACAAACACGCAAAAACGATCAGACTTTAACAAAAATGATTCTTTGATGATCATTCATGATTGACAATGCGCGAATTCGTGCTTATCAATTTGCTCATGGGAGATTACTATGCATGAGAAAGAGCGTCATAACGCCATCCTCAGCGCGGTTCGGGAGAAGCCAGTCGTCACGGTCAAAGAGATCGTAGACTTAACTGGCGCATCCGAAGCCACGATACGGCGAGATATTGCGGACCTTGAGCACCGCAAACTTTTAAAGCGCGTTCATGGTGGCGCTGAAGCGTTGAACCCTCCACAAGTGAGCGGTTTGATTGGCAGACCTTTCAATGTAAATGCCACTCTGAACACCAACAAGAAGCGCGCCATTGCCAAACTTGCAGTTGAAATGTGCGTGGATGGCGAGCCGATCATCATCAATGGTGGCACCACGACTTTTCAAATGGTGCATTTTCTCGGCGCCAAGCGGCTTCCGGTTTTCACAAATTCATTTCCTATTGCTGAGCATTTATTGAAGCATTCCAAGAACACCGTCACCCTTCCCGGGGGCACGATTTACCGCGAACAAAACATCGTACTTTCGCCTTTTGAAAATGATGTGAGCCGCAATTTTTATGCGCGCCGCATGTTTATGGGTGCGCAAGGACTGGGGCCTATGGGTTTGATGGAGTCTGATCCACTGCTCATTCAAGCTGAACACAAGTTGATTGATCAGGCCGAAGAACTCGTCGTGTTGGTTGACTCGTCAAAGTTTGACCAACGTTCCAGCCTTATTCTGTGTGGCCTGAAGCGCATCGCTACAGTGATCACCGATGATGGTGTTGGTGAAACTGAAATTAAAATGCTCGAAGATGCAGGAGTTGCAGTCAAAATAGCCACCCTGCCCGCTTCGAGAAAAGAAGAATCTTCGCTGAAGACAGAGGATCAAACCTCGTCAAACGCGCTGATATAATGAACTGAAAACAACGGAGGATCCTATGAAACTTTCTAGAAGACTTATGATGGCTGCAGCGCTTTCAACCGCTCTGTTTGCCGGAAATGCTTATGCCGCCAATGTGAAAATTGCTTTGGTGGTTAAATCTCTCGGCAACGGCTTTTTTGATGCTGCCGCTAAGGGAGCCGAAAAGGCTGCAAAAGAATTGGGCGATGTGGATGTGATCTACACAGGCCCAACTAAAGCGACTGCTGAAGCACAAATTGAAGTGATCAATACTTTGATTGCACAAAAAGTGGATGCAATTGCTATTTCAGCAAATGATGGCGATGCACTTGTTCCGGTTTTGAAAAAAGCCATGGAACGCGGTATTACTGTTATCTCTTGGGATTCAGGTGTGGCTGCCGCTGGCCGCCAAATGCATCTTAACCCATCCGACACTGGCTTGATTGGTGAAACCATTATTAAGCTTGCTGCTGATTATCTGCCAGATGGTGGCGAAGTGGCCATTCTCTCTGCTGCATCAACTGCAACAAACCAAAATGCTTGGATTGAAGCAGCCAAGAAGATTCTTCCAGAAAAATTCCCGAAGATCAAATTGGTTGCCACAGTTTATGGCGATGATGACTCAGCAAAAAGCACTGACGAAGCAAAAGGCTTGCTCAAGACCTATCCTAACTTGAAGGCCATCATTGCTCCAACAACAGTTGGTGTTGTGGCTGCTGCTCAAGTGGTGACGGATGCTGGACTGATTGGCAAAGTGAACGTAACTGGTTTGGCTCTGCCGTCTGAATTCAAGAAGTTCATCGACAATGGCTCATCGCAGGCTGTTGCTTTGTGGAACCCGATTGATCTTGGATATTCTGCCATTTACCTCGCACACGATATTGCCGTGAAGAAAATGGAAGCCAAGCCAGGTGCAAAACTTTCCATTGGTTCAGTTGGCGAAGTGACTTTGGATGACACGAACTCAGCCGCTATGGCTCCTCCATTCACCTTCGACAAGAAGAACATCGAAGAATTCTCTAAGATCTATTGATCTTGTGAGGTTTGCGGCGGAGCATTGTCTCCGCCGCATTTTTTATAATCCAACACAGCGTTTCGCGTGGGTGAAATGAACAAACCTGTCCAACCGTCATCCGCAGTCACTACCGAACACTGCTTCACATTAAGCGGCATCAGCAAATCATTCCCCGGCGTGAAGGCTTTGAGCGATGTGAGCTTGGCGCTTTACCCTGGCCAAGTGACAGCATTGATCGGTGAAAATGGGGCTGGCAAATCCACACTCGTAAAAATACTCACCGGAATTTATCAACCCGATGCTGGCGAAATCAGCGTGAATGGCACGCCCGTAGTTTTATCTACAGCGCAAGAAGCTTTCAAACTCGGTATTGCTGCCATTCATCAAGAAACTGTGTTGTTTGATGATTTAACAGTTGGCGAAAATATTTATCTTGGCCATGCACCGCGTAACAAGGTGGGGCTGCTTGATTTAAAAGCTATGCATGGGGCAGCGCGTGTCGTTCTGGATAAAATGCACGCCAGCCACATTGATACTTATGCGCGATTGCGTGATCTCGGCATTGCCAACAAGCATTTGGTGGCTGTGGCGCGCGCCATGTCAATTGATTCAAAAATTGTGGTGATGGATGAACCCACAGCGGCCCTTTCCGCCAAAGAAATTGGCGAGCTTTATGAGCTGATTGAATTTTTGAAATCAGAAGGCAAAGCCATTCTTTTCATCAGCCATAAATTTGATGAAATCTACCGTATTGCCGATCGCTACACAGTGTTTCGTGATGGGGCTTTGGTGGGTGCGGGCTTGTTGCGGGACACCACGCAGAACGAAATTATCAAACTGATGGTGGGTCGGCCCGTCGACCATATTTTTCCAAGCCGCAAAGCCAATATTGGGATGAGTGTTTTAAGCGTTTCAGAGCTTTCTCACCCGACAGAGTTTGAAGACATTTCATTTGAATTGCACAAAGGCGAAATTCTTGGTTTTTATGGCTTGGTGGGTGCGGGGCGCAGTGAAGTGATGCACGCGCTGTTTGGCATTACCAAAACAAGTGGCGGAAAAATATCATTGGAGGGTGTGCCGTTAAAAATCACATCTCCTGCAGAAGCGATCAATGCTGGTATTGTTTACGTGCCAGAAGAACGCGGCCGCCAAGGTGTTGTGATTGGACTTCCTATATTTATGAATGTGTCATTGCCATCACTCGATCGCACATCAAAATCAAACGTATTGCGATTGAAGGAAGAGTTCGATTTGGCCCGCACTTACACCGAGCGCTTAGACTTACGGGCTTCGTCCCTTAGCCAAGACGTGGGCACGCTTTCGGGTGGCAACCAACAGAAAATTGTTATTGCGAAATGGCTGGCCACGTCACCCAAAGTGATCATCTTGGATGAACCCACCAAGGGCATCGACATTGGTTCCAAAGCTGCTGTTCATGAATTCATGGCAGAGCTGGTGGCTGAAGGACTATCGGTGATCATGGTATCATCGGAACTGCCGGAAGTTTTGGGCATGGCCGACCGCATTGTGGTGATGCGCTCTGGCAAGATTGAAGAGATATTCGAAAACAAAAATCTATCGCCCGAAACTTTGGTGAAAGCCGCAGCAGGAATTCTGCAATGAAAGATATTTTCAAAATCCGCGAAGTGTGGCTGGCCATCGTTATCGCTGCGATGATTGGTGCAATCACGCTGCGTTCGCCAAGCTTTGCATCGCCTATCAATTTGGGCCAGATTTTCAACGACACTTCAATTTTGATCATTTTGGCGCTTGGCCAAATGTCGGTTATTCTCACACGCTCGATTGACCTATCCATGGCTGCAAACCTTTGCTTCACTGGCATGGTGGTTGCTATGTTGAATGCCAGCCACCCCGGCATTCCAATTTTTGTGTTGATTATTGTTGCAATGTTTGTGGGGTTAATTCTCGGTGCCATCAATGGTGCACTCGTTTGGAAAGTGGGCATTCCGCCCATTGTTGTGACACTTGGCACGTTGACGATTTATCGCGGCTCTACCTTCGTCATATCTGGTGGCAAGTGGGTAAATGCCGATAAGATGAGCCCGGAGTTTATCAATTTCCAACGTGTAGATATTTTTGGAATTCCAGTGCTCTCGCTTACCGCCATTCTGGTGGTAATTGTGTTCCAAGTGTTTCTCACCCGCACGCCCTTGGGGCGTTCTATATTTGCCATCGGTGTAAATCCCACGGCTGCTGTCTATACGGGGATCAATGGCGGTCGCACAAAGTTTGTGGCCTTCTGCATGTCGGGATTGCTGGCAGGGCTTGCGGGGTATTTATGGATTTCGCGTTATGTGATCGCATCGGTGGAAGTGGCCAATGGTTATGAACTGAACATCATCGCTGCCTGTGTGATTGGTGGCATATCCATTGCGGGTGGCATTGGATCAGTGGGTGGTGCGGTGCTTGGCTCGTTGTTCCTGGGCATTATCTCGAATGCGCTGCCCGTGATTAACATCTCTCCGTTTTGGCAAATGGCGATTTCTGGCAGTGCAATCATTTTTGCCATCGTTTTAAATGCGCGGAGCGAACGCAAGCAAGGCCGCATCATTTTGAAAAAGGCTGAAACAGCATGAGCGCAGCGCCCACCGTTCGCCATATTCCTGATCGCTTAGATAAAGCCCTCACATCCATTTTGCTGTCATGGGAAAGCCTTTTGGTTTTGGTGGCGGTTGCCATTTTTATCGCCAACAGTTTGGCATCACCCTATTTTCTGGATGCCTATGCGCTTTCCGATCTCACGTTTAATTTCGCGGAAAAGGCGTTGATAGCACTGGCCATGGCGCTGCTGATTATTTCTGGCGAGATTGATTTGTCGGTTGCTGCCACCATGGCACTGACCTCAACATTGATGGGCTTTGCTGCGCAATTTGGCGTGGGCACTTTTGGTTTGGTGATCATCGGTATTGCCGTGGGCTTAGCCTGCGGTGTGTTCAACGGCTTCCTGGTTACAGGTTTGGGTCTGCCCTCCATCGTGGTGACCATTGGCACCATGAGCCTGTTTCGCGGTGTGTCTTTCATTATCTTGGGCGACCAAGCCTATAAAGGCTATCCGGAAAGTTTTGCGTTTTTTGGCCAAGGCTATGTGTGGGGGGTGATTTCGTTTGAGTTTGCACTCTTTCTTGTCGCCGCAGTCATCTACTGGTTTCTGCTTCATCGCACTAATTTTGGACGACGCATTTTTGCCATCGGCAACAATCAAGTCACCGCACAGTTCTCTGGGGTACGCGTGAAACGCATCAAATTTATTTTGTTTTGTTTGACAGGTTTAATGGCAGGCATTGCATCGATATTGCTCACTTCGCGCCTTGGTTCCACACGCCCTTCCATTGCGCAAGGTTATGAGCTCGAAGCCATCACCATGGTGGTGCTGGGTGGGGTTAGCATTCTGGGCGGTGCTGGCAGCATTATTGGTGTGGTGTTGGCGGCATTCATTATGGGGTTGGTGACGTTTGGGTTGGGCCTGCTCAATGTGCCGGGCATTGTAATGTCAATTTTTATTGGCCTGCTTCTGATCATCATCATTGCCCTTCCTATTTTATGGCGTCGATTTGGATGGTTGATCAAAGCATGACCCAAGAAAAATATGCCTTCAAAATGAAACTCAACCCCGGCATGAAAGCCGAATACATCAAACGCCATGATGAGATTTGGCGAGAATTGGTTGTTCTGTTGAAGGAAGCTGGTGTTTCGGACTATTCTATTCATCTTGATGAAGAGACCAATATTTTGTTTGGTGTTTTGTGGCGCATTAAAGATCATAAAATGGATGCGTCGCCTCATCATGACGTGATGAAAAAATGGTGGACACATATGGCTGATATTATGGAATGCAAGCCTAACAACGAGCCTGTTTCAGAACCCCTCGAAACTGTTTTCCATATGATGTAACCGATGAAACATGTTGCTGTCATCGATATTGGGAAAACCAATGCCAAACTCGCTATTGTTGATCTTACAACTTTAACCGAAGTTGCCATTCGCAAAACTCCAAACGTGGTTTTGAAATTGGGGCTGTATCCCCATGCCGATGTCGATGGCCTGTGGAATTTCATTCTTGAAAGTTTGAGAGACCTTAATCGCGCCTTCAAGGTTGATGCTGTTGTTGTAACCACCCACGGGGCCACTGCAGCTTTGGTGGATGATCACGGGGATTTGGTATTGCCAATATTGGACTATGAGTTTCATGGGCCCGACGAAATTGCCGAAGGTTACAATTCAATTCGCCCTGATTTTTCAGAAACGGGATCGCCGCGCTTGCCGATAGGCCTGAATTTGGGAGCGCAAATCTATTGGCAACAGCAAAAATTTCCGGATGCCTTTAGTTTGGCCACTCGATTGCTGCTCTATCCACAATACTGGAGCTGCCGCCTCACCGGTGTTGCAACATCTGAAGTCACTTCACTGGGTTGCCACACGGATTTATGGGCACCGCAAGCCGCCACATATTCTTCATTGGTTGAGACTTGCAACTGGACTTCACTGATGCCACCAATGCGCCAAGCATCTGACGTGCTGGGGCCATTGCTGCCAGAAATCGCCAAACTCACTGGGCTTGATCCAAATACGCCGGTCTATTGCGGCATTCATGATTCAAACGCGTCGCTGGTGCCGCATCTTTTACAACACAAAGCGCCGTGTTCGGTTGTCTCAACCGGAACATGGGTGATCGCTATGGCGTTGGGAACCGCAGTGCCGACTTTAGACCCACGCCGCGATACTCTTCTGAATGTGAGTGCATACGGCCACCCTATCCCTTCGGCACGATTTATGGGTGGGCGGGAATATCAGATTTTAATGGAAGGGCGCACTAGAGAGGCACGAGACGAAGATGTTCTAGACGTTCTCAAATCTGGCTCCATGCTTCTGCCATCTGTCGTTGGAGGAAGTGGACCCTTCCCTGATCAAAAATTCCGATGGATAAATGCTGATAAATTTACACCAGAAAAGTGCCATGTTGCAGTGTCCTTCTATCTCGCAATGATGATGGCCACTTGTCTGGGACTAATTGGTGCAGAAGGTGACATCATTATCGAAGGGCCGCTTGCGTCAAATATGGTTTTGCTCGACATGCTCTCAGCGGCAACCCATAGAAATGTGCTCGTTGGCTCAAGCGCGTCGACAGGTACCACGACTGGGGCCGCTTTGCTTGTGGCGGCGAAGTCACCTCAACCGCTAGGTTTACATCACACCAATCTCGAGCTTGTTCATCTCCTTACGTCATATAGCGAGGTTTGGCGCAAAATGGTGAATTACGACACGTGAGTGGCGAAAGGCTTTTTCTTGAAATCATTCATTCATTCATTCATCGAAAGCTTGTGCACCAGTGGCACCGTTTCAGTCACATTCTTCACTTCAAAGAACCGCTCGTGCTGATGAGGCGTTTCTTCGTGCTCATAATCCCATATCAATTCATGTGGAACATGAATGCCAAATCCCCCCGCTTGCAACATGGGGATGACATCTGACTTCAAACTATTACCGGCCATCAGCCCACGCTCAGGAGTTGAGCCATGCTTCTTGAAAATCGAAATGTAGGTTTCAGGGGTTTTATCGGCTACAATTTCAACGCTGTGAAACAAATGACTCAAAGTCGAGCTCGCAACTTTTCGCTGCTGATCAACGAGGTCTCCTTTGGTGATGAGTAGAATTTTATAGTCTTTGTGGAGAAGTTCCAGCGTTTCGCGGGCCCCAGGCAAAAGCTCAACAGGATGATTAAGCATCTCACGGCCTTGATCGAGAAGTTTTGCGATTGTCCTTCCTTCAACTTTTCCATCAGTTAGTTCGATGGCTGTTTCAATCATCGACAATGTGAAGCCTTTAATACCAAAACCATAGAATTTTAAGTTCTTGCGTTCAGCTGCTTGCAAGCGCGCATGAATGTGATCGTGTCCTGCATAGTTTCCTAATAATTCCACGAACATTTTTTGCGTGAATTTGAAATGCCGCTCATTGTGCCAGAGTGTGTCATCGGCATCAAAAGCAATGAAGTCGAGCTTGCTCAACGCTTCGCCTCAATGGCATCGATAATAAGAGCAGCAATATCGGCTCCACCAAAGCGCTTCACTTGGCGAATTCCGGTTGGCGACGTGACATTGATTTCGGTCATAAAATCGCCAATCACATCGATGCCTGTGAAAATGAGTCCGCGCTTCTTCAAATCTGGGCCTATGGCTTCACAAATTTCATATTCACGCTTTGTCATGGTGGTTGGTGCCGCAACGCCGCCCACATGCATGTTCGAGCGATTGTCATGTTCGGCTGGAATGCGATTAATTGCACCGGCCACTTTGCCATCGACCAAAATAATACGCTTATCACCTTTGCGAACGTCTGGTAAATATTGTTGGGCAATAAAAGGCTCGGTGCCATAAAGCTGTGCGAACATTTCTAAAACTGACGAGAAGTTTTGATCGGCTTTATTGGTTCGAAAAACACCCGCTCCACCATTGCCATAAAGAGGTTTTAAAATCACATCATTGTGATGCTGGCGGAATTTCTCCAATTCCTTGACATCCCGCGTGATCAGCGTGGGCGGCATAAGGTTTGGAAATTTCAGAATGAATAGCTTCTCAGGCGCATTGCGCACTTCAGTTGGGTCATTCACCACTAGTGTTTTTGGATGGATCATATCAAGCAAATGTGTGGCCGTGATATAGCCCATATCAAAGGGCGGGTCTTGGCGCATGAGGATTGAGTCTTGCGTTGAAAGATCAATGCGCTTGCGAGGGCCGAGCTCAAAATGGGCCCCCTTCACATCTTGCACCTTCACATCATGGCCTTCGGCTGACAAAGTACTATTTTCAAAGGCCAGTGATTTCACATGATAGATGAAAAGCGAATGGCCACGACCCTGTGCCGCCAACATCATGGCAAATGTGGAATCGCCGGATATATCAAAAAGCTCAATCGGGTCTGATTGCACTGCAATTTTAAGGCTCATGGTTCAGCGATCTCCCGAAAAGGCATTTTCAATATGTTTAGGCCAGAGATAAACATTCACCGCAACAATATCAAATCTGCAATAACTCTGCGCGGCCGCTGCATCTTTGGCCATCCACAAAGCAGCGGCAGCAGCGATGCGTTTCGATTGATAAACGGTAACGGCGGTTATGGCTTCGTCGTGGGTTTTGCGGGCTTTGACTTCAACAAAAGCCGTGGTTTTGCCGCGCCTCACAATCAAATCAATTTCACCATGGTGCGATTTGAAGCGACGCGCGAGAAGGCGGTAACCTTTTAGACGCAAAGCCATAAGAGCTGCCGTTTCAGCCCAGTGCCCACGCTTTTCCGCCTGTTGGCGTTTCACTCGCTTTGGCCTTTAAGTTTGAGAATGCGCGCGTATATTTCATCTTTGGTCAGGCCTAAAGCTTTAGCAACCAGATTGGCAGCCTTGCTGGGTGCGTGCTCTATGAGGGCCGCGTCTATCGCATCAGATATTTCATCATTGGAAATTTCCACTCGCTCATCTTGTGGAGGCGCAATCACCAAACAGATTTCACCTTTGACAGATTCACGCGCCTGCAAAATTTCCCGCACTTCAGCGGCTGTGCCACGCAAAACCTCTTCATGAAGTTTGGTGAGTTCGCGCGCCATGGCCACAGGTCGTTCACCCAATGCTGTGGTGACATCTGCCAATGCATCAATAATGCGGTGCGGGCTTTCAAAGGCGATCAGTGTCGATGGCACTTTCTTGAACGCGGTGAGAATATCAATTCGCGCTTTAGACTTTTGTGGTAAAAACCCAATAAAAGTGAAGCAATCCGTTGGCAAGCCAGAGAGTGCTAATGCTGTCAGCACCGCCGAAGCACCGGGCACTCCAGTAACAACGAGGCCTTCTGCGATGCAAGATTGTACCAATCGATAGCCCGGGTCAGACACGAGGGGCACACCTGCATCACTGACAAGTGCAAATGATTTTCCCTCATGAAGTGCAGCAATAATGGCTGGGCGCACTTTTTCAGCATTGTGTTCATGATAGGGTTTCATGGTGTTACGAATGCCATAACGCTCCAACAAGCGCGAGGTCACACGCGTGTCTTCGCACAGAATATAGTCAGCCGCTGCCAAAACATTGAGGGCGCGAATGGTTATGTCACCGAGGTTTCCAATGGGTGTTGCCACCACATGGAGGCCTGCATCAATACTCGTCGCTTCATAACGATGAGGACCGATATGATAGATGCGCTCAACCATTCAGTTCACGGATGATTGCGTTGAGTATCGGGCGGCCACGCGGCGTTGCCATCAGGCGACCTTGCGCTTGAGTGACAAAACCCAAACCTTCAAGCCCCGCAATCTTAAACCGGTCGAGCGGTGCACCTGCCAGCTCTTCATAGCGCGCCAATTCTATGCCTTCTGTGATGCGCAGCCCCATGAGCAGATATTCAGGCGCTTGCTCACTTTCTGCTAATGGCGTCTGCTCTATAAAGCCATGCCCTTGCGTGTTCACCAATTGCCGCCACGTTTCCGGATGCTTTTCCGTGCTAAGGGCCAAACGATGCTTTCCATCACTCAGGCGACTGTGAGCTCCTGGGCCCGCCCCTGCATAATCGCCGTAGCGCCAATAGGTTAAATTATGAAGGCTCTCGTGGCCAGCAGCAGCATGATTAGAAATTTCATAAGCCGCAAGGCCGTGTTTGTCAGTCAGCTCTTGGGTGATGTCATAAAGAGCTGCTGCCGTATCGTCATCGGGGATCACCAATGAACCTGCTGCTTGGAGATCAAAATACCGTGTCTCTGGTTCAATGGTCAATTGATAAAGCGACATGTGGCCTTCTTGCTCCGATAGTGCTTGAGACAATTCCTTGATCCACATTTTATAATCTTGGCGCGGCCTTGCGTAAATTAAATCAAATGACACACGCGGAAAAATTTTGGTCGCAAGGCGAAAAGCTTTCAGTGCTTCATCTGGCGTGTGCTGACGGCCCAGTGCTTTTAAATCTTCTTCGACCAGCGACTGCACACCAACTGAAACGCGGTTAACGCCTGCCGCGCGGTATCCTCTGAAATTTTCAGCTTCAACACTTGTAGGATTGGCTTCAAGGGTTATTTCTGCGGTTTCGGAAACGGTCCACAAAGAAGCAATGCTTTGCAAAACCATATCTACAGCAGCAGGCGGCATCAATGAGGGTGTGCCGCCGCCAAAGAAAATGCTGGTGACTTGTTTGCCTTTGGATTTTAGCTGAAGCCATTTCAACTCTTGCACAATCGCACCAGCAAAGCTCATGTGATCCACAACATCATGGCGCACATGGCTATTGAAATCACAATAGGGGCATTTGGCTTTGCAGAAGGGCCAATGAATGTAGATGCCGAAATCAGAAGAGGTCACTGAGCAACTTCTCCAGCGCACGGCCACGGTGCGAAAGTGTGTTCTTTTTTTCGTGGGTCATTTCTGCAAATGTTTGCAACTGGCCATCAGGCATAAACACAGGGTCATAGCCGTGACCAAGCGCTCCGCGTGGCGGCCACACCAAAGTGCCGGGGGCCACACCTTCGTAATAACGCTCAACGCCATCGGGCCACATCACACACAGTGTGCATTTGAATTGGCCTTTGCGCTGCTCTGGCTTGGAAGCCCCTGCGGCTTGCAGTTTTTCTTCCACCAGCCGCATTGCCAAGTTCCAATCCCGTGTGGGACCAGCCCAGTCGGCAGTGTAAACACCGGGGTCACCGTTGAGTGCATCCACGCACAGGCCTGAATCATCTGAGATTGAAATCAACCCAGAATGGGTCATTGCCGAAAGCGCTTTGATTTTTGCATTGCCCCTAAAATTATCTTCTGTTTCTTCGGGTTCAGGCAATCCCAATCCACCAGCCGAAAATGTGGTCACACCGTGGGGCTTGAACAGCTCGGTAAACTCTTCAAGCTTGCCTTTGTTATGCGTGGCGATGATAATTTTCTGGCCAGTGAGACTACGGTTCATTTCAATGCGGCTTTCTGCATTGCGACCAAAGTTTCAATGCCGCCATTGGCGAGACCCAAGAGTTTAAGCAGCATATCTTGACTGAACGGTGCACCTTCGGCCGTGCCTTGCACTTCGATTATGCCGCCGGAACCTGTCATCACAAAATTTGCATCAGTCTCGGCAGTTGAGTCTTCAGCATAATCCAAATCCAAAATCGCCTCACCACTATGAATACCACAAGAGATAGCTGCGACATGATCTTTAATCGGAGAGACCTTAAACATGTCCCGCGCCATCATCCAAGTGATGCAATCTTGCAAAGCAATAAAACTTCCGGTGATGGCTGCTGTGCGCGTGCCACCATCGGCTTGGATCACATCGCAGTCCAAGCTGATTTGGCGTTCACCCAGAGCCCGCATATCAACAACTGCGCGAAGGGAACGACCGATGAGGCGTTGAATTTCTTGGGTGCGGCCTGATTGTTTGCCGGCCGCTGCTTCACGCTTCATGCGGTCACCCGTGGCGCGGGGCAGCATGCCATATTCCGCTGTCACCCAGCCCTTGCCGCCGCCTTTAAGCCATGGTGGCACACGCTCTTCAAGAGAGGCCGTGCACAATACATGCGTATCGCCAAACTTCACAAGGCAAGAGCCTTCAGCATGTTTGCTAACACCGCGTTCAAAGCTAACAGCACGCAGTTCATTATTCTGACGACCCGATGGGCGCATGGTATTCCCTTTCAAATTAGAGCTGCGTTCTAGCTGGGAAATGAGACGGGGGAAAGCTTAAAGCTTCTTATAAAACAAGGCCGTGTCTTCCATCTCGCCCGTTCCAGAATAAGCAAAGCCAGGGTAGTGACCCACACAGGTGTAGCCCAAGGATTTATAGAATGTTTCCACAGGCCCATGGGCAGAGGCGTCAAAGGTGAGAAGCGTTTGATTAAGTGCTTTAGCCTTGGATTCCACTGCATTCATCAATTCTGTCGCAATCCCTCGCCTCCGGAAATGACGATGGACGAGAAGTTTTGAAATATCACTGTGGTGGGGCTGATTTGGAGCCCAAGCCCTGATCAAAAGCACCACACCAGCAATCACGCCATTCACTTCAGCAACAAGTGGATAAATTTCTCCGCTAGAAACGCCACTAATTTTGCCTCGCCAAAAATGTTCGGCATCATTTTGTGAAAGGGGTGCGAGAAACGAAACCCCTGCACCAGAGGCCACGGCATCTATCAAGATTTCAGCGAAGCGAGGAATGTGTGTTTCAAACTCCGCATCGCTGAAAATTCTAATCATTCAGGCACTCAGAACTTCTATTTTTTCAGGAAGGGAATTGGCTTTGAGTTTGTAATAAACTGGAACGCCTGTTTCCAATTCGCGCTTTAAAATCTGCTCCGGTGTCAGGCCTTCAATCGCCATAATAAGCGAACGCAGCGAATTGCCGTGAGCAGCGACTAAAACGGTTTTGCCTTCCAGCACATGCGGCTGAATCATGTGCATATAATAGGGAAGCGAACGGGCCAACGTGTCTTTCAACGACTCACCACCGGGAGGCGGCACATCATAAGACCTGCGCCAAATCAACACTTGTTCTTCGCCCCACTTGGCGCGGGCATCATCTTTGTTGAGGCCTGTGAGCTCACCATAGTCGCGCTCATTCAATGCTTGGTCGCGGGTTTCGGGCAGGCCGGTTTGACCGAGTTCTGCGAGAATAAGCTTTAATGTGTGCTGAGCGCGGGTGAGTGCAGAAGTAAAGCACATATCAAATTTGAGGCCCTTGGCTTTCAAGCGTTGGCCAGCGGCTTTGGCTTCTTCCACACCTTTGGGGGAGAGATCAGGGTCTTTCCAACCGGTGAATAGGTTTTTCAAATTCCAATCGCTCTGGCCATGACGGACCAGCACCAAAGTTCCACTCATTCTCAATCCAATCCTAAAACATCATTCATATTGTATAGTCCGGGCTTTTGCCCCTTGCACCACAGGGCTGCTTTCACGGCGCCATAGGCAAATATATCGCGGCTTTCTGCTTTGTGCGAAAGTTCGATGCGCTCGGCAGCACCGGCAAACATAACAGTGTGGTCACCCACCACTGAACCACCACGCAATGTAGCAAAACCAATGTCGCCAGCAACCCGAGCGCCCGTGTGACCATCACGCGAACGCACCGAATGCTGCTTCAAATTAATCTGCCTGCCATCTGCAGCAGCTTGGCCTAATAGAAGAGCGGTGCCCGATGGTGCATCAATTTTGTGTTTGTGGTGCATTTCCAAAACTTCGATATCGAAGTCATCACCCAAAGCCGCCGCAACTTTCTTGACGATGTTTTCAAGAATATTCACACCAAGCGAATAATTACCCGTCTTCATGATTACAGTCGATTTCGCAGCGCTACGGATTATATCCATGCCAGCTTCGTCAATACCTGTTGTTCCAATCACATGAATTTTTTTCAGAGCCGCAGAATGCGCGACCAAAGCCAATGTGGCGGTAGGCACTGTGAAGTCAATAATGCCATCGACGTTTTCCAACACTGTTTTGGCATCATGGCTAATTAATATATTTAATGCCCCAATACCTGCGAGCACACCCATATCAACGCCAATATTGGGAGATCCCTTGGCTTCAAGACCGCCCGCAATTTCGCAGCCCTTGGTTTCATGAACAATGCGCGTCAGCACACGTCCCATCCGGCCGCCAGCTCCGGCTATAGCGAGTTTCATAGTCATGTGTTCGGTTTAGCAATGAGAAATGAGAATTGGAAGTGTTGCTGTTATCCCTCCTCATAGGTTGAGGAGGGATATGAAAAATTAACCTGTATATCCATTCATCTTAGCGTTGTTCTTGGAGCCTGATGGTGAAGCAAAACCTTCGGTGGCTTTACCCACTTGTTTGCCATTGGCTTTAGAAAAACAGCGCCAACGGCTTTCGCCTCTAACGTCTTTGTAGAATTCCCATTTGTCACCACTGGTGTCGCGGTTGGCATTGGCTTCACAATCTTTCTTGGCTTTATAGCTTTCGGAAGATGCGCCTACAATTTCACCATTCGAGGCGGTGCGGCGCCAACGAAATTCGCCGCGCTTGTCTTTGTAAACGACCAGTTCATAATCTGCCATCTTGAAGTCCCCTGTTTGATCCGTCTGATATGCGGATTCAGGGTGCAAACATGATACGAGTTTAAGAAATTGTCTAGAGGTTAGGCTTCAGCTTTTGAAACGCCAACCATGGCCGGACGCAGGCAACGATCACCTACAGCGTAACCAGGCTGTAACTCCTGCATCACAATTCCGGGAGGTTTTTCTGAGGTTGGAACTTCAAAAATCGCTTGATGATAATTAGGGTCAAATTTCTGGCCCACAGTTTCCAGTTTGCGAATGCCGTGGCGTTGGAACACTTGCAACAACTCGCGCTCGGTGACTTCCACACCGGAGATTAAATTTTGCTCGGCTTCTCCAGCGCGGTCACGCTCTTCAGCGGGCAAAGCTTGCAATGCACGGCCCAGATTATCCGACACGCTCAGCAAATCACGGGCAAAATTTGTGGCCGCATAAAGTGTGGCTTCCGCCTTTTCGCGCTCCGTGCGCTTGCGCAAGTTTTCCATTTCAGCGGCAAGCCGTAATAGGCGATCTTTGGAGGCCGCTACTTCCTCTTTGAGAGCAGCAATTTCAGTATCGCGTGGATCGGCTGCTTCTGTTTCTAATGCTTGGTTCAGAGCGTCAGCCGCCAAGATTTCGTCGGCGCTTGCTTCAGCTTTATTTTGGTCATCAGTCATGAGGGTATCCGGTTCAAAGTGATTTATAAATGCGATATCGGCGGAAAGGTTGCAAAAATCAAGAGAGCAATCGTCCAACTACCTTGGCGGTGTAATCCACCATTGGAATAATGCGGGCATAATTCAGCCGGGTGGGGCCAATGATGCCGAGCACGCCAACGATTTTTTCCTCATCATTTTTGAATGGCGCTACTATCAACGACGAGCCGGACATGGAAAAAAGCTTGTTTTCGGAGCCTATAAAAATCCGAACCCCTTCCGCTTTTTCGGCAAGGCCTAGAATATCCACAAGGTCGCGCTTGTTTTCAATATCATCAAACAGTTTGCGAATGCGCTCAAGATCAGCCAGCGCACCCGGTTGTTCCAAAAGATTAGCTTGGCCTTTGACAATGAGATTTTTGGAATCAGGATCATTGCTGCCAGACCACACAGCCATTCCCGTTTCCACCAATCGGGCTGAAAGATCATCCAACTCAGTACGCAATCCCAGCATTTCAGCAGCAACTAACTTTTGCACTTCATCAATGCTGCGGCCCTGGCCTTTGGCAGAGAGATAGTTGGTGGCTCGGATAAAGACTGAAGCTGGAAGCCCCGCTGGAACCTCAATCACCCGGTTTTCAACCGAACCATCTTCACTCACCAAAATCACCAGCGCTCGACCCGGAGCAAGATTGACAAATTCGATATGCTTCAATTTGCTGTTGAACTTTGGCGACATCACAACGCCTGCACATTGAGATAGCCCTGAGAGCATGGTCGATGCTTCACCCAACACATCTTCATAACGGCGGTTACGATTAGAAGCTTTTACCTGGGCGTCGATATTGGCGCGTTCCACGGAGTTGATCGCACCCACTTCGAGCAGCGCATCCACAAAAAAGCGTAGCCCCGCTTCCGTGGGCATGCGACCAGCGGAAGTGTGAGGGGAATAGATGAGGCCTGAATCTTCCAAATCCATCATCACGTTTCTGATGGAGGCGGGAGACAGGCCCGATGGCAAGGCCTTGGAAATGGAGCGTGAACCCACAGGTTCGCCCGTTTCCAAATAAGTATCGACAAGTTTACGGAAAATTTCACGGCTCCGCTGGTCAAGACCAGCGATGCCGGAGAGTTTTTCGTCAAGAAACGGTTTGGGCGGAATAATGGACATGCAGTCTATATAGTGTGGAAACCACTATCCCGCCAGTTGCCCGGCTTCCCAGCCCAAAATGGCCCGTTTGCGAGTGAGGCCCCAATGATAGCCGGTAATATCACCTGATTTTCCCATCACGCGGTGGCAAGGCACAACGAATGAAATGGGGTTTCGTCCTACAGCAGCCCCCACGGCTCTGGCGGCTTTGGGCTTTTGAATTGAGGTGGCAAGATCACCATAAGAAACCGCACGGCCCATGGGTATTTTCAGCAAAGATTCCCACACCCGAATTTCAAAATCGCTGCCAATAAAGGTGATGCGCAAAGGTTGACCATCGCGCCACTTATCTGGAGCAAATATTCGCGCGGCATAGGGCGCTGTTTGTGCGGAATCTTCCATATAATGGGCGTTTGGCCACCGCCGCTGCAAATCATAAAGGGCTGCTGCCTGCCCGCCTTCATCACAAAACCCCATGCCACAAAGCCCATGTGGTGTCACCATCACCACAGCCAAACCAAAAGGCGAGGGGTGAAAACCGTAGTTGATTGTGAGGCCTGAACCTTTGGATTTGTAAGCGCCTGGCGACATGCCTTCATGCGTGACAAAAAGATCGTGCAAGCGACCGGGGCCGGACATGCCAACCTCGTAGGATGTTTCCAAGATTGTCGCAGAATCTTTTAACATGGCGCGGGCATGATCAAGTGTTAGCGCTTGCAGAAAAGCTTTTGGTGTCAGCCCAGCCCAGCGGGTGAACAGGTGTTGGAGCTGATCAGCAGTCATGCCAACCGGTGCCGCCAAATCTTCAAGGGAAGGTTGATCACGCCAATTTTCGTAAAGATAAGCCAAAACGGCCTGCACTTTCTCATAGTCTTCAAGAGATGAATGTTTCATGGTTTGAAACTAGAACAGAGCCCGCTTTCAATCCACCCGTTTTACGGATCAGATTTTTGGACTGGCTATCGCACGTTTGAGCTCAATGGCGAGCGACTCACGCTCTTCGGCCCCCAAAAACGAAGCGATCTCCGTTGCCTTCCCACTCGACACCAAAAGCAACCGACCAACAATTTCGCGGGCCTGATCATATTCAAGAACAACACGCAACCATCGCCGGTTAAAACTCCTTTCAGTTGGGCGCTCTTGCCTCGTTTGCTTGAGCAAAGTGACTTCATCGCCATTAATGACAATGCGCTCTGAACACTGGGCTGCCCTGTTGTTGGCCTTAAAAGCCCACCACACCATAGCGACATCCGAACCCAGAAAGCCAAACACGGGCCAAGCGCCAAGCTTATAAAAAAATGCGGCTATGATCAGGTTAAGAACAATCACCCATGCAAACAAAATTTTAAACGCTGGGCCGTTCAGCGAACGATGTGGCGTTAAAGTAACTGACCATGTTTTGGTGTCTTGTGCATTCATAGATAAACTCTACGATAAGTGCTTCAATTCAGACCAGTGACAGAGTGAACCATGCCCCGCCGCCTTAAAGCCCCTGACATCGAAGAAATTTTCAAACGCTTCCACGCCGCCAACCCCGAACCAAAAGGTGAGCTTCATTCAGTGAATGATTTTACGTTATTGGTGGCCGTGGTACTTTCGGCACAAGCAACAGACGAGAGCGTGAACAAAGCCACCAAACCGCTTTTTGCCAAAGCTGACACACCTGAAAAGATAGTTACCTTGGGCGAAGAGAAACTGCGCGAGGCCATCAAAACCATCGGCCTTTATAAAATGAAAGCCAAAAATGTGATCGAGCTTTCGCAAGCGCTAATTACCAAACACGGCAGCAAGGTTCCTTCGACGCGTGAAGAACTGGAAGCCCTTTCAGGTGTGGGTCGCAAAACTGCAAATGTGGTTTTGAACACTATTTTCGGTGAGCCCACGATTGCTGTTGACACGCATTTGTATCGATTGGGAAATCGCATCAGTTTTGCGAGCGGCAAAACGCCAATGGAAGTTGAAACGAAACTTCTAAAAGTTATTCCAAAACATTATCTGCAGCACGCTCACCATTGGTTGATTTTGCACGGGCGTTATGTGTGCAAGGCGCGCAAACCGGAATGCTGGCGTTGCGCTATTAATGATATCTGCCAATTTAAGCCGAAGAGCGCTGCACCGCTTTAAAAATATGCACAAAGAATGATGTGGCAAACAGGGGCACCATGAGATTGACAAGAGGGATCATGGCCAGCGCTGCTGGAATAACACCTGCCAAATAGATTTTAACAAAATTCTTTTTGCGAAGGGCACTGGCAGCCGATGGTGACATGAACCGCGTGGCGGCCATTTCAAAATATTCGCGGCTCAGCAAATAAGCATTGCTCGCCAGAATAAGAATGAGCCCAAACCCGGCAAAGAACACCAGCGGAAACACTGCAATATTCACAATGAGTGCAATAATCGCAAATTGAATGCCAAACAACAAAGCCTTGAATGTGGACAGTGCCGAGCCCTTTTTGTCCTGCGGATAATGGCGCTGCTCAACACGGGAGGCTATCCAATCCAGAAATAATCCGGCAAATATCGCTGTGACAGGCGCCATAAGAAAGAAGAAGGCCGCGATCAATCCAATGCCAGTGCCCAGTGCGATCACTGTTTGCAGCCATGGCCAAGGCACCAGCGTGAGAAATGATAATAGAGTTTCAACAGCCACGAACACAGCAATGAATAAACCCAAAGTGAGGCCAATTGATTTCCACAACACGCCGCGAAATTCGGGTGAAGTGACATCGTTCAGAGCTTTGAAAAACGCGTTGATCATGGTGGATTGAAGTAAGGGTCCTATCTTGTTTCTGCAAGGGTGTTGGGCTAGTGGGGCTCAAACAACTTTGGAATTCGCGAAAATGAATAGAGCACAATTTGACGTTTTGACGATTGGAAATGCCATTGTCGATGTAATTGCCCAAGTCGATGACACCTTTGTTGAGCGTGAAAAATTGGTGAAAGGTTCAATGAACCTGATTGATGAAGATCGAGCGGAACATCTTTATGGGGCCATGGGTCCTGCAACTGAAATTTCCGGTGGATCGGCTGGAAACACGGCAGCAGGTGTTGCTAATTTTGGCGGACGTGCTGCCTATTTCGGTAAAGTTAAAGACGATCAACTTGGCGGCATTTATCGCCACGACATGCGAGCGCAAGGTGTGGCATTCAATACCCCAGCAGCAAAAGAAGGGCCTGCAACTGCGCGTTCTTTTATTCTCGTGACCCCTGATGCCGAACGCACCATGAACACATATTTGGGCGCATGCGTGAACCTCTCAACGGCTGACATCGACGCTGAAATTGTGAAATCATCTGCCGTAACTTACATGGAAGGTTATTTATGGGATAAGCCTGAAGCCAAGGAAGCTTTTCGCCTTGCGGCCCAAATTGCCCGCGCTTCTGGTCAATTAACCTCCATCACGCTCTCGGATTCTTTTTGTGTGGAACGCCACAGAGATAGTTTTCTTGATCTCATCCGCAGCCACATTGATATTGTGTTTGCCAATGAAAGCGAGATTAAGTCACTTTATAAAACGCAAAATTTTGATGGTGCGGTAGCCGCAATTCGGCGTGATTGCCCTATGGCGGCTTTAACGCGCTCAGAAAAGGGATCGCTCATCGTGCGTGGTGGTGAAACTGTTGAGTCTCAGGCGCTGCCGGTCTCAAAAGTGGTTGATGTGACCGGTGCTGGCGACCTTTATGCTGCTGGCTTTTTGTTTGGCTTTACCCAGAAACTGGCGCTGCAACAGTGTGCTGTTCTTGGTAGTTTGGCGGCGGCCGAAGTGATTTCTCACACAGGCGCCAGACCTGAAATTGATCTGGGCGCCCATGCAAAGAAGCTAGGTTTGATTTAGACCTTCAGGCTTGAACCAATTTTGTTGAATTTTGTGGTCATGGCCGTGGTGATGTAAGGCATGGCTAAAAGCAGGCAAACTGACATTGCAGCCGCAATCAATCCGTATTCAATCGCCGTTGCGCCAGAATCGTTTTTAAGAAATGATTTCATAGCTTTAACTCCAGAAAATTGGACTAGATTTTTAAACTCGAGCCAATCGAGCTAAACTTGGTTGATAAAGCTGTTGTGATATATGGTTCAAAAATTAGGATCGCGACTGCCATTGCGGCGGCAATCAATCCATATTCAATGGCAGTTGCGCCAGATTGGTCTTTAATAAATTTTTTCATCTCACAAACTCCACTTACCATAAATTCAGCAGCCCTTAGTGACCCAACACAAGGTTACGGATAGTTTAGGTCGCATTAAAGAAAGGTAAATGACCGCGCGCTACAAATAAATTTGCACGTCTTGCGCGAGTTTATCCGCTTTTAGGTCAACATGAGGTTAACACTCATGCCCTTGCCAATAGACCACAATTCTGCTTTATCCAGCCATATCTCCGCTTCAATGCAGAGGTTTCACGTCGCCTGGCCTGTTAGGGCATGCCATGGCGACTATTTTAATGCTATAACTACAAGGACTTAAGCAAAATGCCCAAAATGAAGACGAAGTCGTCTTGCAAGAAGCGGTTTAAAATGACTGCCTCCGGCAAGCTGCGCGCTGGTGCTGCTGGCAAACGCCACGGCATGATCAAGCGCTCGAACAAAACCATTCGCAACCAACGTGGCACAATGATTCTCGCTTCAGGTGATGCAAACCTGCTCCGCGTTCACATGCCTTACGCTCGCTAAGGGAGGGATATAAATGTCTCGTACCAAAGGCGGCGTTGTTGCCCGCAAATCACACAAAAAAGTCATTAAGGCTGCGAAAGGTTATTTCAACCGTCGCAAAAACATTTTCCGCGTTGCCGTTCAGGCCGTGGAAAAAGCTGGCCAATATGCTTACCGCGATCGCCGCACCAAGAAGCGCAACTTCCGCGCTTTGTGGATTCAGCGCATCAATGCGGCAACCCGTGAACTCGGCATGACTTATGGCCGATTTATTTATGGCCTGGACAAGGCCGGGATCGAAGTGGACCGCAAGGTTCTGGCTGATCTTGCTGTGCATGATGCAGCGTCTTTCGCTGTTCTGGTTGAAAAAGCCAAGGCTGCGCAAGCAGCTTAATTAAGTACAGTCTTTCGGACTCTTGACCGGGCATTTTTAGCGTTTACACGCTAGGTGTCCGGTCTTTTCATTTTCAGGAATAGCATGTCTTTAGAACAAGAAATTCTTTCGCAAATTTCCGCCGCCGCCGATGAGGCAGGCGTTGAAGCCATTCGCGTTTCCGCACTCGGCAAAAAAGGCTCGATTTCCGAGCAGATGTCAGGCCTTGGTAAAATGGCACCGGATGAGCGCAAAGCCGCGGGCGCTGCACTGAATGTTCTCAAAGATAAAGTGTCGGAAGCCTTGGCCTCCCGCAAAGCGGTTTTGGGAGAAGCGGCTTTAGAAGCACGCCTACTCACGGAAAAAATTGACGTGACGCTTCCTATCCGCCCACAAAATTCCGGCACCATTCATCCGGTCTCTCAAGTGTGGGAAGAGGTGGTGCAGATATTCGGTGACCTCGGATTCTCAGTGGCTGAAGGCCCGCATATTGAAGATGATTTTCATAATTTTGATGCGCTCAACATGCCGCCCGATCATCCGGCCCGCCAAGAACATGATACATTCTATTTCAATGAAAAACCTGATGGCAGCCGAATGGTTTTGCGCACGCATACGTCGCCCGTGCAAATCCGAACCATGTTGTCGAGCAAACCGCCAATTAGAATTATCGCACCGGGCCGCACGTTTCGCTCTGACTCAGACATGACCCACACGCCGATGTTCAATCAAGTTGAAGCCTTGGTGATCGATGAGAAAACCCATCTCGGAAACCTCAAATGGATTCTTGAAGAGTTTTGCAAAGCGTTTTTCGAGATTGATAATGTGAACATGCGTTTCCGCGCTTCGCATTTTCCCTTCACCGAGCCTTCGATGGAAGTGGACATTCAATATAGCCGCGAAGGTGGTGTGTTGAAGCTGGGCACCGGCGATAAGTGGATGGAGATTTTAGGCAGCGGCATGGTGCATCCCAATGTGATTAAAGCTGGCGGGCTTGACCCTGATAAATACCAAGGCTTCGCCTTCGGCATGGGCATCGACCGTATCGCCATGCTGAAATATGGAATACCGGATTTGCGTGCGTTTTTTGAATCAGATTTGCGCTGGCTGAAGCATTACGGTTTCCGTTCACTGCAAGTGCCAACGCTAGCAGGGGGCCTTTCCTAATGTCCTCGCCCACTCTCACCTCCTCAACTCCGTCATCCCGACGAAAGTCGGGACCCAGCTTAGCCACGCGTTGCAAACTTCAAACATTTCTCCAAACCCAAGTCTGGGTCCCGACTTTCGTCGGGATGACAGATATTATGAGAATTGGGGTTGAAAATGGCTGAAGCGAGTGCATGGTGGCCAGCAATAGCAATATTACTTACGGCAATTTCAGCTGCGATTGTATATTGGGCACAGAAAGCAGCAGATAGGAAATCCGCGCTTATTGAATTGCGCCGGACTGCATATCGCGACTATCTGGTACATTTGACAAAATTGGCTGACAGCACAACTTCGCAAACAGCATATAACTCACTAGTTGCCGAGTTGAATGTGATTGGTACTGATGATGTCTTATTTGCGATTGGCGAATTCAATCAATACATGAATGGGATTGACTCAGCAAAAAGACAACCTGAAATCTACAAGAAGCTAATTGCAAAAATTGTTTTGAGAATGCGCAAAGACTGTTTTAGCGAAAGCACACTTGACATTCATACTGCAGCTATGTTGTTACCTTTCAAATGAGATAATAAATGAAATTCACTTTCTCTTGGCTCAAAGAGCATCTCGAAACTTCTGCTACTCTCGAACAAATCCTTGATGGACTGGTGGGCGTGGGGCTTGAGGTTGAAGAGGTTGCGGACCGCACGCAAGAATTGGCCGCTTTCAAAGTAGCCTATGTTCAATCAGCGGAAAAACACCCCAATGCCGATAAGCTTCGGCTTTGCAAAGTTGAAACTGATCAAGGCATCAAGCAAGTTGTTTGCGGTGCGCCCAATGCGCGGGCGGGCATGAAGGCTATTATCGCATTGCCGGGTGCGGTGATCCCCGCCACTAAAGATGTTTTGCAACTGGGAAGTATTCGTGGCGAAGAAAGCCAAGCTATGATGTGTTCCGAGCGTGAGCTTCTGCTTTCGGAAGAACATGACGGCATTATTGAAGTGCAGGGCGATTGGCCGGTGGGCACATCTGCTGTGGTGGCGCTGGGTCTTGATGATCCGATGATTTATATCAAGGTGACTGCGAACCGCCCTGATGCTTTGGGCATTCATGGTTTGGCGCGTGATCTTGCCGCCAAGGGCCTTGGCACGTTGAAGCCTGTGAATGCTGCACCTGTGAAAGGCACATTCAAATCTCCAATATCCGTTTCACTTCAAACTGAAAATTGCCCGCTCTTTGTGGGTCGCTATTTCAAGGGCGTGAAAAACGGGCCATCGCCTGCATGGTTGCAGCGGCAACTCAAAGCTATTGGCCTTCGTCCCATTTCAACCTTGGTTGATATCACCAATTATATCACCTTTACTTATGCGCGGCCTTTGCATGTATTCGACGCCGACAAAACCCATGGCAACATTTCGGCGCGTGCTGCCAAAGATGGCGAAAGCATTTTAGCACTTGATGGCAAGACCTATGCTCTGAGCGCTGGCATGACGGTGATTGCCGACGAACAAGGCCCTGAAGGTATCGCCGGCATTATGGGTGGTGAGGCTTCTGGCTGTTCGGAAACAACCACAAATGTGTTCCTCGAATCCGCGTGGTTTAATCCGCAATCAACGGCTGCCAGCGGCCGCAAGCTTTCAATCAATTCTGATGCGCGCTATCGCTTTGAACGTGGCGTTGATCCGGCCTTCACGCAAACGGGCGCTGAAATTGCCACGCGCATGATTTTGGAATTGTGCGGCGGTGAGGCTTCGGAGCTTGTGATCGGTGGTTCTGTTCCTGATACAACACGCTCTTACACTCTTCGCAAAGACCGTGTGCAGTTACTCGGTGGCGTAATTATTCCGTGGACGGAGCAATTGCGCATTTTGTGTGATCTTGGCTTCACCGTGACTGATGATGGCGTGTGCAATCCCCCCAGCTGGCGGCCTGATGTGAAGGGCGAAGCTGATTTGGTGGAAGAAATCTGCCGCATTTACGGTCTCGATAAAATTGCCTCAGCGCCAATGGATCGACCAAACGCCATTGCGCGACCAGTTTTAAATCCGCTGCAGAAACGCATGTTAACTTCGCGGCGCACATTGGCCACGCGGGGCTTCAATGAGGCTGTGACTTGGGCCTTCATTCCTGAAGCCCATGCCAAGCTCTTTGGTGGTGGTCAGAATGAATTAAAACTCAGCAATGCCATATCATCAGAACTCACTGACATGCGGCCTTCATTGTTGCCCAATCTCATTGCCGCTGCTGGTCGCAATGTGGCACGGGGGGTTGCTGATCTGATGCTCGCCGAAGTGGGCCATGCTTATGCGGGTGACAGGCCTGAAAACGAGACCTTACGCGCTGCGGGTATTCGCCGTGGTGCAGTTACACCGCGCAATGTACATGGCGGCACTCGCGCTGTGGATACATTTGATGTGAAGGCTGACGTGTTGGCGGTGCTTGAAGCATGTGGCGTTGCCGCCCCTCAAATTGTATCGGGTGCGCCAGCATGGTTCCATCCGGGCCGTAGTGGCACCGTGCAAATGGGTCCAAAAAATCAGCTCGCCTATTTTGGTGAAATTCATCCACGCGTTCTGAATGCGATGGATGTGAAAGGGCCATTAGTTGCGTTTGAAATTATTTTAAATGCGCTACCTTCGTCTAAATCAAAAAACTTGACGCGTTCGGCATTGACCAGTTTTGATCTTTTACCCGTGTCGCGTGATTTTGCATTCGTTGTTGATGACAAAGTTCAAGCCGCTGAACTCATCAAAGCTGTCAAAGTCGTTAATAAGGTTCTGATCAGTGATGCAACTGTGTTTGATCTTTATAAGCTTGAAGGTGGTAAAACGTCTCTCGCTGTCGAAGTGACCTTACAGCCCCGTGACAAGACTTTGACAGATGTTGAAATTGAGGCATTATCAGCCAAGATCGTCGGCACCGCTGAGAAAGCGGTTGGCGCTACATTGCGGAGCTAAATATGACAACAGCAATCGCCTTCAAAAATCTGAAAGCTCACCGTAAAGTATCAGCGCCGGATATGCGCAAGGCCTTTGCCAAAGATGCTAAGCGCTTTGAAAATTTCTCGGCGCGGGCTGATGATCTGCTGCTCGATTATTCCAAGTGTGCGGTGAATTCCAAAACCATGAAGCTGCTGGCTTCATTGCTCAAGGCTGCAAAAGTTGAAGCCGCACGCGACCACATGATGCGCGGTGACATCATCAACACCACTGAAAAACGCGCCGTGTTACATACGGCATTGCGTCGTCCCAAATCGGAAATGGTTTTCGTTGATGGCCATAATGTTGTGCACGATGTGCATGACGTGCTGGAAGCCATGGCTCGCTTTGCCACAGATATTCGCAAGAGCAATATTACAGATATTGTGAATATCGGTATTGGCGGCTCCGATCTTGGCCCTGCGATGGTAACACTGGCACTGGCGCCTTATCACGATGGCCCTAAAACGCATTATGTGTCGAACGTTGATGGCGCACATATTGCTGACACCTTGAAAACTTTGAACCCAGCGACAACCTTATTTTTGATTGCATCTAAAACTTTTACCACCATCGAAACCATGACCAACGCCAAAACGGCGCGGAAATGGATTTCAGCTGCCTTGGGCGAAGACAAAGTGGGGGAACATTTTGCTGCCATCTCCACCGCCATTGATAAAGTAAAGGCCTTTGGCATTTCTGAAAAGCGCATATTTGGATTCTGGGATTGGGTGGGTGGGCGTTTCTCTATCTGGTCAGCCATAGGGTTGCCTGTGATGATCGCCGTTGGTCCTAAAAACTTCATGGATTTCCTGAGCGGTGGCCATGCCATGGACACGCATTTCAGCAAAGCCAAGCCGCACGAAAACTTACCCATGCTCATGGGCCTGCTGGGTGTGTGGCATCGTAACATTTGCAATCATCCGTCCCGCGCGATCATTCCCTATGATCAGCGCCTGTCACGCTTTGCAGCTTATCTGCAACAGCTTGATATGGAATCCAATGGCAAGCGCGTGGGCAAGGATGGCAAACCCTTAAAAAATGCATCCGGCCCGATTGTGTGGGGCGAACCCGGCACCAATGGTCAACACGCGTTTTTCCAATTGCTGCACCAAGGCACGGATATTATTCCAGTAGAGTTTCTCATCGCCGCTGAGCCCCATGAAACGGGCATGGCCGAACATCACACTTTGCTGGTGTCAAATTGCTTGGCGCAATCTCAGGCTTTGATGAAAGGCCGCACGCAAAAAGAAGCGGAAGCACAGCTGAAATCCATGGGGAAGTCAGCTGCCGAGATCAAAGCGCTGGCTCCTCACCGGGTATTCGCTGGCAATCGCCCGTCGATCACTCTGGTTTATAAGAAACTCGATCCCTTCACCCTTGGTCGTCTCATAGCGCTTTACGAACACCGTGTTTTTGTGGAAGGTGTGATCTGGGGCCTGAATTCGTTTGACCAATGGGGTGTGGAGCTGGGCAAAGAACTGGCCACCGCCCTGCAGCCCGTCGTGGAGGGCAAGGCTGATGCCTCCGCACTTGATAGTTCCACAGCGGGACAATTGGCCCATATGAAGGCGTTGCTGAAAGCTTGACCATTGCGGCGCGGAATGCCAAACACCGCGCCAAATGACCGAAACATCACAAATCCGCAATTTCTCCATCATCGCCCATATTGATCATGGCAAATCCACTTTGGCTGATCGGTTGATCCAGCTGTGTGGGGCCGTTACCGATCGCGAGATGGTGGACCAAATTCTCGACTCGATGGATATTGAGCGCGAGCGTGGCATCACCATCAAGGCCAATACCGTGCGTCTTGATTATAAAGCCAAGGACGGCAAGGATTATGTGCTGAATTTAATCGACACGCCTGGACACGTGGATTTCGCCTATGAGGTGTCGCGCTCACTTGCGGCCTGTGAAGGTTCGCTGCTGGTGGTGGACGCCAGCCAAGGTGTGGAAGCGCAGACGCTGGCCAATGTGTATCAGGCCATCAACAACAACCACGAAATTATTCCTGTGCTCAATAAGGTGGATTTGCCCGCAGCGGAACCGGAGCGTATTCAACAACAAATTGAAGATGTGATCGGCATTGATGCTTCTGATGCTGTGATGATTTCGGCCAAGACGGGGCTTGGTGTTCCTGATGTTCTCGAAGCCATTGTGACCCGCCTGCCTGCTCCTAAGGGCAACCGTGATGCACCACTCAAGGCGTTGCTGGTTGATAGCTGGTATGACGCTTATCTTGGCGTCGTTGTTTTGGTGCGTATCATTGATGGAGTGCTGAAAAAAGGCATGCGCGTGCGCATGATGGGCACAGGCGGGCTTTATCCGGTTGAACGCGTTGGCGTGTCTCGCCCGAAGAAAGTGGTCGTTGACGAGCTGGGCCCAGGTGAAATCGGTTTCTTCACCGGCGCTATTAAAGAAGTGGCGGATACGCGCGTTGGCGATACGGTGACTGAAGATAAGAACCCCACTTCCCAAGCTTTGCCAGACTTTAAAGAGGCGCAATCGGTGGTGTTTGCGGGCTTCTTCCCTGTGGACGCTTCCGAATTTGAAGATTTGCGCGATGCTATGGGTAAATTGCGTTTGAACGATGCCAGCTTCTCTTATGAAATGGAAACGTCTGCCGCCTTGGGCTTTGGTTTCCGTTGCGGCTTCCTCGGGTTGCTGCACCTTGAAATTGTGCGCGAGCGCATTGAACGTGAGTTTAACGTTGAAATTATCACCACGGCACCATCGGTTATTTATAAGATTGATCTGCGTGATGGCACCCATGTTGATATGCATAATCCAGCCGATATGCCAGATGTCTCCACTATCACAGCCATGAATGAGCCGTGGATTGAAGCGACAATTTTGGTCCCGGATGAATATTTAGGCTCCGTGTTGAAGCTCTGCGAAGATCGCCGTGGCCGCCAAAAGCAACTCACTTATGCGGGCAGCCGTGCAATGGTGGTTTACGATTTGCCGCTGAACGAAGTGGTGTTTGATTTTTATGATCGCTTGAAATCAGTGTCTAAAGGCTATGCCTCATTCGACTATAAAATGACTGAATATGTCGCCGCCGATCTTGTAAAGCTTTCAATTTTGGTGAACGAAGAGCCCGTGGATGCACTGTCCATGGTAGTTCACAGAACGCGAGCCGAGCAGCGCGGACGGGTGATGTGCGAAAAGTTGAAAGACTTGATCCCGCGCCACATGTTTAAGATTCCAATCCAAGCCTCAATCGGTGGCAAGGTTGTGGCGCGTGAGACTTTATCTGCGATGCGCAAAGATGTGACGGCCAAGTGTTATGGTGGTGATATTTCTCGTAAGCGCAAACTTCTGGATAAACAAAAGGAAGGCAAAAAGAAAATGCGCCAATTCGGCAAAGTTGAAATTCCACAGGAAGCCTTTATTGCGGCACTGAAGATGGATGAGAATTGAGTAGGGCCAAAGCCCCATGATCCTGCTTGCCATCGACACAGCGCTGGCCAGTTGCTCGGCCTGTGTTTACGATTCTACACAAGGCAAAATCCTCGCAGAGGAGCGCGAATTGATGGAGCGCGGTCACGCCGAAGCGCTGCCCCCCATGGTGGCCCGCGTGATGGCTACTGCTGGAATATCTTACGCTAACCTGAATCGCATTGCTGTGACAACTGGCCCGGGAACTTTCACCGGAATTCGTATTGGCCTCAGTTTTGCGCGGGCTTTGGGCCTCGCGTGCAACATTAAGGTGTTCGGAATTAACTCGTTAATGGCCTGCCAAGTGGCTGTAATTCAGACAAAATTTCCAATTTTTGTTGCTCATAAAGCAGGTCAAAGTGGCTTCATCTATTTTATGAACTTTAATATTTCTAATAATATAGAAATATCAAATTCGGTCGATTTACCTGTTGGGCCAACTCTTGTCATCGGAACGGCTGCGCATGATTTGGTGGCGGCCTCTGGTCGAACAGACTTAGAAACTCAACCGGAATTTGATCTGCCCTTGGCTTCGGGATTTGCAGCTTATGCTGCTGGCCTGCCTGATCCCATTGGTATGCCCGAACCTGTTTATCTTCGTGAAGCAGATGCCAAACCGCAGAGTGCAGCCCTTCGTGGCTTGCCTGATTTGCAGATAAACATCGCCGATAGTGCCGCCATACCTGCGCTGGCCAAACTTCATGCCGCTTGCTTTGATGAAGCATGGACTGAAGTGGCACTGGCCAGCGTGATGGCAAGCCTTGGTGTGGGCGCGTTAATGGCGTCAAGTGCAGAAGGTCCGGTAGGGCTGCTGCTTTACCGCGTTGTGGCCGATGAAGCTGAGATTTTGACACTCGGCGTGGACCCAAACTTGCGAAGGCGTGGAGCTGGTAAAGCTTTAATTGAAAGTCTGCTCGCGCTCAAAATTCCACAGGTGTTTCTGGAAGTGGCAAGCAGCAACGAAGATGCGATCAAACTTTACACTAAAGCGGGTTTCAAACAGGTGGGTTTACGCAAAGCCTACTATGCTGCAACGGGCGATGATGCGTTGATTTTAAAATGGGCCGTCTAAGAGCCAACTTCATTCTGTCGGGATTCATTGCGCTCACTTTGCCGCTAATGCCAGTACAATTTGTTCTCACCAAACTTAGTCGCCGTGCTGCCCGCTGGCTGCCATGGGCCTATCATCGTCTTTTATGTCAACTTCTGGGTATGGCCATTAAAGTTGAAGGAGCCCTACCGCAGGCTCCTGCCTTACTGGTGGCCAATCACGTTTCATGGCTCGATATTCCAGTGCTCAGCGCCATCGCTCCTGTGTCTTTTATTGCCAAACGCGAAGTGGGCACATGGCCGTTGTTTGGCGCCATGGCGAAACTGCAACGCACAATTTTTATTGACCGCGAGCGTCGCCACAGAACTGGAACGTCATCCAACGAGATTGGCGAACGACTTTTAGCCGGAGATATGCTGGTGTTGTTCCCAGAAGGCACTTCCAGCGACGGCACTCAGGTTCTGCCTTTCAAGTCATCCTATTTTGGCGCGGTGGAAAGCATGAATGTTCCGGTTGTGCCCATCACAATTTCCTACCTTGGCGTGCCCAAATTCTATGCTTGGTATGGAGATATGGATTTGTTGCCGCATCTTTGGGCTGTGGTTAAATCTGGGCCGTTTAAGGTGCAGATCACAATTCACCCGTTTCTTGCCAAGGCGGATCGTAAAGCCATGGCACGAGAAGCTGAAAGCATCATTCGAAGCACACTTGGAGAAAAACCTGAAATCCGCTAGGGGTGCGCCCATGAGTAAATCTGTTTTCGTCAAAACCTATGGCTGCCAAATGAATGTTTATGACAGCCAGCGCATGCAGGATGTGTTGGCCCCACTTGGCTATGGCGTTGTGGATCGACCAGAAGACGCGGATCTTGTTATCCTCAACACGTGCCATATTCGTGAAAAGGCTGTTGAAAAAGTCTATTCAGAGCTGGGCCGTTACCGCGATATGAAATTGGCGCGCGGCGGCAATATGACCATCGCTGTTGCAGGCTGTGTGGGCCAGGCTGAGGCGCACGAAATTACGCGCCGTATGAAATCGGTTGATTTGGTGTTTGGGCCGCAAACTTACCACCGCCTGCCAGAGCTTTTGAAACAGAGAGAAACAACTGGTCTTGCCGTTGTTGAAACCGAATTTGCGGTTGATGATAAATTCAAAGGCTTGGCCACCGAACAGGTGCGCAATCCAACGTCGCGAAGTGTAACAGCCTTTCTCACCATTCAAGAAGGCTGCGATAAGTTCTGTACTTTCTGCGTGGTGCCTTACACGCGGGGTGCTGAATTTTCGCGTGAGCCAGCGCAAATTGTTGAGGAAGCCAAAAAGCTTGCAGATCAAGGCGTTCGAGAACTAACCCTGCTCGGCCAGAATGTGAATGCCTATCACAGCGGTTCAGCGACGCTTGCCAGCCTCATCACCGAACTGTCACACATCTCTGGCATTCAGCGCATTAGATACATGACCAGCCACCCCCGCGATATGTCTGATGATTTGATTGAAGCTCATGGGGCCAACCCAAAGCTGATGCCTTACCTCCACTTGCCCATTCAATCTGGTTCAGACCGTGTTTTGAAAGCCATGAACCGTGGCCACACTGCCGCAGACTATTTAAAACTGATTGAACGCATTCGCGCCGCCCAACCGCGAATGGCGCTCACTTCGGATTTCATTGTTGGCTTTCCCGGCGAGAACGATTCAGAATTTGAAGATACACTGCAACTGGTGCGTGATGTTCGCTACGCGGCGGCTTACTCGTTTAAATATTCTCCGCGTCCGGGAACGCCAGCCGCCGAGCGCGATGATCAAGTTCCTGAAGACGTGAAGAATGAACGCTTGGCAAGGTTGCAGACTCTGATCACCCAGCAACAAGCAGCGTTCAACCACTCTTGTGTGGGCCAAACGCTCAGTGTGCTTTTGGAAAAACCCGGTCGCCAAAATGGCCAATTGATTGGCCGCTCTCCTTATTTGCAATCGGTTCATTTAGAGGCCCCCGACCACCTTTTAGGATCCTTTGTGGACGCCTATATATTGGGTGTTGGCCCCAACTCACTTTCGGGGCAATATACTGAGTCTGAACCAACTGGAGGTCACTGCATTTGAGCCCATCTGCCAATGTTCTGAAACAGCAAGACTCTGAAGACGGCGTTCTTGCTCTCGCATTTGATGATAACCGCGTTCTTGCCCTTTTGATGGGCCAACATGATGCGCATCTTGCTGTGATAGAGCAGCGCTTGGGTGTGGCAATCACTCCCCGCGGAAATCGGCTTTCCATTCGAGGTGACCGAACGACATCAGAATTGGCTCGCTCAGTGTTGCTACATCTCTACACAAAAGCGTCACGTGGTGATGAAATCAATCGTGGTGAAATTGATGGTGCCATTCGGATGGTCAAAGTTGCTGAAGAAAAAGAAGTGCAAGGGGGCGGCGTTCGCACACGGCGAAAAACGGTTTCTGCTCGCACTGCCAATCAACAAGTTTATATCGAACAAATTCGCAAAAATGAATTGTGTTTTGGAATTGGCCCAGCAGGCACAGGCAAAACTTATCTGGCAGTGGCTTGTGCTGCCGAAGCTTTAATGAATGGCGAGGTGGACCGAATTATTCTTTCGCGCCCAGCTGTGGAAGCAGGTGAGCGCCTTGGTTTCTTACCGGGTGACATGAAAGAAAAAGTCGATCCCTATTTGCGCCCGCTTTACGATGCACTTTATGACATGATGCCACAAAGTTTGGTGGCCAAGGCCATGGCTGAAAACCAAATTGAAATTGCACCCTTAGCTTTCATGCGTGGCCGCACATTGGCCTCATCCTTTATCATTCTCGATGAAGCCCAGAACACAACGCCGCAACAAATGAAAATGTTTTTGACGCGTCTCGGCGAAGGAAGCCGCATGGTGATCACCGGTGATCCCACGCAGGTGGATTTACCTTATGGCGTGGTTTCAGGTTTAGATGACGCACTTTCAGTTTTGGAGGGCGTCAACGGCATTGGAGTGACAGCTTTTCAAACCACTGACATCGTGCGGCATGCTTTGGTGGGCCGTATCGTGGCAGCCTACGATAAAAAAGGCAGCGCCATGATGCGCAAGGTGCGCGGCTAATATGCCTCTGAATATTGTTATTGAGGACGAGGTGTGGAAGACCGTGCGCGGCCTTAAATCGTTGACTGAAAAAGCAGTAGATGCCGCACTGACCGCCGCTGCAAAAAACAAAGAAATTTCCATTCTCTTTGCTGATAATGCAACGTTGAAAAACTTGAACAAGGATTGGCGAGGAAAAAATAAGCCAACGAATGTTTTATCGTTTCCGTCTTCAAAGGAATTAAAATTGCCTCGTGGGCAAATAAAGCCACTGGGTGATATTGCATTGGCTTTTGAAACTGTCGCAAAGGAAGCTGAAGCTTCTGGAAAATCCCTCAAGGATCACACCACTCATTTGATCGTGCATGGTGTTTTGCATCTTTTAGGCTATGATCATATTGATGATGCAGACGCTGCCAAAATGGAAGCCAAAGAAATCCGCATCTTGAAAAAACTTGGGCTTGCCGATCCCTATCAATAAGAGAACTCTATGCTAACGCCGAAACGCCCTACGTTTATTTCAAAAATCCGACGCTCGATGGGGCGCAATAAAATTGATCTGCGCGAAAGTTTAGAAGGCGTCATTGCCAGCCATGACAATGAAGAAGGGGCGACCTCTTCAATACCTGATGATGCCCGCTCGATGATGAAAAATCTTTTGGGCTTTGCTGATTTGCGCGTTGATGATGTGATGGTGCCACGCGCCAATATAATTGCCACTGAAGAAACGGATAATATGCGGGATCTTTTGGCGCAATTTATCGAGGCCAACCACTCGCGCGTTCCGATTTATCGTGAGTCACTTGATGATATAGTTGGCATGATCCATGTCAAAGATTATTTGCGCTGGATGGCAACCAAGGGCACCAAGAAGAAATCCAAGGGTGCTGTTGAAGCCGGCATCGCCTTGGCGGCAACAGAACTATCATCAACCATTAAACAACATTCCAGCATGATCCGCGATGTGCTTTATGTGCCGCCTTCCATGCCTGCGCCTGATTTACTGATTAAAATGAAAGCCTCTCACATTCATTTGGCTGTTGTTGTTGATGAATATGGCGGCACCGATGGGCTCATTTCACTAGAAGATTTGGTGGAAGAAATTATCGGCGATATTGCTGATGAGCATGACACCGATGCCGAAGAGGGCATGATCAGAAAGCAGGCTGATAATATCTATGTGGCGAGTGCCTTAATCAGCATTTCTACATTGGATGATATGTTCAGTGTGGATCTTCTCTCTGATGATCAGGAAGATGAGGCCGATACGTTAGGGGGCCTCATATTCGAAATGGCTGGGCGGGTGCCCACGCGCGGCGAGATTATTCGGCATCCTTCAGGTCTGGAATTTGAAATTCTCGAGTCTGATCCTCGCCGGGTCAAACGCGTTCGAATTCATGTGAAGCCCGTGGGATCACCTCAGGATGAAACCGCAAGCGGTTAAACTTTAAGTGCGGTTATAGGCATCATCGTATCGAATGATATCATCTTCGCCGAGGTAATCTCCAAACTGAACTTCGATGATTTCAACTTCACCATCATGCATGTTTTCTAAGCGGTGCTTTTCACCAAGCGCAATATCAACAGCTTCGCCCCGCTTCATCGTCAGAACCCTGTCACCTACGGTGACTGTGGCCGTGCCATTAACCACGGTCCAGTGTTCAGCCCGGTGTTTATGGCTTTGCAAGGAAAGACGCCCGCCCTTGACCACAACAATGCGCTTAACCTTGAAGCCGGGCTTTTCGTCGAGGACATGGAAGCTTCCCCAAGGACGGTTTTCGCTATACATTGACTATTGCTCCGCTCTTAAAACAATTAAATTGGGGCAATTGACGTCCGGGCCCACTCCGACTATAAGCCCGCCATCGTAGGAGGTGCAGGGTTGATTTCGCAATAGATAATTATGCGAAAATGATCTAGGTGCACCTTTGTTTTGTTTTTAACTTAGGAACCATAATGGCCAATACCTCGTCAGCCAAGAAAGCTACTCGCGCCTCTGCACGCCGTGCAGAAGTGAACCAAAATCGCACCAGCCGTGTGCGCACCACTGTGCGCAAGGTTGAAGAAGCTATTATTTCTGGCGCAAAGCCAGCCGCTGAAGCCGCTTTGGCTGCAGCAGTTCCTGAAGTGATGCGCGGCGCCCAGAAGGGCATCATGCACAAGAATGCTGCTTCTCGCAAAGTTTCTCGCCTCACATTGCGCGTACGGGCCATGCAAAGCTAAACCTGACTGAATTTTATTCAGTTAGATTAATTTGAACGCCGCAGACATTGTTTGCGGCGTTTTTATTTGTCCGAATACGGAAAGTTATAAACAGAAAAAATCATTTTGAATCATTCACTTGTGGGCAATAGGATTAATAACCGAAAAAAACTTCGCCGAAAATGTGAATCGGAAACTACAAAACGCACTTTTTTTGCCGCGACAGGTCCGAGCTCGCCCCCTAACCTGATAAATTTTAAGCCTTAACTTCATGAGCTTGCGACCTGCTTGTCATGTTAAAATTCTCGTCAAGGATTAACTGATCTGTTCCGTATACGGACTTTTTGTTGAATCTGGTTGCAGCGTTGCAAGAGATTTTTGTAGCTTGCGTCCAAGTTATCGCCCCCAGAAATCTGGGGATAGAATAACACGGGGGCTGGTGTGTCTGCGGGCTGTGTAAAGTCTGTTGAGCTGGCATGTTTTAGACTGAATAAACGCGAAATCTTAGATTTTGTGGTTGGGGAATGTTGTTTTGGCAATGGTATATTAGGTTTGAAGTACAGCTTTGTTGGTTGACAAAGTGGGAAACACAAAAGTTCAATAATTTGCAGAACAATATCGCTCGACGCGTGGCCGTGTCGGGGATGACATTGTGTTGTTCTGCGCTACATTAGGAAGCGGCTGAGATTATGACTACAACTGTTGCAAATTCGACAAATCACACCCTCAAAGACCAATGGCACCGGATTGCCCAAAGGTTGAAGGCGGAATTGGGTGATGATCTCTTTAACAGTTGGTTTGCGCGGATGGATGCTGAAGATGTGGGCCAGGGACAACTCACTGTTTCGGTTCCAACGCGTTTCTTGCGCAGCTGGATTGAAAACCACTATTTGTCGAAACTGCATAAGATCGCCGAAGCTGAAATTGGCGCGCTGGAAGGGGTTCAAGTGCGTGTGCGCATTCAAGGCGAAGCCTCGCGTGCCAATGGCCAAGGCCCATCAGAAGTGCAGCGGCCTGTTGCAGCGCCCGTGGAGCGCAATGCGGCTGTGGCTGCTCAGATTAACACATTCCTGACGGCTGAACGCGGTGGCATGGCCGATGAAAGTCAAACTTTTGATTCCTTTATAGTGGGGTCTTCCAATCAACTGGCCCACGCCGCAGCCATGCGCGTGGCCAATGCGGCTTCGGGCGCTGCCCTCACGTTTAATCCGCTGTTTATCCATTCAGCAGCCGGCCTTGGCAAAACTCATCTTCTCAATGCCGTGGCTCACCGGGTGCGCACGCAACAACCGGGTCGGAAGGTTTTGATGCTGACGGCTGAACGCTTCATGTATGGCTTTATTCATGCCATCAGGCAGCGCGATACTCTGGCGTTCAAAGATCAATTTCAATCCATCGACGTCTTGTTGATTGATGATTTTCAGTTCTTGCAAGGCAAGGCCATTCAGCAGGAATTCTGCCATGCCTTTAATTCGCTGGTCGACTCTAAACGCCAAGTCATTGTGGCCGCTGATGTGCCGCCAGCTCAACTTGATTCCATTGATCAACGCATGCGCTCACGCCTGATGGGCGGGTTGGTGATCGACATTGAAACACCAGATTTAGAGCAGCGCCGCATGATCATCGATGTTCGCCACAATGCCATGCTGAATGGCGATCTTGCGGGAGCGATTGCGCCCGACGTTTTGGAATTGATTTCAAACCGCATTACAGGCGGTGGGCGTGAACTTGAGGGAGCCCTCAACCGGGTTATGGCCTACCAACAATTCAATAAATCAGCGATCACACTTGATCTTGCCTCGATGGTGCTGCGCGATGCTGCAGGCACAGCAGATTTGGGCCGTATCAAAATTGATGATATTTTAAAAATCGTGGGCCGCCATTACAACGTGGGCCGGACGGATCTCTTGTCGCCGCGCCGCGCCAGAGCTGTAGTGGTTCCGCGCCAGATTGGCATGTATTTGGCCAAGAAACTCACAGCGCGCTCTCTGCCTGAAATTGGCCGCCGGTTTGGTGGGCGTGATCACTCTACGGTGCTGCATGCTGTGCGGAAAATTGATGAGCAAATTAAAGGTGACGAAAAAATGGCCCGTGAAGTGGCTTTGCTCATTAGGTTGGTAGAGCAGCAATAGTCTTGGTTGGGTGAAGAGCGTTCCTCATTTTATGATATGTCGCATTAGTGTGGTGTGACGGCGATCTCGTACATGCGGACGGCTCATCTTCGCGGCCTTGTGGTAATTGTAAAACCCACAAGGATGAGACGCTATGATGATCGTCGATGTGATGCTGGCTCAACGTCAGAAGGCTTTGGACATTACCCTAGCGGGGCCTCCGCAACGCACTTCCAATCCATTCTTTGGTGTGGGCCCTATCACTGATGGTGCGCTTAACGAAACTGATAGTAAAAATATCCGGCGTGATTTTGAGCGTTGGATTGGCCAAACCTATCGTAAGTTTGATGATCTGGGTCATGATATAGGCCCCTTCACGGTTGCGGAGCTTGGCCGCTCCATGCACCGCGGATATCCCGCTGATAAGGTCATCCTCGATATGATGCGCGAAATTCATCGCTATTTTGGCTTTGCCAAATCCAATCGCATGGCTGTGGGTTTGGGAGGGGGGCATTCCGGCTTTACAGTTTGCGCCCTGCATCTGATCACCGCGTCAGATTCTAATCAGCATATATTCATTGATACGCCAGAACCAGAATCAGAAACTGCCAAATCAGGTGGGTTTTTCAGACAGTCGTGGGGTGCACAACTTGTTGAGCTGATGCGCCTAAGCAAAGCAGGCAATGAATCGCGCCTTCATTTTGCAAACGAAGAGGGCCACATTCCCAGTGCCAAAACGCTTGCGGAAAAGGGGATCAAGCTTTTCTTTGGTGTGGGGCATGAAACAACTGGCGCTACCACCTATTGCCAATCCGACATTACAAACCTGCTTGAATGGCTGGACTTGAACCCAATGGAACATCATGCCGTTTTGGACGCGACATCAATGTTAGGTGCCATGCCTTGGGATGACGACACGATTAAAGCGGTTATGGAAAAATGCTGCCTTTTCTCGCCATTCCAAAAAGCCATTGGCGGAATTTCAGGTTATTATATCGCAAACTTCACGCCCGCTGCACTCGCCTTGATTGAGGCCAATCAACAGTTTCCCTGCTTTGCGATTCCTCGACAATTAAAATTAGCAACGCCCCTTGATGCCAAGAAACCCCTTACAGGACAGCGCAGCATCAATATTGGTCCGTTCTATGATCCATTGAAAGACAAGATGTTGGGCGGGGTGATCAACACGTTTTCCACTTTGGCTTTTGCTGAAACCACTTTCGGCTTGTTGCGCATGGAGCGCATTCTCGGCGACATAAAAACTCTCAATCAACGCTCGCGTGAAAACCGACAGGTGATCGACGGTTGGATTGCGCAGAACGATCTTCTAGCGCTGGGTGTGGCCGACGCCTCGCGCCGTGGCACAGCTGTAACACTGCTAAAAATAAATGATCCTGATATTCAAAGTGTTGAGATCCACGCCCGCATTTTGCAACGCTCTAAGCAGCTGCTTTCTTATGAGGGTATCACTCACCCCAGTGGGGAGCGTGAGGAGGGCTTGGATGTGGCGCGTTATGTGAATGCTTTTCCAGGGACACCGGGAGACTACCGGGCTTGGATTGGTGGCATTCGTTCGCCATCAGATGTCATCGCATTGCTCGAGAATTTAAGATATGCCTATTTGCGCGCCAAGATCGTGGTTCTCGAAGAAGAGCTCTCAAAGCATGACGTGACCTTCAAAGTGCCAGCATTGGAGCGCGCCGTTAAAGTTCTCATTTGTGATTTGATTGGACTTAAATTTTCTACGGATGGCAAACCAGACCCTTCAGAAGTGAAGACGTATATTGAAGCCAAAGGCGGCGTATTTCATTTTGAGCCTGCATCTGAAACGGGCGATTACGCCGCTGGCAAAATTCACTTCTTCTATGTTCCCGATCTTTCAACCGAAGCCGAAATTCTGCCGATTACCAATCGCGGCCAATATGATGCCGTGATTGCAGCAGCAACCGCTTTGCCCAAAGCTTCACTTTTTCAATTGGGGGGCGTGCGAATTGGAGCAGGCACTGGTAACATGGGCTCTGCTTCATGGGGAGGCGGCAACGGGGTGGGTGGCGTTGCACCCTTGATGAACACACCCGGATTTAACAGCCGGGCAACTGCGCAAATGGCTTTCAAAGCCCTGTTGCGCGCGTGGCCTGATTTGCCTGTGCAGGAATTACACAGGCGCAGCATCGCAGGTGAATTTGATACGGGCCGAGATTTAAAATTGTTTCCGACTGAAAAGCTGGAAGGCAAAGTGATGGCCATTTTGGGTTATGGCAATATCGGTCGCGAGGTGGCGAAGCTGGCACAGGCTTTTGGATTGAAAGTCAAAATCTATGCTAGAGCGCACCACCAGTCTCGCATTGAAGGTGACGGTTTTGCCTATGCCGCAACAGCCCAAGCCGCGGCGCAAGATGCAAATATTTTGAGTGTTCACACCGGTCTTGGCACGCGCGATAGTTCAAGCCATGTCTTTGCCAATGCAGGAATTGTGAATGCGGATGTTTTAAATGTGATGGCGGAGAATTCAGTGTTGCTCAATTATGACCGCGGTGAATGTGTCGATACGGAAGGTCTTGATGCGGCCATGGCATCTGGAAAAATTTTGCGCACCGCAATTGATGCTGATATTTTTAAATCCAGCGATGGCCAATTATCTGGGCCACTGGTTCCCTATTTGCCGCTTGCAGAAAAATATCCGGGTCGCATTGAACTTCTGCCCCATGCCGCAGCTGATACGGACCATCCCTCACGGGTGGCTGGTGCCAAACAGGCTGTGGACCAGATTATGGATTGCATTCTGAATAACCGTGTCACCAATTTAAAAGGTGATCTGCCTCACGGTTATGTGAATGCCGGAGTAAAACTAGGCACCGCCGATTAGCACCCCCGTCATAAACACCAGCGCCCCTCCAACAGCAATTTGCAGTGCTGCTTTAACAAAGGGCGTATCCATATATTTCCAGCGAATCCAAGAAATCACACCCAGCTCAACAATGACTACGGCCACGGCGAGGATAAAGGCGGCATGAAAATCACTCAGTAAGAACGGGAGCGTGTGGCCGATACCGCCCACCGCTGTCATGATGCCTGATGCAAGACCACGAATAAGAGGATGACCACGGCCTGTGAGTTCGCCATCGTCAGAAAGGCCTTCAGCAAGCCCCATTGAAATGCCCGCACCCACCGATGCTGCGACTCCGACGAGAAATGTCTGCCACGTGTTGCTGGTGGCAAATGCGGCGGCGAAAATTGGTGCTAAAGTGGAGACGGATCCATCCATCAAACCAACAAGACCGGGCTGCACCACCTGCAACAGAAACAAGCGGCGCTGGGTTTCATTCTCGTCGATTTTTGCATCTGTTGTTAGGTGTTCAAGACCCAGTTTTGAAGCCAAAGATTCGTGGCCTTTTTCTGCCTCGGCCAAATCTGTGAGTAGCTTTTTAACCTGAGGATCATCTGAGCGTTCTGCTGCTTGGGTGTAAAATCGATAGTTCTCAAGCTCAATCACCTCAGCGCGTCTGCGCATAGCATCAATGCCCAGTTTGTTAAGCATCCAAGCAGGTTTATGTTTCACAAAGCCATTAATATCGGCCCGCCTGATCAGCGGAATGTATTCGCCAAACTTCTTTGCATAGAGCTCCGTCAGGCTGCGGCGGTGTTCATGCTCTTCTTCGGCCATTTCAAAAAACACTTTGGCCGAAGCAGGATAATCGCCAATCAAGGCGTGGGCAAAGCCAGCATAGGACCGCGCATCATCGTCTTCACTCGAAATGGCAAGCGCTATAATTTCTTGTTCAGTTAAATCAGAAAACGTTTTCAAGTGGACCTCATGCTGTAAAATCACACATTAGAACGATTCTAAAAACGTTCAAGATCACTTTGGATGGATAACGCCTTTTCTCAGAATAATATTGCCATAGAGCCGCGCCTCGCTGGTGGCGACAATGGCATAGCAACTTTTGACGCGGCTATAGAATTCAGCGCCGATCAAAACTGCGAGGTGCCGCTTTGGTTCGTATTGCTTAACAACATTTTCAAAATCAACGAATACGGGCTCCATCCGCCTAGGATCATTCTGAGCTGCGGGGCGAAACGCACAATCAGGAACCATTTCATCCAGTGGCATTACGGATAAGATTGCATCCAGAATATCTGTGGCACTGTGGCCATCCATGCGCACGAGGCGCTTTGCATCGGTGTCAGCCGGGTAATTGCCATCGACAATGGCAATTTCATCGCCGTGCCCCATGGCTCTCAAGACTTTGAGAAGCTCGGGTCCGAGCAGCGGGTTAATTCCTTTAAGCATGGGCGGCCTCTTTAAATAAAACGTCACGATCAATGATGAAATTTGCAAATAAGGGCAGGCTTGCTGCCCCCATTGCTCTGGCGTCGGTGCCCATTAGCCCTTCTGCAATTTGAAGCGGAGCGATACCGCGTTGGTCAAGCTCTGCCATTTTAGCCTGTGTGCCAGCAATGATGCGGCGGCGCACATCAGAAGGAATGGCCCCATCAATGATAATGGCTTCAAACTCAACAACGGAGGCTGCAACGAGGCAAGCATAGGCCAAGCTGCGGGATGTTCCCTCAATCCACTTTTCCAGTGCGGGGCCAACCATGCTCCAGTCGTCAAGATTATTAGACAAGATCAAAGGGTCACGACCCTCAGCCACGAGCATGCGTTCTAACTGATAAGTTGAGGCGTGGCGGATGAGCTGCTCTGGACCATTTGCGCCGGGCACGGGGATGGGCCCCATGGCGCCCGCATATCCCGTGCGCCCTTGAAACAAAGCGCCATTAAGAACGATACCGCCGCCGATAAAAAAGCCGATGTAAAAATAGGCAAAATCACGGTAGGAATGACCTTTGCCAAAAAATAATTCAGCAGCACAGGCCGCCGTAGCATCGTTGCAGGGAAAGACAGGAAAATCGCAGAGTTTGGAAAGTTCCCCATCCAGATCAAAGCCGCGCCACGCTTCCAAAACATCATGCGGTGCGCCCACTTCTTCTTCCCAATTCCAAAGTTCAAAAGGTGCTGCAATGCCTAAGCCAGAAATACGCGAACGCAACTCTGGTGCCAAAGCTGCTACCAACTTTGCGATGCCATTGTTTGCAAAAGTCATGAATTCACTGGGTGAAGGAAAATGATAATGTTGGCGCACCGTGGCTCGCACATTTCCGGCAAGATCCAGCAACATCAAATCGCCAGACCGCCTGCCCACTTTGAGCCCGATTGAAAAGGCACCATCAGGGTTTAATGTGAAAGGCGTCAATGGTTGGCCCACTTTGCCGCGCTGTGGTTTGCCTTTGATCACGAGGTTGTCTTTTTCCAGCAGGCGAACAATGACAGAAACTGTTTGGGCTGAAAGCCCTGTCAAGCGCGCCAATTCAGCTTTGGGCACCGCGCCATGTTTGCGGATCAGTGAAAGAACCAAACGCTCATTATAAAGCCTCACCCCGGTTTGGGTTGTGCCACGCGCCAAGGTTGGCCCGTTGAGTGTGCCTTTTTCAGCCAAATTGCGTTCAATATTCACTTTAACTTCCTGTCTTGCCTGTTAATCCGGCAAGTTAGCACCTTTGGGAAGACTTTCTCGCATGATGGTTTAACTGTCAAACAATAAATCATTTGGATTTACTTATTGACAGGTTCGCATTTTTCCGTCCATGATGTGGAATGAAGGCAGGGCAAGCGGGAAACGCATGCCCTTCAATCATAAGATAGTCAGTTGATACTTTTGGCCCTGCATGGGCCGTTCCATGGGAGGAATTCTAATGAAGTCTATTCTTAAAGCTGCCCTCGTTGGCGTAGCACTCACAGGCTTTGCATCAGCAGCGTTTGCTGGCACACCAGCTTGCTTGATCACAAAGAACAACACAAACCCCTTCTTCGTAAAGATGAAGGAAGGTGCAACTGCTGCAGCTACTGCTGCTGGCATTGACCTGCAAGCTTTCGCTGGCGAAAAAGACGGCGATGCTGCTCCACAAATCACAGCTATTGAAAACTGCATGGCTGCAGGCGCCAAGGGCATTTTGATCACTGCATCGAACGATTCAGTTGTTCCATCACTCAAAAAGGCCCGTGCTGCAGGCGTTCTTGTTATTGCGCTCGACACGCCACTTGCTGATGCTGAAGCTCAAGACATGACTTTTGCAACTGACAACTTTGAAGCTGGCATGTTGATCGGCGCATGGGCGAAGGCAACTCTTGGTGACAAAGCCAAGGATGCAAAGATCGCTATGCTCGACATCAACAAAGACAATATCTCGGTTGACGTTGCTCGTGACACTGGATTCCTCAAGGGCTTCGGCGTTGATGTTCCAGATCTGAAAGTTATGGGTTCGGAAAAAGATGCCCGCGTGATCGGTCATGAATCTTCAGGTGCAAACCCAGAAGGCGGCCAAAAATCGATGGAAACATTGCTTGCGAAAGATCCTGCAATCAACGTTGTTTACACCATTAACGAACCAGCTGCTGAAGGCGCATTTGCTGCTCTCAAAGCTGCAGGTAAAGAAAAAGACGTGCTCATCGTTTCAGTTGACGGTGGCTGCCCCGGCGTGAAGAACGTAACAGCTGGTGTTATTGGCGCAACTTCGCAACAATATCCATTGTTGATGGCATCCAAGGGCATTGAAGCCATTGCTGCTTTCGCAAAAGACGGTTCGAAGCCAAAAGCTTCCGATGGTCTGTCATTCTTCAACACAGGCGTTAACCTGATCACCGACAAGCCAGCCGACGGCGTCAAGTCAATTGACTCCAAGGAAGGCACTGCAAAGTGCTGGGGCTAATATTAGCCTGATCTCTTGATCATTGCGAAAGGCGGCGGTAACGTCGCCTTTCGTTTATGAAGTGCCCACTAAGTGGCACGTGTAAGAAAAATTTGGGAACGCAAGTGAAAAGAGGGCAACATGGCCACGAAGCCAAAACCTGCGAAAAAAGTCGCGGTTAAAATTACTGCTGCGAAAGCCACACCGGCTATAAGCGAAAAGCTTGCCGCCGTGGCCACAGCACCGACTAAAACAATTTCAGATTTTGAAGCAAAGCTTGACCAAGCCGATAAGGCCGTCGCCTCATTTGCCGAAGATGATAAGAGTTTTGTGGCGCGCGTCCGGGGATTCTTGCGCAACTATCCTACAGCCATTCCAATTATCATTCTCATTGCGAGCATTTTAGCCTTTGGCTTGATCGCTCATAATTTTCTGCTCCCTAGCACGCTATCAACCATTCTCAAGCAAGTCACCGTTATTGGTATTGTGGCTATTGCTCAAACCATTATCATTTTAACTGCAGGCATTGATTTGTCGGTGGGGCTTATATTGGTTCTCTCCGCGATGGTCATGGGCCGTTTTTCAACGCTTTACGGTATGCCAACATTCCTCGCTATTCCCTTAGGTGTTGCAATCGGCACGCTGATGGGGACATTCAATGGCCTACTTGTCACCAAGGCCCGTATCCCGCCCTTCATTGTAACATTGGGAACGCTCTATATCTTTAAAGCCATCAATCTTTGGTACACGGGTTCTGAATCTGTGCGCAACGCTGATCTTGAAGAAAAAGCTCCAAGTCTTTTGTGGTTTGGCACACCTTTGAATATCGGCAGTGCTGCCATCATTTATGGTACTTTCGCCATGCTGCTCATGGCTTTCTTCGCCTGGTATTTGTTAAACCGAACTGCTTGGGGCCGCCATGTTCATGCCATTGGTGACGATCCGGATTCCGCGATGTTGTCAGGCATTCAAAATGATAAAACCTTGATTTCGGTCTATGCTTTGGCCGGTTTGATCTGCGGCTTTGGCGCGTGGATCGCTATTGGCCGTGTTCAATCCATTTCACCAATTGCATTTGAAACTGTCAATTTGGATTCAATCACTGCCGTGGTGATTGGTGGAACCTCGCTCTTTGGGGGCAGGGCTTCGATCGTGGGCTCCGTTCTGGGTGCGATAATCGTCGGTGTGTTCACCACTGGCCTTTCACTGGCGGGTGTTGATAGCTATTGGCAAACCTTTGCCCAAGGCTGTTTGGTGATTATCGCCGTTGCAATTGACCAATGGTTGCGGAGGGCTTCACAATGACACGTCAACCTATCCTTCAGGCCCGCGGCCTCACCAAACGTTACGGCACAGTTGTGGCCCTCAACGGTGCGGACTTCGATCTCTACCCCGATGAAATTCTGGGTGTGATCGGCGATAACGGTGCTGGCAAATCCAGTTTGATCAAAGCTTTGGCGGGTGCAGTCACACCTGACCATGGTGAGATTAAGCTGGATGGCAAGCCGGTTAATTTCCGCTCACCGCAAGATGGCCGCGATGCGGGCATCGAAACGGTTTATCAAAACTTGGCTCTTTCGCCTGCACTTTCGATTGCTGACAATATGTTCTTAGGTCGGGAAATTCGAAAGCCAGGCCCACTTGGCAGCATCTTCAGGATGATGGACCGCACAGCGATGCAAAAATTCGCGCGCGAGAAATTATCTGAGCTGGGGTTGATGACCATTCAAAACATCAGCCAGCCTGTGGAAACACTCTCAGGTGGTCAACGCCAAGGTGTTGCTGTTGCGCGTGCTGCTGCATTCGGTTCCAAAGTTGTGATCATGGATGAACCTACTGCAGCACTCGGTGTGAAAGAATCGCGCCGTGTGTTGGAGTTGATCCGCGATGTTAAAAAACGCGGGATGCCCATCATCTTGATTTCGCATAACATGCCGCATGTTTTTGAAGTGTGTGACCGCATTCACATCCACCGTCTGGGTCGTCGTTTGTGCACTATCAACTCGAAGGATTTTTCGATGTCAGATGCTGTGGCCTTGATGACGGGTGCTAAAGAGCCACCGCCCGAACTCTTGGGAACCTGATGCCGAACCCAAATGAACTCGCAAGCCTTCTCCGTGAAAAATCGGGGAAGGCTTTGCGCTATATGGTGGGCATTGCCGGCGCACCTGCATCGGGAAAATCCACACTCGCAAAAAATGTGTGCGATGCGCTCCTTAGCCAAGGCGAAACAGCAATAGTAGTTCCCATGGATGGCTTTCATTTTGATGATGCTGTTTTGAATGCACGCGGCCACCGTGCTAGGAAGGGTGCCCCGCACACCTATGATGTGCGCGGATTTGAAGTGCTTTTAAAGCGGATCAAATCACGCGAGACTGAAATTGCTATTCCGGTTTTTGATCGCAGCATGGAGCTTTCACGTGCGGCTGCCGATATTGTCACCGATGAAGCCAAATTTATTTTGGTTGAAGGCAATTATCTGCTTCTCAAGCAAAGCCCATGGGACCAGTTAAAACCGCTGTTTGATTTTTCAATTTTTGTCAGCGAACCCATTGAAGAATTAGAGCAGCGGCTCATCAAGCGTTGGCTCGATCATGGCTTTGACATGGCTTACGCGAAAAACTGGATCGCCAGTAATGATTTGTTGAACATCAAGACAGTAATCGCCGAAAGTGCCGAGGCGGATATGACGGTCTAGGCCGCTATCTCTTCCCACGTAAAACTCTGTATCCGCCCAAATCCGGCAACCACATAAACCATTTTTGGCGTCATCTGCCAAAATGCAAAATCACCAAAGCCTGCATAAAGTTCAGCATAAGGGTGCTGTGCAATGTAACGGGAACCATCCATTGTTATTTGAGACATCACCCCCACGACCGTGGCGCGAAAGCCTGTTAGTGGATCACCTTCATTTGGCAGCTCAGCCACCAATAGGCTTGCCTGCGGATTGGCCAACAGCGATTTCGTGTGCCTCGCCAGCGTTGAAAATAAAAACAGCGGCAAACCTGCCTCGTCAGTCGCCACGTTCACAAGTGCTCCAAAGGGCGCACCTGTCTCAAAATCCAAAACACTCAATGTTCCCGTTTTAGCTCCCGCTAAAACCGTTTTGACCATCTCTTTCATTTTTCAACTTTCGGTTCTAAAGTGTCTGCCACAATTTGTTCCAGTTTTATACCTATCGAGCTGGCACGACAATAACAGGGATGACGTGATATGCCGACAGTGGCTTTAGTTGACGATGACCGCAATATTTTAACGTCCGTAGGCATGGTTTTGGAAGCCGAAGGCTACACCGTTCAGAAATACAATGATGGGGCGGCAGCGCTTCAGGGCTTGCAAGACAACCCACCTGACATGGCAATTTTTGATATTAAAATGCCTCGCATGGACGGCATGGAACTGCTGCGCCGCATTCGCCAGAAAACTGATATGCCTGTGATTTTTCTCACCTCAAAAGATGATGAGATTGATGAGCTGTTTGGCCTCAAAATGGGTGCCGATGATTTTATCAAGAAGCCATTTTCGCAGCGCCTTTTGGTTGAGCGCGTCAAAGCTGTGATGCGCCGGGCTGTGCCGCGCGATGGCACACCGATCGTAACCGATGCCACGAAAATCATTGAGCGCGGTAAACTCGTGATGGATTCAGATCGTCACGCCTGCACATGGGTTGGCCAAAACGTGACTTTAACTGTCACCGAATTTCTGATTTTACAGGCCCTGGCTTTACGCCCCGGCATCGTCAAAAGCCGCGATGCCTTGATGGATGCCGCCTATGATGACCAAGTGTATGTCGATGACCGCACCATCGACAGCCATATCAAGCGCCTGCGCAAGAAGTTCAATCAAGTTGATGAAGCATTTGATGGCATTGAGACGCTTTATGGCGTGGGCTACCGCTTCAAGGAACAATAATTGCCGACCAGCGACAACACCGAGCGTCATGATTCTGAAGAGTTGCATGACGCTGATGATCTCCATGCCGCGCCCAAAGCAAAGCGAGGCCTTTGGCGACGCCTTGCACTGCCGAGCCTAACAGCGCGCATTGCCGTCATTAATATTCTAGGTCTCGTTGTTCTGGCGCTGGGTATTTTATACTTCAATCAGTTTCGCCAAGGCTTGATCAATGCCCGCGTACAAAGTTTGATGGTGCAGGGGCAAATTATTGCGGCAGCCGTTGCTGGTTCTGCCACTGCAGACACCAGCTCCATCGTCATTAATCCTGAATCTCTTGATGATTCAAATAAGAATGCTGATGCCGATCAAAGTAACCTTGATTTTCCGATCAGTCCCGATACGGCGGGCCCCGTGCTGAAACGCTTGCTGGCTAACACAACCATTCGTGCCCAGATTATCGATTCCGGCGGCAGCATGGTGGTGGATTCAAGCTACCTTTATGGCAACAACGATATTATTGAGACCAATATTTCGCCCAAAGATGCCTCTGATAATGTTTTTTATCGCGCCATCAATAAGGGTTTCGACTGGTTCTTTGCGAATGACTATCCGGTGCATGTTGATTATGGGCTCGACAATAATCGCGGCGTGCCGGAAGTGGCAGCAGCCCTCAATGGTGCTTCCGTTAGCGTGGTGCGCCTTAATGAAAATAATGAAATCATTGTTTTGGTTTCGGTCCCTGTTCAGCGTTTTCGGGCCGTCCTAGGCGCTTTGATACTATCAACGCAAGGTGGCGAGATTGATGGCGTTTTGCGCGCCGAACGCCGCATTGTGCTTTACACATTTGGCTTTGCAGCACTAGTGGCCTTGTTGCTTTCAACACTGCTTGCAGGCACCATTGCATCACCCATCCGCAGGCTTTCAGCCGCTGCCGACCGGGTGCGCCGCGGCATTAACAAGCGCGTTGAAATTCCGGATTTCACTTCACGTTCGGATGAAATTGGCCAACTCTCTGGATCTCTGCGCGACATGACCAATGCCCTCTACAAACGCATTGATGCCATTGAAGCCTTCGCGGCGGATGTGAGTCATGAACTTAAAAACCCACTCACATCGTTGCGCAGTGCGGTTGAAACTTTGAGCTTCGTTAAAACCGATGAGCAGCGTGCCCGCTTGATTGAAATTGTGGTGCATGATGTCAAACGGATGGACAGGTTGATCACGGATATTTCTGATGCATCGCGTCTTGATGCGGAGTTGGCGCGGGCTGATATTCATCCTGTTGATGTCGCTAAATTGTTGGGCAGCATCGTAAGCTTGGCCAACGAAACAGCCAAAGCAGGGCAAGCTGAAATTCTGCTTGTGGTGCAGCCCATCACGACAAAGTCAAAAGCCGAGCTGAAATATACCGTGCTTGGCAATGACTCCAGGCTTGGCCAAGTATTTCGAAACTTGATTGATAATGCACGCTCCTTCACGGCGACTGGCACCAAACTTCATGTGCGTATCAGGCGCGTGGGCGATGATGTTGAAGTGCGCGTCGAGGATCATGGCCCGGGCATTCGTCCTGAGAATTTGGAACGCGTGTTTGAGCGGTTTTACACAGATCGCCCCAGCCAAAGTTTCGGGCGCAACTCTGGCTTAGGTTTGGCTATTTCCCGCCAAGTGGTGGAAGCTCACAAGGGCCGTATTTGGGCTGAGAATCGCCTAGGCAAAGCTGAGGGTGAAGCTGAGCGACCCATTCTTGGCGCGCGGTTCATTGTGCGCATTCCGGCCCTGCCTGAAGGCTGGACTGCGGCTGACCAACAATGACAACGCTGCAAATTCATGCCAGCTGTGTGGCCTTTGGCAATCAAGGCGTGTTGATCCGTGGGCCCTCTGGCAGTGGTAAATCTGAATTGGTTTTGCGCTTGATCGATGCTGAAGGCTATGGCCTTGGCGACAATCCGCACCGCGCAACACTGGTGGCTGATGATCAAGTGGTGCTGACGCTGATTAATGCTCAAATTTATGCAAAACCGGCACCCGCCCTTGCTGGGCTTTTGGAAATTCGCGGCCAAGGCATTGTGAATGTGGACTATGTTCAAGATATTGCTGTAGTGTTGGTGGTCGATTTAATGCCTGCGGGCGACATTGCGCGAATGCCTGAAACAAAAGACCAGAGAACCGAGCTTTTAAGCCTAACACTGCCCCGTCTAGCATTAGATGGCCATTCTGCCGCAGCACCTGCTAAACTTCGCAGCAAATGCTTTTCATCACAGGTGAAAACGCGCTAGTAAGACGGTTACGAAAAACGGGGCGACAAAGTTTATGGGTAATGGAGTGGTTTTGCGATGATTGGCTTGGTGCTGGTTACGCACGGTCGGTTGGCAGAAGAATTCATCCACGCACTTGAACACGTGGTGGGCAAGCAAACCCATATGGAAGCCATTTGCATTGGGCCTGATGACCGGATGGACGTGCGGCGAGCCGATATTGCGGCCAGCATTGCGCGGGTTGAAACTGGCGAAGGCACGATGGTGCTCACCGATATGTTTGGGGGAACCCCCTCAAACCTTGCAATATCATTATTGGAAGAGGGCCGCGTTGAAGTGGTGGCGGGATTGAATTTGCCGATGCTGGTGAAACTGGCCCGCGTGCGCAAAGACTGTAATTTACACAAAGCCGCAGCTGCTGCTCAAGATGCCGGTCGCAAATATATCAATATCGCCAGCCAAGTCTTGGGTGATTGATGTCCACAATCATCCGTGAACTTGCTATTGTTAATCAGCGTGGGCTTCATGCCAGGGCTTCTGCCAAATTTGTGAAATGTGCTGAAGGCTTTGATGCCAATGTGACTGTGAGCAAAGATGGCCAGACAGTGCCCGGCACCTCGATCATGGGGTTGATGATGCTGGCCGCCAGTATTGGATCTTCCGTTATAGTGGAGGCTTCTGGACCACAGGCCGACCAAGCGATGCAAGCTTTGGAAAAACTAGTGGCCGATAAATTCGACGAGGAATAGTTTTGGATATTCCAGCTTCTGCACTCAAGCCCGATGGTCGGCAGTCTGAAACGGCAGCCGCCATTCAGCGCGGGGTGGGGCGTTTATTGCGTGCGCATAATTTTTCAATTCTCACCGAATTTACGTTAGCTTCAGGCAGGCGTGCCGATGTGATTGGTTTGAAGCCTGATGGCACATTGTGGATTATCGAAATCAAATCTTCGCCCGAAGATTTCAGGGCCGATAATAAATGGCCAGAATACCGCGATTATTGCGACCGCTTTTCTTTTGCAATTCCCCAAACCATGGATGCTGATTTGATCCCGCTGGAAGCAGGCCTGATCGTGGCTGATCAGTGGGGTGCGGAAATTATGCGTGATGCCTCAATCCATCCGCTGCATGCTTCAAGACGGCGGGCGGTGCTGATTGCTTTTGGCCAAGTGGGTGCCCAACGCTTGCACGGATTGTGGGACCCTTAATAGAGCCCCTTCAAAAGCCGCTCAATATAGCTGCGCTCCGTCTCGCCCACAGTCTGGTCGTTAGAGCGATTGCGCAATTGCTCTAAAATTTCGCGCGCCCGGCGCATGGCAAGCTCTGAAGGAACAGTATTTTTATCAGGTCCGGTCTCAGGATTTTTGGAGGCACGTGGTCTCCCTAGCGGATCATCATTATTGCCACCGGCTTCACCATCTTTGCCCTGTTCGCCTGTTTTGCCTTGTCCCTGCTCTGCCAGCTTCTTTCCTATTTTCTTAGCGCCATCTTGCATTTGCTTCATAGCCTCGCCCTGTTGGCGCAACGCTTCATCTCTTGCACCATCATTGAGCGAGCCTTGGGCGTCTTTCATGCTTTTTGAACCCTGCCCTAACGCGTCACCGGGATCTTTGCCCATTTGGCGGCCCAAGCGATCAAGCCGATCTGAAAGCTTACCCTGTTTATCTGAAAGACCTTGGCCGGGTTTATCGCCATTGCCATTGGGGTCTAGCTTTTGAGTCTCATCCATCAGCTGTTGTTGGCGCTTCATCAAATCAGAAAGTTCATCCATTTGCTGCTGCAATTCTGGATTTCCATTTTGGCTTTGTTCAGTTCCACCGGGTTGCAAGTTTTGCAACAGCTTATCGAGCTGTGACAGCATTTGTTCAGCTGCATCTTTTGAACCACTTTTGGAAAGCTTCTCAATTTGATCGAGCATTTTTTGCAAATCATCTTTTGAAATGCTTTTGCCGTTTGGTTGCTTGCCGCCTTCAGCCTGACGCTTTTCAGCTTCCTTTTGCATTTGGCTCAAAAGCTTATCCATGGCTTTGCGCATCTTATCCATCAGCTCAGCAATTTTTTCAGGCGGTGCACCATCGCGCAAGGCCTGCTCCAACTGTTGTTTTAAGGATTTGAGTTCGGCGCGGGCGTCTGCCAGCTCACCATCTTCAATGGCCACGATCAGGGGCCACAAATCAGTGACAGTACTGACAACTGTATCTGTGTCGCCAGCACCTGCCAACTCAGACTTGATGTAGGCAAGATTGAGGATGAGCTTGCTTTGCGCTGCTATGCTGTAGGGATAGGCCAATATGGCATCAAGCATAGTGGCCACATTGGGTGATTCATCAGGGTTCAGAATAAGCGTTTTGCGCTGCTCGATGAGCGCCTTGCTGAGAAATTTGAAAAACCCACGCTCCGGCATTTTAAACCGTGTGGGCGCAGTTGTTGTGGTGTGGCCTGCAGCATCTGTTGCTGTCAGTGTCATTTCAACATAAAGGCCCGCCCAGGGGTGAGAGGCAAGTTCTTGGGTGGTGGTGCCAGCGTCTGATTTAGCATTGGGTTTGAAGTTAGAAATTTTGAAAACGGGAGCGTCATAAAGAAACACACCATTATTTTCAAAACCAACACCGGTTTCCTGCTGATCGGCGAGTGCAATTTCTGCGCTAATCGATTTTACACCATAATCATCGCCGATTTCCCACCCTACAGTCAGGCCACCCAATTTTTCTGAATGGGGTTCACCCACCAATTTGATTTTTGGAGCTTCATCAGGAATTAAAGTGATGGGCCAAGAGGCAAGTTCACTTGTGCCATCCATCAGCTTAACAATTGCGGGGCGATCCAATTTTAGATCGGCGGTGAACCCGGTGTCGGTCGTCGTCGTCTTTGCTGTGATTGATTTCAATTCAGTTTCAGCGCTGGGTGTGAGACCCACCGAATAAAAGGCAAGCTTAGGATGGGCGGCACCTTGAACACGCAAGTTTAAAGCGGCATTCTCGGGAACCAGAATGTCGCCACCCGCTGCAAGTTTTTCTTTCATTGCCTCACTGCTCAACAATACTGGAGCTTTGCCAGTGTAGGCCGGTGGCTTCAACCATGCGTCAATTGTGAGGGGCTGGACGATTGCAGGATTTGTAAACGTTGCAGCATTTTTAACATTGGCGATCAAATCGCCGGGCCCTAAAAATAGCGCAGAAAGGGCCCCTAACGCTACCGGCACACGCAAAGCGGCGGGATCAAAACTTCGCCAGTTTGATTTGGGTGGGTCAATTTTCACATCAGCAAGTGCGGCCAGTTTGCGGCGCTCATGTTCTTCCCACAAGGCAGTGCTTGCTGGGTTTTGCGCTTCAACTACCAAATCATCATCCACGCTGGAAAGACCACGATGTTCAATGCGCGATGAATTTTCCATACGGCGCATCGCAGCGAGACGCTGGGGCTGGCGCAATTTGATGATATCTTTGAGGGTGTAGATAAATCCCAAGCCTAAAATTATCAGCACAGCGGGAGCCAGATATTGGGGCAGTTCCGCCAACAGGCCAGAGGCAACAACAATAACAGCAAGACCTAAAATCAGCAGTGGTTTTTGCGCGGTCTGCCACAGGCGCTCCCAAAACAGGGCGGCCTGTTGTAACCTGATCTTGGTATTCAGATTCGTGCTCATGGGATCATTCTATACCATAAGCAGGCAAAAGTTGGACAGGCTATTGCCAAGGGGCAGTTGCGTCCAAACCGATCAATTCTTCGTAAGTCTGGCGCGCGCGCACCAAAGCCCATTGATCACCCTTGACCAAGACTTCAGGCACGAGGGGCCTTGTGTTATAGGTACCGGACTGGACGGCACCATAAGCCCCCGCAGTCATGGTGGCCAAAAGATCGCCCTGCTGCAATTTTGGCATGCGGCGTTTTTTGGCGAGATAGTCACCTGTTTCACAAACCGGCCCCACCACATCGGCTTCAATGGTTTCTTCATTGCGCTGTTCTTCAACGGCAATAATTTCATGATACGCATCATAAAGAGTTGGCCTGATGAGATCATTCATGGCGGCATCTTGAATAATGAAGGTGTGGCCTTCATTTTCCTTCATGTAAATAACGCGACTCACCAAAATGCCCGCATTGCCCACAATCATGCGGCCGGGCTCCATCATATATTTGAGACCCAAATGACCAAGAGTGCGCTTGACCATCGCGGCATATTCATCAGGGTGCGGTGGAATATCATTGTCGCCGCGATAAGGCACGCCAAGCCCGCCGCCCAAATCACCGAGCTGGCACCTTTTGAGCAGGCCTTTAAACTCATGGCCGTGTTGGTTGAACAGTTGAAATCTGAAGGCCACAATATTCGTCACCTCGATTTGGGC
>JANYHE010000095.1 GCA_025359215.1 Hyphomicrobiales bacterium
CTCAAACCGCATGAGCGACACTGCTGTTGCCATGGGCAAGTTGCTCTAAACTCTTCACCTTAGAGATTTTTACGACTACAAGGGGCGCATGAAAATGCGCCCCTTACTTATTTCGCCCTCCATCCTCGCCGCTGATTTTTCAAAACTTGGTGAAGAAGTCATCGCCGCCGATAGGGGTGGGGCCGATTGGATTCACATTGATGTGATGGATGGTCATTTCGTGCCCAATATTTCTTATGGCGCACCTGTCATGCAATGCATTCGCAAATGCACGGCGAAACTTTTTGATGTGCATTTAATGATCGCGCCTGCCGATCAATATTTTGCGCAATTTGCTGCTGCTGGCGCGGATCTCATTACAGTTCATGCAGAAGCTGGCCCGCATTTGGATCGCTCTTTGCAAGCCATTCGTTCTCTCGGCAAAAAAGTCGGTGTCGCTTTGAACCCTGCAACGCCAGTTTCAGTTTTGGAATACGTGATCGACCGCCTCGATCTGATTTTAATCATGACCGTAAACCCAGGCTTCGGCGGTCAGACATTTATCCAGGCCACGTTAGAGAAAATCCGCCAAGCCAAAGCGCTAGTGAATGGCCGCAATATCGATATCGAAGTTGATGGTGGTATCACACTAGAGACGGCTCCGCTCGCTGTGAAAGCAGGAGCGAATGTGTTGGTGGCGGGTTCGAGCATATTTAAAGGCGCTGATTATGCCGCCAATATTACTGCTTTGAAACTAGCGGCAACCAGTTTAGCAGTTTAACAATAGACCATATTTCCTTCCCCCTTGTGGGGAGGGAGAGTTTATTAGAAAGATCAGCATGACCATCAAAACCGTCACCAAATTTCCACGCAAAACCAAAGAAATTGAAAATTTCTGGATCCCCATGTCCGATGGTGTGAAACTGGCAGCGCGCATGTTCTTGCCCGTGGATGCTGAAAAAAATCCAGTGCCAGCCCTGCTCGAATATCTGCCTTACAGAAAACGTGATGGCACCCATGTGCGCGACGCGCTCACCCATCCTTATTTGGCTGGAAACGGTTATGCGAGTGTTCGCGTGGATATGCGCGGCAATGGCGACAGCGAAGGTCTGATGACTGATGAATATACCAAGCAGGAGCAAGACGACGCCCTTGAAGTGATTGCTTGGCTTGCCAAACAAAAATGGTGCTCCGGCAAAGTGGGCATGTTTGGAATTTCATGGGGTGGTTTTAATGCGCTACAAGTGGCAGCACGCCAACCGCCAGCACTGAAAGCGATCGTCACCATCTGCTCCACTGATGATCGTTATGAAGATGACATTCATTACAAGGGGGGAACCGTGCTCAATGAAAATTTGGGTTGGGCCGCAACCATGCTGGCTTATTCTTCGCGCGCACCAGACCCTAAAATCGTTGGCAATAAATGGCGTAAAATGTGGATGGAGCGTTTGAAAAACGAGCCGTTCTTATTGATCCCATGGCTGCAACATCCGCACCGCGATGCCTATTGGAAACATGGTTCGGTGTGTGAAAATTTCGGCGCAATCACGGCTGCCACATTAGTTGTGGGCGCGTGGAATGACGCTTACTCGAATGCAGTGCTTCGCCTAATGCGTGGGTTGCGCTGTGCACGCAAAGCCATCATTGGGCCATGGGTTCATAAATATCCACACTTTGCCGTGCCCGAACCCAAAATCGGATTCTTGCAGGAAATGCTGCGCTGGTGGGATTTCTATTTGAAAGACATCAACACAGGTGTCACCCTCGACCAAGATTACCGCGTTTATATCATGGATGCTTACAAGCCCGGAAATTTCCCAGAGAAAATTGAAGGCCGTTGGATTGGCGAAAGCTATTGGGGCTTTGGCAACACCTCAACCAAAACCTGGCCGCTCACTTCAAAAGGCATTGCCGCTTCCAGAGGCGAGGAGAAAGCCTATTCAATCACCTCGAAACAAAACACAGGCTTTGATGGTGGAGAATATTGCATCATCTGGTTAGGCCCTGAGTTTCCGGGTGACCAAAAAAAGGATGATGCCCAATCGATCACCTTTGACAGCCCTGCTTTAGTCGACGATATTGATATCGTGGGCCAACCCACCATTGATTTGGAATTCTCAGTTGATAAGCCAGTGGCTCATGTGGCGGTGCGCCTCAATGATGTGTGGCCCACTGGTGAAGTGAGCCGCATTACCTATCACTTGCAAAACTTGTGTATGCGTGAAAACCGCGAAATTCCGTTGCCGTTGGAACCTGGCAAACGCTACACGATGAAAATCAAAATGGACGATGTTGCATGGCGTGTGCCCAAGGGCCATAAATTGCGCGTGTCCATTTCCACGTCTTATTTCCCGATGATGTGGCCAGCCCCAGAGCCTGTGACATTGACGGTATACGCCGGAAAATCTGACCTCAACATTCCGATCCGCAAAAAGCCAGACAGCGAAAAGCCCGTGGAATTTGCAGAAGCACAAGCTGCAAAACCTGTTGTGCAAAAACACATCAAAAAGCCCTCAAACAAACGCGACATCACCGTTGATCCGAAAACAGGTGAAACCAAAATGTCGATCGTTGATGATTTTGGCACCCAGGAAATTCAGCCCCATGGCATGATCATCTGGGGCGCTGGCCGCGAAAATTATTCTATTATGCCTGATGATCCCCTGTCAGCCAAAATGGAAACCCATTGGACTGAGGGCCGAAAGCGCGGCACATGGGAAACTCGCACTGAAACTTATGGAAAATTAACGGCCACCAAAACCCACTGGATTGTGTGGGGCAAGATTGAAGCCTATGAAGGCAAGAAGAAAGTCTTCACCAAAACCTTCAATGAAACCATAGAGAGAAAGCTGCAGTGATCCACGTGCCGACACCTAACGTTATTAGCGCACAAGGGTGGTATTTCGGCCATGGTATATGCAACATTCAACATGACTGAAAATGTAATTCTTAAGCCGCGCAATGATGAATACTCAGCTTTGTTGAGGCGTGTTGCGGAAACCCGCGATAGAGCGGCTTTTGCCGCTTTGTTTGATCATTTTGCGCCCCGCGTCAAAAGTTTCATGATGCGAAAAGGTTCAAACGCTGAACAGGCTGAGGACTTGGTGCAGGAAGCCATGATTGCTGTATGGACCAAGGCCGCCATGTTTTCGTCCGAGCGCGGGTCAGTATCAACATGGATATTCACCATCGCGCGTAACTTGCGCATTGATCGCTTGCGCCGCGAGAAGTCGCAACTCTATACAGATTTAGAAGACTTTGACGCGCCAGATTTGCGCACCGATGCCGAAGAATCGCTGGGTCGTTCGCAAGAAGATAACCATGTTGCCGATGCTTTGGCTCAAATTCCTGAGGAACAACGGCAACTGTTGATCCTTTCTTACGTTGAAGACGTACCTCAAAGTGAGATAGCAAAGCGGCTCAACATACCGCTTGGCACCGTAAAATCGAGAATGCGTTTGGGTTATAGCCGCTTACGCAAAATATTGGAGTCTATGACGTGACGATCACTCATCACCTTGATGATGCAACCCTTCTGGCCTTTGCTGCAGGAACTGCGGGCGAAGCCCACAGCATCGTTGTGGCCGCTCACTTGAGCCTTTGCCCCACCTGCCGTTCAAAGCTTCGTGCTGCAGAGAGCATTGGCGGCGGCCTATTGGCAAGCCAAGCCGAGGCTGCGGTATCGGATGTTTGTCGTGCAGCCACGTTAGCAAGCCTTGATGCAGCGCCAGCCAAAAAGCACACACCCGTTCCCCACGGAGAGTTGCCAATTGCGCTGTCTCGTGCCCTTGGTGGAAAGTCTTTGAGTGATATCAAGTGGCATAAAAAGGCCCCGGGCGTTGCTATGTTTGATGTGCCCATGCCAAAGGGTGAGCGTACGCATTTGAAATTACTGCGCATTGGCACTGGCCGCACTCTGCCTGAACATGGCCATGGTGGCGAAGAGTTGACGCTCATTCTGAAGGGTTCTTATTCGGACCATATGGGCAAGTTCAGCCCCGGCGACGTGGCCGATCTGGATGGCGATATTGAGCATCAGCCGATTGTTGATTCCGCTGAAGATTGCATTTGCTTGGTGGCCACCGAAGCGCCAACCAAGTTCAAATCCTTCTGGGCAAGATTGGCGCAGCCTTTCGTCGGCATTTAATTCATGGCCCTTCCGTGGCGGCTCGTTTGGATAACCGGAGCCTCCACGGGAATTGGTGCCGAGATTGCTAAGCAATTGGCAGAGCAGGGTGTGGTGGTTGCCACCTCTGCACGCAAAGCTGATGTGCTGCAAGCCTCAGCCAAGCTTAACCCCCATCTGAAACCGTATCCGCTCGATGTAACCGACGCTAGCGCCGTGACCCAGACTTTTGCGCGGATCGAACGTGAGCATGGCAGCGTCGATCTTGTAATCGCTGGTGCAGGCACTTACGCACCCTTGAGCCTTGATCAATTTAAGCCTGAAGCTTTTCAAAGCACTTACCAAGTAAATTACCTTGGCGTGATCAATGTGCTGGCGGCCATTCTTCCAAGTTTCCGCGCCAAAAAATCGGGCCACATTGCGTGGATCGCATCAGTGGCTGGTTATATTGGCCTGCCGCAGGCTGCAAGTTACGGCCCCACCAAAGCGGCCCTCATCAATCTGGCCGAGTGTCTGCAACCTGATTTGGCGGTTGAGGGCATTACCACCAGCATCATCAACCCCGGCTTTGTAAAAACCCCCCTCACAGCCCAAAATGAATTCGACATGCCATTTTTGATGGACGTGGAAGAGGCTGCAAGGCAGACCATCATTGGCCTTGCCAAAAAGAAATTCGAGATCGCCTATCCGTGGAAATTTGTGTGGATTTTGAAATGCTTACAACTATTGCCCTACCCATGGTTTTTTGGGTTAGTGAGAAAGTTCGTGCTGAAGCGCTGAGCTTAATTATGAACGCCAGATAAATGCCACAATCAGTTTGGGTTCAGAGCGTCTCTTCTAAAAAGACATCATCACATGTTTTTAAGAGGGACGAACACCATGAACCGCTTTTTCAAATCCGCCGCTGCCGCAGTCATTCTTGCAGGCCTCATCACATCATCGGCAATTGCTGGCCAAGCCAAACCTTTCGCAGGTGTGGTCATCGTGCCAGCATCAGCCCAACCTGAAACCCAAGTGGAAACACAACCCGCTTTCAAGCGCGGCCAAATCGTCAGCTACACCTCTGCCAAAAAGCCGGGCTCCATTATCGTCGACACCAAAACCAACCATCTTTATTATATTTTGGGCATGGACCGCGCTGTGATGTACCGCGTGGCTTCAGCCAAACCCGGCTTTGAATGGTCAGGCGTGAACAAAGTTTCTGCCAAAACCCAATGGCCCGATTGGCGTCCACCCGTTGAAATGCAAGCCCGCCGCCCTGAATTGCCGGCCTTTATGGCAGGTGGTCCAAAAAATCCCTTGGGTGCCCGCGCCATCTATTTAGGCTCTTCAATCTACCGCATCCACGGCACCAATGAACCATCGTCCATCGGCAAAGCCGCATCATCGGGCTGCATCCGCATGTTGAACGAAGATGTGAGTGAGCTTTATAACTTTGTGAAGATGGGCGCAGAAGTTACTGTGCTATAAGTTAAACTCTAGACGTGCGACAGTGAGCGAAGGGCTTCGACAATGGCGTCGAAGCCCTTTCTCGCAGGCACACTCATATTGCGGGCCCGCATATAGGAATGGGCCAAGGCGGGCTCTTCGCGAACCTCACAAGTAATGCCAGCTGCACGCAACTTTTCAGCAAAAATAATACCGTCATCATGCAAAGGGTCATACCCTGCAACGGTGATGAACGCAGGTGGCAAGCCAGAAACATCTTGCGCCAAATTAGGAAGCGCTGTTTCATCGCGCCAATTGGGGTTACCTTCCGGCCCTAAAAAACTGGTGAGATAATAAATCATATCCGCACGGCTCAGGCTGGGGGCATCCGCATTGCGCATATAGGAAGGCGAGCTAAAATCAGCGCCAAGGCCCGGATAGATCAAAACCAAGCCGTTGAGCTGTGGCAATCCCAACGCTTTCAAATGCAGTGCCAGTCCTGCCGACATTTGCCCTCCGGCACTGTCTCCGGCAGCAACAATATTTTTGGAAATATTCTCGCGCATCCAGTGCCAAATTTTCAGCGCATCCTCGCGCTGCGCTGGGTGAATGTGTTCAGGCGCCAAGCGATACTCAACCAGCGCCACCGTGCAATCAGCACCAGCAGCCATCTCCGCACACATATCATCATGTGTGTCAGGCCCACCCAAAACCCAGCCGCCGCCATGAAAATAAAGCACGCCCGGCTTCGGCTCTGCTCCGGCTGGAACATAAAGCCTAAATTTCACACCCTCGAATTCCAAATCTGAAACGGTGATTCCGGCGGGCAGGGGTGCGCTAAATTGCTTGCACACCGCATTCCATGCCGTCCGCTGCTTATCCAAAGGCCAAGTCACGGCCTCAGCGGGCGTCTGCGCACTGAGTTCGGCGTTAAAGGCGATCATTCCGGGGTCGAGATTCATGGGTTAACTCACCCTGTGCGGCGCAGCCTGCTTTGCGGTGGTTGATAGGCCATTCTGGCGTGATATTCGCAATAGGGTGAACCATCGCGCGGGCCGTGGCCGCAGAAGCAGAAGTCTTCCTTGTTCGGGTCGCCAATTGGCCATTTGCATGTTTTATCTGTCAGATGCAAAATTGTCATCCGGCCATCTTTGGCACTGTCAACCAAACGCAAGGGCTTAGGCTCAGGCAAGGCAATTGGACGCGGGGCCACATGAGCGAATGGTTTCAGTGCATTGGCGCCGGCTGTCGGCATCGAAGGCGAACGGCCCGGGGCCGAAGGCTCACGCGGTGATTTGCGGGCGGTGCGTGGTGCCGTGTTGCGGGGCTGTGTGGCCCGACCTGACAGGTTCAAGCGATGCACTTTTCCAATTACGGCATTGCGCGTCACACCCAATGCTAGCCTGCCTGCAATTTGGCTGGCGCTCAGGCCATCAGCCCAAAGTTTTTTCAAAAGCTCCACCCGTTCTTCGGTCCATGGTGCTTTCTCGGTTGGCATTGCCAATTCGGTCATTTATGAATCCCCTTTGCTTCACAGGTTGCGAAGCAACCCGCGCCAAAACTCTGACGCATTACTGAAAAACCGCTACATTTCGTAGCCTGTTGACTTTTTACTACTATGGGCAGTGCGGCGGTTACAAGAATCAGGCGAAAGTTATGCCCATGTTTTATGCAACTCACAGCCCTGCCTTATGGTTAACAAGGACTTAACAGCGCTTTGAATCGCGTTAACATGCGGTGTTTTGACTCAGTTGTGGAGAAGGGGAAGTTGACCGTCGCTTGCATCTTGACTATAGCCACGTTTTAACGCTGCGCCGATCAACCATCGGCGCTTTTTAATTTTGGGGAGATGCCAAAATGATTGCACCCGTCCTGCCCACTTATAATCGCGCCGCGGTTTCGTTTGAGCGTGGCTTGGGTGCGCGCGCTTACACACCAGAGGGTGTGGAGTATCTGGATTTTGGTGCAGGCGTTGCGGTCAATTCCTGTGGCCATGCGCACCCGCATTTGGTGCAGGCGCTGACCGATCAGGCCCAGAAGATCTGGCACACATCCAATGTCTATCAAATGCCCGGCCAAACCAAATTGGCAGAAAGGCTGATTGCCCACACATTTGCTGACACCGTGTTTTTCTGTAACTCCGGCACTGAAGCCTCTGAACTTGCTATTAAAATGGCGCGGAAATATCACGCGGCCCAAGGCCATCCCGAAAAATTCCATATCATCACGTTTGAAGGCGCTTTCCATGGCCGCACTTTGGCTGCTCTGGCTGCAGGCGGCCAAGAAAAATATTTAGAAGGCTTTGGCCCCAAAGCCCCCGGCTTTGATCAAGTGCCTTTTGGTGACCATAAAGCTTTGGAAGCCGCGATTGGCCCCCAGACTGCGGCCATCATGATAGAACCTATTCAAGGCGAGGGCGGCATTCGCCCGGTGCCGCACCAATGCTTGCGCGGTTTAAGAGAGTTTTGTGATAAGCATGGCCTGCTTTTGATTTATGACGAAATTCAATGTGGCGTGGGCCGCACGGGAAAACTGTTTGCTTATGAATGGTCGGGTGCAGCACCAGATATCATGGGCATTGCCAAAGGCATTGGGGGCGGCTTTCCTTTGGGCGCAGTGCTGGCCACAGAAAGTGCCGCAAGCGGCATGGTGGCAGGCACGCATGGCTCTACATTTGGGGGCAATCC
>JANYHE010000103.1 GCA_025359215.1 Hyphomicrobiales bacterium
TCAAAACCTGATGCGAAAGCAAATTCCATTCCAGTTGATGTCACAGAAATGGCCTTCGAGGGAAATTTTGTGAACATCTTTGTGCGTGATGCCAAAGGCGCAACGCACATGGTGCAATCGCAAAATGATCCGAATACACCACCACCTGCGCGGGGTTCAAAGCAACATTTGATTTTTAGTGCCGATGATGCCGTTGTGCTGGTGGATGCCGCCACCGCCGCGCAGCATTAGAGGCCGCTGCGATGGGAGAGCTTATCAGACGCTATGGCACCGGACTTTCAATTGCGATGGTGGCACTCACTGCTTTTTGGTTGTTGATCTTGGTGGTTGTTCCAAATCTTGTGCTTTTTGAATTTTCCTTCAAACCGTATTTGCCCGTAGCCGAATTGGGCGGGCCAAAAGATTTTTATTCGCTGGCAAACTACCAAACCTTTTTGAAAAGCCCCATACACATTGTGATCTTCGGCAAAACTGTTCTTTACAGCGCCATTGTCACGCTGATCTGCTTGGTGATGTGCTATCCCTTGGCCTATTTTTTGGCGAAGGTGATCAAACCCGCCAATGCACCAACAATATTTCTCCTTCTATTGATCCCACTGTGGGTGAGTGAAATTCTGCGCTCATTTGCATGGTTCATCATTCTTGCTTTCCAAGGGCCGCTTAACGCCTTGCTGCTGGGCCTACACATTATTCACGATCCCATTCGCTGGCTTTCAGGCTTTAACGGCGTGATCATAGGCCTCATATATTCTTATGTGCTGTTTATGCTGTTCCCGATTTACAATGCAATTTCATCGCTGGATACCAATCAAATTGAAGCGTCACAGGATTTGGGTTCACCCACTTGGCGCACCCATTGGCGTGTGGTTATTCCCCATTCGAAGCCGGGAATCGCTTCAGGCTGCGTGATGGTGTTTATGCTCTGTGCGGGGTCAGTGATTGTGCCCAGCACCTTGGCTTCCACCAACTCGCGCTGGTTCACTGAAATCATTCAACAGTGGATGTTTGAAGGTTTGGATTGGAACACCGGTGCCGCCTATGCGTTCTTGTTGCTCATGCTCTGCATCATTTTCGTAAGCCTCGTCATGCGCCTTCTCAATGTGCGCCTTGTTGATATTGCGAAGTGAGGGGCTGAACCATGTCATCCAAATCCTTCGGCAATTTCGTCATTCGCGCTTATCTCGTCATCTTCCTGCTCTTCATGCTGCTGCCTTTGGTGGTGATGGGCGGAGCTGCACTCAATGATTCAAGAATGCCTTCGGTTTATCCGTGGGTTGGCTTCACGGGACAATGGTTTACTGACTTGTGGAACGATCAGGTGATGTGGGTTGCCATTCGCAACACGGTTTTGGTGGCTTGTGCTGTGGTTTGCATTGCTGTGCCCATTGGCACGGCGGGAGCGATATTGCTCAACTCCGTGAAACCCAATGTGCGCTCGCTGATTTATGGTTTCATGGTGGCGCCCATTTTAACACCGGGTGCCGTGATCGGCATTTCCACCCTGTTGTTCTGGAATAATTTTAATGTTTCAGCGGGCCTTCATCTTTCCATTCTCGGTCAAGTGTCTTTCATTGCGGCCTATGTAATGCTGCTGGTGCTGGCGCGTTTGCAAAGCTTTGATCCGGGCTTGGAAGAGGCCGCATTAGATTTGGGTGCCAACCATGGCCAAGTGATGCGCCGCATCTTGATCCCGCATCTTTATCCCGCCATTGGTGCTGGCGCTTTGATTGCATTTTTCCAATCGGTTGAAAATTATAACATCACACTGTTCACGCGTGGCAATTCGCAAACCCTCACCGTTTACGTGGGCTCGAAAATCCGCTCTGGCATAACACCAACCATTAATGCTTTGGCGCTGATCCTGATTGTGATGACGGTGATTGCAGCCATCACCTATGAAATCTTGCGCCGCCGTGAACAGGCGCGCCAGAAATTAATTGAAGTCGATCCTGAATGAAAATTGCCAAGCTCGAAACCTTCTGTAATCCGGCAGTGGGGTTTGTGCGCGTCACCACCGATGAAGGCCAAGAAGGCTGGGGCCAAGTTTCAACTTACAACGCTGATATCACATGTCAGATCTTCCACCGCCAAGTGGCACGCTGGGCCATCGGTGCCGATGCTTTCGATATTGATGCATTGGTTACGCTGATCCCTGAACGCGAACACAAATTCCCCGGCTCCTATCTCATGCGTGCCATAACCGGGCTTGATACAGCTTTGTGGGATTTGCGCGGCAAGATTGAAGGCAAAAGTGTTTGCGAATTATTGGGCGGCAAGCCTCGCCCATTTCCAGCCTATGCCTCCAGCATGAAGCGTTCTGAAATCACGCTGGATGCTGAAGTGGAACGCATGAAGCGCCTGCAAGGTGAGCTCGGCTATAAAGCTTTTAAATTTCGCGTGGGCAGTGAATGTGGACGCGACCGCGACGAGTGGCCAGGGCGCACCGAGGCAATCGTGCCCATGATGCGCAAAGCGCTGGGTGACAAAGCGATTCTGTTGGTTGATGGAAACAGTTGTTACACGCCCAAAAAAGCCATCGCAGTAGGCCGTATGTTGGAACAGCATGGCATTGTGCATTTCGAAGAACCATGCCCCTATTGGGAATATGATTGGACCAAGGAAGTGACGGATACACTGTCGCTCGATGTAACCGGAGGCGAGCAGGATTGTGATTTGGCCCTTTGGAAAATGGCCATGGAAATGCGTGCAGTCGATGTGGCTCAACCAGACATTTGTTATCTAGGCGGCATTTGCCGCACGTTGAAAGTGGTCGAGATGGCCAAAAAGGCAGGCCTCCCGATTACGCCCCACGCCGCCAATCTTTCCATGGTCACAATCTTCACGCTGCATCTCTTGGGGGCTATTGAAAATGCTGGGCCTTATCTTGAGTTCTCAATTGAGGAAGGGGACTATTATCCTTGGCAATATGGTTTGTTCAAACAAGACATCGTCGCCAAAGACGGCCACGTCCAAATTCCTGCAGGGCCGGGTTGGGGCATTGATATTCGGCCTGAATGGCTTGAAAAATCCAAATATCAAATTACCCGGCTTGAGTGATGACAGCCGCCGCACACTTATTGCAACAACGCAGTTTCGGAAGGTTGAAATTGCGCATGGAAAAAAGTGGCCCCGGCATCATCCGTGAAGAAGGAGCTTCTAAACTCAGGGTGCCGCGCTTTTCTCACGAGGCCATCTTTATCAACACGGGCGGCGGGCTTGCAGGGGGCGATGAATTTGAGCACGAATTTTCCTGTGGTGAAAATTCCAAACTCACACTCACATCTCAAGCCGCAGAACGGGTCTATCAAACACTAGGGCCTCCCGCAGTGATCCGTACACAGATGAATGTCGAAGAAAATTCGCAATTCATGTGGCTGCCGCAAGAGACCATTCTTTATGATGGCGCATCGCTGCAACGAAACTTCACAGTGGCGCTTGCACCAAGCGCAAAATTTTTGAGTGTTGAACCCGTCGTTTTAGGTCGCACTGAAATGGGTGAAAAAATTTCTAAAATTCATCTGAAAGACCGTTGGCGCATCAAGCTTGGTGGCGTTTTGCTTCATGCCGAGGATTTATTACTGGGCCCGAATCTCCCCACCTCAAAATCGACCTTGGCTGAGGCCAAGGCTTTTGCAACGGTAATTTATGTGGCCGAAGATGCAGAGCGCCAACTTGATGCGGTGCGCAGTTTAATGAATAATAACGCAGGTGCCACCGCGTGGAATGGCAAGCTGATTGCAAGAGTGATCGCAGAAGATAGCTTTCTTTTGCGGAAAGCCTTGATTCCAGTGCTAAACACACTTGCAGGGAGCAATGCCTTGCCTAAAATTTGGACTGCATGAGGAAATTCTATGCAACTGACGCCCCGCGAAAAAGATAAATTGCTCATCGCCATGGCCGCCATCGTGGCGCGTAAAAGATTAGAGCGCGGTGTGAAGCTCAATCATCCGGAAGCCATTGCACTCATCACAGAGTTCGTTGTCGAAGGTGCGCGCGATGGTAAAAGTGTGGCTGACCTGATGCAGCAGGCCGCCCATGTGGTTTCCAAAGCGCAAGTCATGGAGGGCATTTCTGATATGATTCACGACGTTCAAGTGGAAGCCACGTTTCCCGATGGCACAAAACTTGTGACCGTCCATCATCCCATTCGTTGAGAGGCCACACATGATCCCCGGTGAAATTATAACTGTTAAAGGCGATATTGAACTGAATGTGGGGGCTCCGCGAGTGACGCTGGAAGTGGCCAACACAGGCGATAGGCCCATTCAAGTGGGCAGCCATTATCATTTTTTCGAAACCAATGAGAGCCTTCGCTTTGACCGTGCTCAGGCGCGTGGATTTCGTTTAGATATCGCTGCGGGAACTGCGGTGCGTTTTGAGCCGGGTCAACGCCGCGAAGTGACTTTGGTGCCAATTGGTGGCGCGCGTAAAATCTATGGCTTCCAAGGTAAAGTGATGGGGGCTTTGTGATGGCGAAAATTTCACGCAGCACCTACGCTCAAATGTATGGCCCGACTGTTGGCGACAGAGTCCGGTTGGCCGACACAGCGCTCATCATCGAAGTGGAAAAAGATTTCACGCTCTATGGCGAGGAAGTGAAATTTGGTGGCGGCAAAGTTATTCGTGATGGCATGGGCCAAAGCCAAGCCACCCGCGCTCAAGGGGCGATGGATACGGTGATCACCAATGCGTTGATTGTGGATCATTCCGGAATTTACAAAGCGGATGTGGGTCTCAAAGAAGGCCGTATCGCTGCAATTGGAAAAGCGGGAAACCCGGACACGCAAAATGCGGTGACAATTATTATTGGCCCCTCCACTGAAATTATTGCAGGCGAAGGCAAGATTCTCACTGCGGGTGGTGTGGACAGTCACATCCATTTTATTGCTCCGCAACAACTTGAGGAAGCGTTGTATTCTGGCATGACTACCATGCTGGGCGGTGGCACTGGGCCAGCGCATGGCACGTTGGCGACAACTTGCACAGGCGCATGGCATTTGGAACGCATGATTGAATCCGCTGATGCTTTCCCGATGAATCTCGGCTTCATGGGCAAGGGCAATGCTTCGCTTGCGGCACCTTTGGAAGAAATGATTCTTGCTGGTGCATGTGGATTAAAGCTGCATGAAGATTGGGGCACCACGCCAGCCGCCATTGATAATTGCCTGAGCGTTGCTGATGATTATGATGTGCAAGTTGCAATTCACACCGACACATTAAACGAGTCTGGCTTTGTGGAAGCCACCATCGCTGCCTTCAAAGGCCGCACCATTCACACCTTCCACACAGAGGGTGCAGGCGGTGGCCATGCGCCAGATATTATCAAGGTGGCCAGCTTGCCCAATGTGTTGCCGTCATCAACAAACCCTACGCGACCCTATACAATTAACACAATTGCCGAACATCTCGACATGCTGATGGTGTGCCATCACTTGTCTCCTCAAATTCCAGAAGACATTGCCTTTGCCGAAAGCCGCATTCGTAAAGAGACGATTGCCGCTGAAGATATTCTGCACGATCTCGGTGCCTTCTCGATGATCTCATCGGACAGTCAAGCCATGGGCCGTGTGGGCGAAGTGATTATTCGCTGCTGGCAGACGGCGCATAAAATGAAAGTGCAACGTGGCGAACTGATAGGCGATAGCGGCAATGATAATAACCGCGTGAAACGATATATTGCGAAATACACCATCAATCCCGCCATCGCACATGGCCTTTCCGATGAAGTGGGTTCGATTGAAATTGGCAAACGGGCGGATTTGGTTTTGTGGAATCCGGCTTTCTTTGGCGTGAAGCCAGAGATGGTTTTGTTGGGTGGCTCGATTGCTGCAGCCCCGATGGGGGACCCCAATGCGTCGATCCCCACACCACAACCCGTTCATTATCGCCCGATGTTTGCGAGCTTTGGAAAACTACTGACAAATTCGTCCATCGTGTTTGTATCGCAAGCAGCCAAGGATGCAGGGCTGGCCAAAAAACTCGGTACGGCCAAACAGATGGTGGCTGTGAAGAACACGCGCGGTGGACTTTCCAAGGCATCGATGATTCACAATAGTGCCACACCGAACATTACTGTGAATCCCGAAACCTATGAAGTGCGAGCCGATGGCGAATTGCTGGTGTGTGAACCCGCAACATCGTTGCCAATGACGCAGCGCTACTTTTTGTTCTGATGCGGGCACTCAAACATATTCGCCTGAGTGACACACCCGGCCAAGCCACCGATGGGATTGAGCTTTCAGCGCAAGACCGTCACCTCCGGCGGAAATTGATTATCACAGAAAGTGGCAATGAAGTTTTGGTTGATCTGCCTTTGGCGATATTTATTGAAGACGGCGATCATCTTGAACTTGAAGATGGAAGCTATCTTGAAGTGAGAGCAGCGGAAGAAGACTTGCTTGAAATCAAAGCTGTGAGTGGTGCACATCACGCCTTGTTGGCGTGGCATATAGGCAACCGTCATCTGGCCGCACAAATTGAAGGCGACCGTATTCTCATTCTGCGTGATCATGTGATTGCATTGATGTTGGAACAGCTGGGCGCCACGGTTACCAAAGTGCGCGAACAATTTTCACCCGAACATGGCGCCTATCATGGCCATTGAAGACACGCAGCTTTTGCTGCTGCTCAATTGGATGTCGCCAGCTTTTCCCATTGGCGCTTATGCTTATAGCCATGGTTTAGAATGGGCGATTGAGAGCGGAGACATTAAATCTGCTCGCGATGTTGAAGATTGGATCAAAGACATCATCACACAAGGCTCTGGGTGGAACGATGCTGTTTTATTCATGCAAGAATTTCAAAATCAAAATGTCAACGAACTGGCCTTGGCGCTCTGTTCATCGCGCGAGCGTCATTTAGAAACCACGCAATTGGGTGCAGCCTTTGTTATTGCAGCTTCGATTTTCTCGCCTTTCGAAACAGTGGAGGGCGATAATGCTTATCCGGTTGCTGCTGCGCGCGCTTGTAAAGCCATGCAGCTTGATATGAATCATGCACTGTTGGCTTTCCTGCAAGGATTTTCGAACGCGCTTATTTCTGTTGCTGTAAGGTTGGTGCCCATTGGGCAAACGGCGGGGCTTCACATTATGAAAAACCTCATACTGATTATTGCAGCCACTGCGTCGCGTGCTAGAACGTCAACACTGGACGATCTGGGTTCCTGCACTTTGCTTGCTGATCTGGCCTCAATGAAACATGAAACCCAACATTCAAGGATATTCCGAACATGAACCATGGTCCCTTGCGGGTTGGCATTGGCGGTCCGGTGGGCTCTGGCAAAACCACCTTGGTTGAAAAATTGTGCAAGGCGATGCGCGATAAATATTCGGTGGCTGCCATCACCAATGATATTTACACCAAGGAAGACGCACTTATTTTGAACCGTCTGCAAGCTTTGCCGGAAGACCGGATCATGGGTGTGGAAACGGGGGGCTGCCCGCACACGGCCATTCGCGAAGACGCTTCCATCAATCTAGCTGCCATTGCTGAAATGAACAAACGCCATCCAGATTTAGATGTGATCTTCATTGAATCCGGTGGTGATAATTTGGCTGCAACATTCTCGCCCGATCTTGCTGATCTTTCGATTTATGTGATCTCGGTGTGCCAAGGCGAAAAAATTCCACGCAAAGGTGGCCCGGCAATTACGCGCTCGGATCTATTGGTTGTGAACAAAACTGATCTTGCTCCGCATGTGATGGCTGATCTTGACGTGATGGAAAGCGACACGCGCAAAGCTCGTGGTGATCGGCCTTATGTGTTTGCCGATATGCTGCGCATGAAAGGGTTGGATGAGATTATTGCCTATATCGAAAAGAGTGGCGGTTTAACTGTAGCCCACGCTCACTAGATATAAACCCTCAGGCGGAGCAACAGGACCGCAGGCGATGCGTGCCTTGGCTTCAAGCGCGTGTTTCACGTCGATGGGTTTCCATCGACCATCGCCCACTTTTTTGAGACTGCCCGTCATAGAGCGCACCTGCTGGTGCAGGAATGATCGGGCTTCCACATGCACTTCGATCATGTCGTCATAACGCGAAACATCAAATTTATCGATGGTCTTCATCGGTGAATTGGCTTGGCATTGAATGTCGCGGAAGGTGGTGAAATCGTGATGGCCGATGAGATGCTGGGCCGCTTCGTGCATGGCATCGGAATTTAACGGCATAGGCACATGCCAAACTTTATTGATCTCGATGGTTGGTGGAGCGCGGCGATTAAGAATACGAAACATATAATGGCGGCTGGTGGCTGAAAAACGCGCGTGAAAATCTTCACTCACTTCTTCAGCAGCAATCACCGAAACCAAATGCGGGCGCACGTTGCCATTGATGGCATTGCACAGTTCAAAATTGCCCCAAGCTTTTGGCAAATCAACATGCGCCACTTGCGCTAGCGCATGAACACCTGAGTCAGTGCGGCCTGCGCAAAACAGTTTAGCGGGAAAGCCATCGTGTAATTTTATCAAGGCCTTTTCCAACACACCTTGCACAGTGTTGCCCTTGCCATCAGCTTGTACCTGCCAGCCATAGAACTTGGTGCCGTCATATTCGATGGTGAGGCGGTAACGCGGCATTAGCTGATCACCGGGTTCGGGAAGCCACGCAAGAACGTTGCGGCATCCATCACGCCCTTGCCTTCACGTTGCAGTTTAATGAATTGAATTAAGCCATCAGTACACGGATGACTAATGAGGCCATCACCAATTTTTGCTTCCAGAATTTTCACACGCGCATCGTTCATCATGCACCATGCACCGGGAAAGGGGGAAAGACCATGAATGTGATTGCGAACTTCGATGGTTGATTTAGAAAAATCGATCTTGGCTTCAGTCTTTTCAATTTTCTTAGCGTAGGTCACACCATCGGTGGGCTGAATTATTCCGTGTACAGATGGATTTTCCAACACTTCAACCATCAACTTTGCACCGATAACTGCTAGTTCATCATGCAATGATGCAGCGGTTGTTTCCTCTGTGATCGGAATGCGGCCCACTTTTACCATTGGCCCTGTATCAAGTCCAAGCTCCATCTGCATGATGGTAACACCTGACACTGCATCGCCAGCCATGATGGCGCGTTGGATAGGGGCGGCACCGCGCCAACGTGGCAGCAGTGAAGCGTGAACATTGAAGCAGCCATATGTGGGAGCATCTAAAATCGCCTGCGGCAAAAGCAAACCATAAGCCACCACCACCGCCGCATCAGCTTTCACAGCGGCGAAACGTTTTTGCTTGTCTTCCAATTTGAGTGAAAGCGGCGTTCGCACTTCAATGCCTTGGGCCTCAGCAAAGGTGTGAATCGGGGTGGGCTGCAAAGTAAGGCCCCGGCCCTTGGCACGCGGCGGCTGCGAATAGACGCAAGCAATCTCATGGCCAGCAGCAATCAGCGCTTTCAGTGTGTCCACCGCAAAATCGGGTGTGCCCATAAATATCAGGCGCATGGTGTTTCCTCACCCTGAGGTGCCGCGCCTTCGCGGCCTCGAAGGGTCAGCGCGCCGCGATGCTTCGAGGCTCGCAACAGCTCGCACCTCAGCATGAGGGATGTGCGAACCATCAAAGCCTGCCCAGCTTATCAGCCTTTTGGAATTTCTTGATTACCCGTGCGCGTTTCAGGCGCGAGATGTGGTCTATAAACAAAACGCCATTGAGATGGTCAATCTCATGTTGCAAACAGGTGGCCAGCAATCCAGCAGCATGAATTTCATGCGCTTCGCCATTGCGATCTTGAAATTGCACTTTGACTTCTTTGGGGCGCTGCACCATTTCATAAAAATCAGGGATCGAAAGGCAGCCTTCCTCGTAATCACTTTCCTCTGGCGAAGACCAGACAATGCTCGGATTGGCCAAAAACATGGGCTTTGGCGTTTCGCCTGTTTTAGAAAGGTCCAGCACCACCAAGCGTTGGGCCACGCCAATTTGAATGGCAGCAAGGCCTATGCCTGGTGCAGCATACATGGTTTCCAGCATATCATCAAAAATGCTGCGCGTGGCCGTATCGACCTGTTTCACAGGTTTGGACACTTGGCGCAGAATCTTCTCGTCGGGGAGAAGGATGATGGGTTTAACACTCATGGCCCTCAAATAGGTGAGGACTGCAATTCGGTCAATTCCCGCAAAATAAATCTTGACATAGCATTCCTAAAATAGTATTTTAAACCTATGATAAGAATTAAGTTGCTATTTTTTGTCTTGTTTTTCGTCGTTTTCACGGCTTGCCAAGTGCTGGCTTCTGCCCCATATAGCGCCTCGAGAGGTTGGCAGCGGACATATCGCTCGCCAACTGGGTCAGGACCGGAAGGGAGCAGCCCTAACGAGACCTTTATGGGTTGCTCGTCCAGCCTCTCACCTTTAACGTGCGCAAACATGTCAGATTCCCAACCCACAGCTTACCGCGTTTTGGCTCGAAAATATCGGCCGAAGAACTTTGCCGATTTGATTGGCCAAGAAGCTATGGTGCGCACTTTAACTAATGCTTTCACCAGCGGCCGCATTGCGCAAGCCTATATGCTCACAGGTGTGCGCGGCATTGGCAAGACAACAACAGCCCGCCTGATTGCGCGCGCGCTCAATTATCCGTCAGACCCATCGATGGAAATGCCAGAGATGACGCCGCAATGCGAAGCCATTCTTGAATCACGCCATATGGATGTGATCGAGATGGATGCCGCCTCCAACACCGGCGTCGATAACATGCGTGAGATTATTGACTCGGTGCGTTATGCGCCCGTGCAAGCGCGCTATAAAGTATACATCATCGACGAAGTTCACATGCTTTCGAAAAGTGCCTTCAATGCGCTGCTCAAAACTTTGGAAGAGCCACCGCCGCATGTGAAATTTATTTTCGCCACCACGGAAATTCGTAAAGTTCCGGTGACCATTCTCTCGCGCTGCCAACGCTTTGATTTAAGGCGTTTGGATGCGGCATTGCTGATGCAGCATTATGGCAAGATTTCTAAATTAGAAAATGTTGAGGCTGAAGATGAGGCCTTGCGCATGATTGCCCGCGCCGCTGAAGGGTCAGTTCGTGATGGCCTCTCGCTCTTGGATCAAGCCATCGCTTACGGCGATGGCAATGTGAAATCGGCTGATGTGATGAGCATGTTGGGCCTGATTGATCGCGGCCAGGTGATTGGCTTGTTTGATGCGGTAATGGCAGGCGACGCACCGCGGATGCTTGGCGAAATGGCCCGGCAATATGACGCGGGCGGCGACCCTGAAACCATCCTCACAGATCTAGCAGATTTCACCCATTGGGTGACGCGCCTGAAACTGGTGCCGGAATCCGCCGCGATTGACCCCACGCGCACTGAGGATGAAAAAACCCGTGGAGCCGATTTTTCTAAGCGGCTGGGCATGGTTCACCTCACGCGGGCTTGGCAAATGTTGCTCAAGGGTCTGAGCGAAACTGCAGTTTCCAATCAGCCTCTAAAAGCCGCCGAGATGGTGCTCATTCGCTTGGCCCATGCGGCAAATTTTCCATCTGGTGAAGAGTTGCTGAAATCCGTTCAGGAAAAACCGCGCTCATCAGCGCCCATTCCATTCCAGCCCCAAGCGCCCACCCCACAAGCGGAAGTGCGCAGCATAGCGCAAGCGGTTCCGGTTTCCGCGAGTGTTGAAAATGCAGCTCCACCACGAGCGTTTAACACCTTCGCTGATATTATCGCCATGGCGCAAGAGCGCCGCGACATTAAGTTTAAAACTGATCTTGAGACCTATGTGCGGCCTATTGCGGTGAGTGAAGGAAAGGTTGAAATTGCGCTTGTTGAAGGTGCTAACCCCAGCATTGCCAATGAATTATCCCGCAAGCTTGAGGCGTGGACCAGCCGGCGCTGGATGGTGATGGTGGCTAAATCCGGCGGTGCGGCACCCGCGGCGCAAATTAAAAAGGAAGCCAAAGTCTCAGCCCTTAATTCCGCTTTGCAGCACCCTGATGTGCAGGCGATTTTGAAACGCTTTCCCGGTGCTGAAATTCTCAATGTGATTGAAACCCCCATTCTAACGGAAGAACCAGATGAAGAACCTAGCTGATATCATGAAGCAAGCCGGCCAAATGCAGGCCCGCATGGCCGATATGCAGAAGAAACTCGAGGTGATGGTGGTTGAAGGTCGATCTGGCGGCGGCATGGTGAAGGTTAAGATGACGGGGAAATCGGTTGTCACTGGCATTGAAATTGATCCCTCACTTTTGAAGCCCGAAGAAAAAGAAATCGTGGAAGATTTGATCATCGCCGCTCTCAATGAAGCCAAGGGCAAGGCTGAGGCTGCGATGGCTGAAGAAATGAAACTGGTGACAGGCGGAATGCCATTGCCGCCGGGTTTCAGTTTGTGAGTAGGAAGAGCCCTCATCCGCCCTTCGGGCACCTTCTCCCATCCCAAGAAGGACGGGCGAAGGCCAATACATACGCCTTCTCCCGTGCGGCTTTGCATGGGAGAAGGTCCCGACAGGGGGATGAGGGCTCTTTCTCTTGAAACGCCAAGCGGGCCCCGAAATTGAGCGCCTCATCCAGCTGCTCGCCAAAATTCCAGGCCTTGGCCCGCGCTCGGCAAGGCGCGCTGTTCTGCATCTCATCAAAAACCGCGACAAGCTTTTAGCGCCTCTCGCTTCGGCACTCGAAGATGCACATCTCAAAGTGAAAACCTGCTCTGATTGCGGCAATGTTGATAGCCTGGACCCCTGCACCATTTGCGCTGACCATCGCCGCGATCGCAGCATCATCTGTGTGATCGAAGAGGTGGGCGATCTCTGGGCGTTGGAGCGCGCTGGCGCTTGGAACGGCCTCTACCATGTGCTGGGCGGCACCCTTTCGGCGCTCGGCGGCGTGCGGCCTGAGGATTTAGACATCACCCAATTGGTGGAGCGCTGTGCCGATGGTTCAGTGAAAGAAGTGGTCATGGCCACCAACGCCACCGTGGAAGGCCAAACCACCGCGCATTACATAACAGAGCGCCTAAAAAATCTCGGCATCACCACCTCGCGTCTTGCCCACGGCGTGCCTGTGGGGGGAGAGTTGGATTATCTCGATGAAGGAACGCTGACGCAAGCCATTAGGCAACGCAGGCCGTTTTGAGGGCGATCACAATGGCGAAAAACCCTAATTATGGCATTGATGCACCTGGCCTGTGCCGCTTCTTTTTTATCGGCGGATTGACGGCACTTACACTTTTGTGCCTGGCCCTTATGTGGTTGCCGCAATCTGGTTTTTGGTTTCTTGCGATCAAAATCATATTGGCCATTTTTGCCATTTACCTTTTGGGCATGGGTTGCCTGATGATTTACGACAGCAAGATCACCAAAATTGCAACGCGCGACCAGCTGCTGAGCACCATTCACTGGCTTGGGGATGAACAGGTTCTGGATGTGGGCTGCGGGCGCGGTTTGATGATGGTGGGTGCGGCACAAAGACTGACCACAGGAAAATCCATCGGTGTCGATATCTGGCAGGCTGAAGACCAATCTGCCAATTCGCCTGCAGGGGCCATGGAAAATGCACGTCTTGCCAAGGTGGAAGACCGGATCATTGTGCAAACTGCCGATATGCGCAAACTACCTTTTGCGGACCAGTCCATTGATGTGGTGCTATCGGCTTGGGCGGTACACAATTTGAAACAAAACACCGACCGCGAATGCGCATTAAATGAAATGATGCGTGTGCTGAAAAAAGGTGGCTTTTTAATTCTATCGGACATCGAGCACCGAGAAGCCTATGCAAAACATCTCAAAAGCCTAGGTCTTGTAGATGTTAAAATTATATTTTCACCCATCCGCGACACGATTTTGAATATTGTCAGTTTCGGTTCATACCGACCCTTTGCAATTACAGGCCGTAAAGCCCACTGATCATCTTCGCCTCACTTCTCCACATAATAAACCTCAACCTTCCCCGTCAGTTTCACCATCATCGGGTTGCCATTCCGGTCTTTGCTTTTGCCACCGGAGGGCAGGCGCACCCAGTTTTCGGAGATGCAATATTCTTCGACGGTGGTTTTTTCCACGCCGTTGAAGCGAATGCCAATGGGGTGGGCGAGTACGGCTTCATTAAAATGGGGGCTTTTCGGGTCTGTGCTCAGGTGGTCTGGCAGGGCAGGCTTTGTGTCGGTCATTCGTGCGGTTCCTTTTCGAAATTTCTCCCTCGTCTAAACTAGGTTCATGAGTTTGTCGCCCATTGTGAAACAGGCTGTTAACAGTTTTTAAACCTTCCGATTAAGCCGTTTTCTTAAGCGAGGCTGCTTGGACCTGCACTTGCTCCTTCCCCCTCAACCGATCGGCACCGTGCCGGAATGAGACAGGAGCTTTGGCTATGAAACTTTTCAAACGATTTGCAGCATCGCAAAATGGCGGCACCGCCGTAACCTTTGCCATTGCGGTTATTCCTTTGATGGTGGCAGCGGGTGTGGCGATTGATTTTGGCCGTTTCTATGCCGCCCAAACCCAGTTGCAGGCCGCTTTGGATGATGGCAGCTTGGCTGCAGCCGTGGCGCGTGACAAAACCACCGCACAACGCCAGAAAATTGGCACAGATGCGTTTAATGCCAACATGAAATCCGGTGTTGTTTCCGATGTGGTTCCAGTTGTGAATTTCAAGGTTGTGGACACTTCGGTGGTTGCAACAGCCTCGCTCAGTTTGCCAACTGCGTTTATGTCAATTGTGGGCGTAGACAATATGGATATTGCCACCAAGTCTGAGGTGGCTATCCCTGAAAACAAGAATGCCGAAATAGCCTTTGTGCTCGATTATTCAGGTTCGATGGGCGATGTGTCTGGCACTGAAGTTAAATATATTGCTATGCGCAAAGCTGCCACCAAGCTGATTGATGATCTGACGAAAAACGATGCTGACAAAGTGAAGTTTGCTTTGGTGCCGTTTTCTCATCATGTTTATACCAGCCTGCCCAATGCTTATGTGCTGGGCAAGCCCGCTTCGGGCACATGGACGGGTTGCACGCAAGATCGGCAATATCCCTATAATTTAACCGATGCCACACCCACCGGCGATCCCGCTTCGAAATGGGGCCAGCCTAATGCGCCCGACCATGCTTATTATGGCTGCTCAGGCTATAAAGACCACAACCTGAAGCTTGTACCGCTGACCAATGATTTTGCCAGCCTGAAAAGCCAGATGAATGTGATGACACCCTATGCCTATACGCATGTGGCCCTCGGCGTGGAATTTGGCTATCACGTGCTTTCGCCCAATGCGCCTTATGCCGAAGGTGTTGGCTATGCCGACAAGAAGACCAAAAAATATATGGTTGTGTTGACCGATGGTGAGCAGACGGAGCCTGCTTTTGGCCCCAGCGGCACGCGCAGCGTGGCACAGGGTGACAGCAATTTGGAAATGTTGTGCAGCAATGCCAAAGCGTCTGGCATTACCATGATGACTGTGGCCTTTGATCTGGATGATTCCAGCCAGCGCGCCCGCTTGAAGAGCTGTGCTTCCGATGAAAAGGATGACTTCTTCGTGGCCAATAGCTCTGATGAAATGGCACAAGCTTTCCAAACCATCACGGCGGCCATTTCGTCGCAAGTGTTCCTGAGCAAATAACCGTGCTTCCGTCTTGTCATTTTGAGCAAACTGTGATCCTCTGAGGCTAACTTAGAGGATCACGAAACGTGGGAAAATTGACAACGCATGTGCTGGATACGGCGCGCGGAAAACCCGCTGCGGGCTTGCGCATTGAGGTATGGTCTGATCGGTTAGTGAAGACGATTGTCACCAATGCCGATGGCAGGGCCGATGCACCACTTTTGGAAGGTGCGGCTTTGGCTGTTGGCACTTATGAATTGCGATTTTTTGCCGGTGATTATTTGCGGGCGCAGAACATGAATTTGGCTGAACCCTTATTTCTTGATGTCATTCCCATTCGTTTTGGCATTGCCGATGCCAGCCAACATTTTCATGTGCCGCTGCTGCTCTCACCCTTCAGCTACTCTACCTATCGAGGCAGCTGATGCGCGCATTACAGTTTTTCAGGCGAGGGGCCGTTGTGCAAATTGAAAAATTTGCGCCCGATACAATGCTGCTTGATTATTTGCGCCTCACTGAAAAATCCAAAGGCACCAAAGAAGGCTGCAACGAAGGCGATTGCGGTGCATGCACTGTGGTGCTGGGCACAGCGCACAATGGCGGTGTGCATTATCAAGCCGTGAATGCCTGCATTCTGATGCTGGGGCAGATTCATGGCAAGGAATTGATTACCGTTGATGACCTGGCGCGGGATGGAAAATTGCATCCTGTGCAGCAGGCCATGGTTGATACACATGCCTCTCAATGCGGGTTTTGCACCCCAGGTTTCGTGATGTCACTCTTTTCGCTGGCCCACGAAAATCGGCCCGTTGATCGCGCTGCTGTGGTGGATCAGATTGCGGGTAATCTGTGCCGGTGCACAGGTTATAGGCCGATTATAGATGCAGGCTTAGCCGTATGTAATTCCGCCGATGATCAATGGTCGCGCGCGCAGTCTGAGACTTTTAAAATTCTTACTGCTATTGAGGGAGACCTTTTTGTTGGCGACGAGACTTCTTTTTTTGCGGCTCCTGCAACGGCAGAAAAACTAGCTGAACTCTGCGCGCAATTCCCGTCTGCAACGATTTTATCGGGTGGCACCGATGTGGGCTTATGGGTGACAAAACAAATGCGCACGCAAAGCCAAATCATCTATACAGGCCACGCCAAGGGCTTTTCCGATATCACAGATCATGGCGACCATCTTTCGATTGGGGCAGGGGTTACACATGCCGCAGCATTTGATCATCTCAAGACTCTGCACCCTGATCTGGGGGAACTGGCACGGCGCTTTGGTGCAAGGCAAGTTCGGGCATCAGGCACGATTGGCGGTAATATTGCCAATGGTTCGCCTATTGGCGATATGCCACCGGCGTTGATTGCGCTGGGGGCCACGCTGCATTTGCAGTTTGGTAAAATGTCGCGAAAAATGAAGCTTGAGGATTTTTTTGTGGCTTACGGCAAGCAAGATCGAAAGCCTGGCGAGTTGGTCTGGCGCGTTGATGTGCCAAAGCCTGCGGCCAATCAAGTTTTCAAATGCTATAAAATATCCAAACGTTTCGACGATGATATTTCCGCTGTCATGGGGGCGTTTTTATTAACCCTGCAAGGTTCAAAAATTGTCGAAGCGCGCATTGCTTTTGGCGGCATGGCAGCAACACCCAAGCGTGCTTCAAAAACTGAAGCGGCTTTGATTGGCAAAACATTAGATGAAGCCATGAGTGTGGTGCTTGATGACTACGCACCCATTGCCGATATGCGGGCCAGTGCGGAATATCGCGTGACGGTGGGCAATGCTTTGCTGCGCAAAGCGTTGATGGAAGCGGCAGGTGCAAATGATATGCGGGTGCTTCAACCATGAGAACCGTTGGCAAATCCATTGCCCATGATAGCGCTGATTTACATGTGTCAGGCACAGCGATTTATATTGATGACATGCGCGAACCTGAGGGCACAGTGCATGTGGCTCCGGGCTATGCCAAAGATGGTGCACGGGGCAAAATTTTATCATGTGACTTAACTGCCGTGCGGGCCGCTGCAGGCGTGATTGCAGTTTTCACGGCGAAAGATATTCCTTATAAAAATGACTGCAGCCCAGCGGCGGGTGATGACCCAATTTTGGCCGATGGCCACATTGAATTTCATGGCCAAGTTATTTTTGCCGTTGTGGCTGAGACGCGCGATGCGGCGCGGCGTGCTGCTCGATTGGCCAAAATTGAAATTGAAACCCAACACCCAATTGTCTCGGTGCGCGATTCCAAAACCAATATGCTGCCGCCTTATGCATTCCATAAGGGTGACGTGAAAAAATCCTCTCCTCACAAAATCATCAGTGAGCTGACGATTGGCG
>JANYHE010000125.1 GCA_025359215.1 Hyphomicrobiales bacterium
CTGGCGAAGATGCCAAGGCCCGCGTCGCCCGCATTATGGGCCGCGAATTTATGGACAATGCTGTGCCTGTGAATCATGCAAATGAAGATATTCGCGTTGGGGGATTTGCAGGCCTTCCCACTTATGCACGCGGCCAAAGCACCATGCAGTTTGCTTTTGTGAATGGCAGGCCGGTGCGGGACAAATTGATTTTTGGCGCAATCCGTGGTGCTTACGCCGATGTGCTGCCGCCGGGGCGATATCCGGCAGTGGCACTGTTTATCGACTGTGCGCCGGAGCGGGTGGATGTGAATGTGCATCCGGCCAAAACTGAATTGCGCTTTCGTGATTCCGGCTTTGTGCGGGGCATGATTGTCTCTGCAATTCGTCGGGCTATTGCAGGCTCCATTGCCAAACCAGATACCAATATTTCCACCGCGACGGCGCAAGCATTTCGCACACCGAATTATGCTCCGTACACTGATGGTTTTAGAGAAACTACGCAAACTGCCTTTGAAATGCAAATGCCCTTGCAGGCATCAGTTGCCGAAAGCGAGATACAACAGGATTATCCTTTGGGTGTGGCACGGGCCCAAATTCACGGCACTTATATTGTGTCTCAAACCTCAGACGGTTTTATTCTTGTTGATCAACATGCCGCCCACGAGCGCTTGGTTTATGAGCGCATGAAGCGCGAGCGGGCGGGCCAAGGCATTATCACCCAAGCCCTGCTGGTGCCGCAAGTGGTTGATCTTGATCCCGGCGCGGTTGCTGCCATTGCCGCGGTTGAAGATGTTTTGACCAGTGCAGGATTGAAAACTGAAAGTTTTGGCGAGGGGGCTGTTCTGGTGCGCGAAGTGCCTGCGGCTTTGAGCTCTGGCAATATTGCGGCGATCCTTAAAGACTTGGCCGATGATGTGAAGGAGCTCGATACTTTCACGACACTTGATGAGCGCATCAATCATGTTCTTGGCACCATGGCGTGCCATTATTCAGTGCGGGCAGGCCGCGTGTTGCGCGGTGAGGAAATGAATGCGCTCTTACGTGAAATGGAAGTGACGCCCAATTCCGGACAGTGCAACCATGGGCGACCCACTTTTATTGAGTTGAAGCTGGATGATATTGAGCGGTTGTTTGGGCGGAAATAATCAGGCCGCCCGATAAATCCGCACCTGCGTTTCACCATAGCTGCGCTGGTCGATGAGTGTGAGGCCTGGTTGATCGGCGACTTGCGCTTTTTCGGCTTCTTCCAAAACCACGATGGCACCCGCTGCCAGCCAGCCACCATCGCGCAGAGACACCAATGCTTTTTCACCGAGGCCCTTATTGTAGGGTGGATCAGCGAACACCAGCGAATAAGGCGATTGTGGAGCCGAAGGGCCTAAATCAGTGGCATCACGCCGCCAGATTTTGCATTGGCCAATCACGCCACACCCATCGGCATTGCGGCGGATCAAGCCACGGGCTTCGGTGCCGTCTTCCACGAACAAACAAAACTTCGCACCGCGTGAAATAGCTTCCAAGCCCAAGGCGCCTGTACCGGCAAACAAATCCATAACGCGGGCGTCTTCCAATGTGAAGTCGGCGATGCCGTGGGCGAGGATGTTAAAAATCGATTCTCGCACGCGGTCGGATGTGGGACGGGTGTCGGACGTGGAGGGGCCTGCAATTTCACGACCCCTGAATTTTCCACCGACAATGCGCATAGCCCCTTGACCTTTCTGAACTTCTGCCGCTTCTGTGCCACGATGAGAGAAAAACTTCCAGAGCTGATGTTGCTTGCCTTTGCCGAGGCGAAGGCGGCGGCTGAGCGGGGTGAAGTTCCGGTGGGTGCTGTGATTGTGGATGCCAGTGGCCACGTGATTGCGGCGGCTGGTAATCGCACTTTGGAACTTAAAGATCCAACTGCTCATGCCGAGATGCTGGCCATCCGTGTGGCGGCGCAGACCCTATCATCTGAGCGCCTGATTGATTGTGATCTCTACGTCACCCTGGAGCCCTGTGCCATGTGTGCAGCGGCCATTTCATTTGCGCGGTTGCGGCGGATTTATTTTGCGACCGGTGATGAAAAGATGGGGGCTGTGGAACATGGGCCACGGTTTTTCAATCAAGCCACCTGCCACCATGCGCCAGACGTTTATAGCGGCATTGGCGAGAGTCAGGGCCAAGAATTATTAAGATCGTTTTTTCAGTCGCGGCGTTGAACGCGTGACAGTGGGAAGCGATGAATGGCAGCTTGGCCAATCATCCAAGCGTGTGTTTCAGCTTCATTGAACAGCCCAGCGAAGGCTTTTGAAGTGATGGCAAGACCACCTGTATAAGCCCCAAAAGCGGGCATGATGAGACGGGTATTATCACCCACAAAACATTTACCATAAAGCCTGCGCCCACGCTGGGTGAGGCCGCAGCCGGGGTGCAGGTGGCCTGCGATTTCGAAATTGTCTTCTCTCCTTCTCCACGAAGTGGGGAAGGCGGCGCCCTTGCGCCGGATGGGGTGGCTCGAACTTAATGATTCGGCACCGAGATCCCCACCCGTCTCGCCTTGCGGCGATCCACCCTCCCCGCTCTGCGAGGAGGGAGAAGGAAGAGAAGGTTCGTGGCGTAGAGTGAGTGGGCCTAAGCTCAGTGACTCCGCACCTTGTCCACCAATCGCTTGCGGCGGTTCGGGATCGTGATTTCCGCAAATCCAAATTGTCTCATAAGAGCTTGTAATGTTTCGAATGGTGATGAGATGGGTGTCATCCAACCTCGTTTCACCCTCGCCATCGTGAAAACTATCGCCTAGAAAAATTAATCGCTTCGGATTGGCAGCACTCACCACCTCTTCCAAAAGTTTGAGCGTGATGGCTGTATCATAAGGTGGCACGTGAATACCGCGCCGTGCCAGACTGCTGCCCTGCTCCAAATGCAAATCAGCAATGATCAGCGTTTCATAATCAGGCACATAGAGTGCGCCAGAAAAATCTGGGATCAGTTCCATGCCGCCCAGCATAATCTTATGGGTTTTAGACAAGCCTTGTGGCCTCGGAGATGAGTTCGTCAGCAGCTTCGGCGAGAAGGGCATCATGGGCATCGCCGTAAATTGATTCGCGCCCAATCTCAAGCAGCACCGGAACCGCCAAGGGTGAAACCCGCTCCAGCGCTTTATGCAGAATTTGATTTTTAATGCGCTTCAACATGGCCCCCAACCTGTGCACATCAATCATGCCCTCTGCTGCATCATCCCATGCGGCCCGCAATAAAATATGATCGGGCTGATGGGTGCGCAAAGCATCATAAATTAAATCGGTGTTCACAGTCACTTGCCGCGCCGTTTTTTGCTTGCCAGGATAATTACGCTCGATGAGGCCCGCGATGATGGCGCAGTTTCTAAAGGTGCGTTTCATCAAATTGGATTCCGCCAACCATGCATCCAAATCATCGCCTAACATGTCTTCATCAAAAAGTTTGGCGAGCGAAAGTTTGCCGCTGGCAATCATGGCCGACATGTCGCCAAGACTCCAAATGACTAAAGCATATTCCGAGGCCACAAAACCCATGGGCTTGGCGCCCCAACGCTCTAATCGCCTCGTGAGTAACATGCCCAGCGTTTGCTGCGCCAAGCGGCCTTCGAAGGGGTAGCACACCAGATAGTGTTTATCGGCACGGGGGAAGGTTTCGACCAGCATTTGGTCGGCCCGTGGCAGGGCAGAAGCCCAGCTTTGGGTGTTGAGCCAGTCTTGCACTTGGTGCGGAAGAAATTGCTGTTTAGATTTATCAGCAAGAATTCCACGCACCCGTTCAGCCAAATAAGTTGAGAGCGGAAACTTGCCACCATTATAAGACGGGATCATCGGGTCGCGGCCCGGCGCACGGGTGGCCAGAGCGCCAAATTCATCGAGCCCCTCAAAGCGCAGCACTTCGCCTGAAAATAAAAACGTGTCACCAATGCGCAATTGGGAGAGGAAATATTCTTCCAGTTCGCCCAGAACGCGGCCCCCTGTGACCACGCGCTTGCCTAAACGGTTGCGAACCCCTGCAATGCGGAGCTTTAGCATTTCAGCACCAATAATAGTGCCCATGTTCATTTTATAACGCTGGGCCAAAAGCGGATGGGCAAGGCGAAATTTGCCTGAAGAATCACGCTTGAGTTTCGCATAACGCTCATAGGCTTTCAGCGCATATCCACCCGTGGCCACATAGTCTAAAGTCTGATCAAAAAGTTCGCGACTGAGTTTGCGGTAGGTGAAGGCCGACGTGACTTCAGTATAAAGCTGATCAACATCAAAGGGAGCCGCACAAGCACAGCCCAAAATATGTTGGGCCAGCACATCCAATTTCATCACAGTTGGATATTCTGAATCTTGCGCGCCTTCAGCAGCTGCATGGCGGGCGGCTTCACATTCCAAAACTTCAAACCGATTGGAAGGCACCAGCATGGCATTGCTGGATTCATCCAAACGGTGATTGGCGCGACCAATGCGTTGCAGCAAACGCGACGACCCTTTGGGTGCTCCCACATGCACTACAAAATCGACATCCCCCCAATCAATGCCGAGGTCCAAAGTGGAGGTGCAGACCACAGCTTTAATTTTATTGTCGGCCATGGCCGCTTCCACTTTGCGGCGCTGGGCCACATCCAACGAACCATGGTGCAAAGCGATGGGCAGATTATCTTCATTGGCCGTCCATAATTCTTGGAAAACCATTTCGGCTTGGCTGCGGGTGTTCACAAAAATCAAAGACATTTTGGCTTTTTTAATCTCCGCATAGATTTCTGGAATGGCATAGACGGCGCGGTGGCCGCTCCATGGCACGCGCTCAGCGGATTCAAGAATACGAATTTTGGGTGGGGCACCTGCATTACCGAACACCAGTTGCGTCGATGGTGAAAGCCATTGTTTAAGCGCATCTGGGTCTGCCACTGTGGCTGAAAGTCCTGTGAAGCGGGCTTTTGGCGCGTGCGATTTTAATCGCGTTAGCGCAAGTGATAACAACACGCCACGCTTGTTGCTCACCACAGAATGAAGCTCATCAATGATCACCGCTTTTAAACTGCGCAGCAAATGCGCGGCTGTGGGATCAGCAATCAGCAAAGAGACTTGTTCTGGTGTGGTGATCAAAATATCAGGCGGAATAATGCGCTGCCGCTGGCGGCGCGAATGGGGTGTGTCGCCTGTCCTCGTTTCTACGGTGATGGGCAATTTCATTTCCGCAATGGGTGCTTCAAGATTGCGGGCAATATCCACCGCCAATGCTTTCAGTGGAGAAATATAAAGTGTGTGAATACCTGAGGTTTCGTGAGGCTCTGCGAGTTCTACCAATGTGGGCAAGAAGCCCGCCAAAGTTTTGCCGCCGCCGGTTGGCGAAATCAGCAGCGTGTTTTCGTTGTTAAGGCCCAGCTCCAACATGTGCAATTGATGGGTACGCGGCTGCCAGCCACGCTCCGAAAACCACTGCACAAATGATGTTGGTAAAAGACTCATGAACTGGAACTTGACGCAGACAGAGCGGTGACGCAACACCATGCTATGAAACTCACGCACCGTTCAGTTTTGGCTATCGCCATTCCCATCACGCTTTCAAATGTCACTGAGCCTTTGATAGGCGTGGTGAACACGACCGTGATTGGGCAATTGCCCGAGGCCCATTATATTGGAGCGGTTTCGGCGAGCACGTTGATCTTTTCATTTTTGTTTTGGGGCTTTGGATTTTTACGGCTTTCAACGGGTGGGCTTTCAGCGCAAGCCGTTGGCGCTAAGGATGATGCGGAATTGGCAGCGGTGTTTTGGCGCAGCTTTTCGCTGGCAGTGGCCATTGGGTTGGCACTTTTGCTGGCCAGCCCGCTTATCGGCAAGCTTGCCTATAGCCTGATTGGTGGATCTAATGAAATTCGCACCGAAGGTCTCACTTATTTTAATTATCGTATTTGGTCGGCACCCGCTGCGCTGGCCAATTTCAGCATTTTGGGTTGGTTCGTTGGGCAAGCGCGGGCCAAATTTGCATTTTACACGCAGGTGTTTCTCAATGTTGTCAACATGAGCCTCAGTGCCTATTTGGTTTTGGTGTTGCACATGAATGTGGCTGGCGTGGGATTGGCGGCGGTGATTGCGGAATACGCCGCCGTGATTTTAGGGTTGGTGTTTGTGGCGCGACGCATGCGGTCCTTAAACGAGCGGTTCGACAGCACTCGGGTTTTTAATGCAACCAAGCTGCTCTCCACACTCAGTTCCAACGGTGATATTATGATCCGCACTTTGTGCCTGCTGTTTGCGTTTGCATGGTTCACAGCGCGTGGCGCGCGGGCTGGCGATTTGGTGATTGCTACCAATGCGGTGCTGCTCAATTTTTTTGAGATGTCAGCCTATTTGATTGATGGTTTTAGCTATGCGGCTGAGTCTTTGGTGGGGCAAGCGGTGGGGGCTAAAAATCGTCCTCAGTTTTGGCAGGCAATCAAACTCACAACCGGATGGGCCATGGTGCTGGGTGCTTTGTGCAGCTTTATCATTTGGCTTGGTGGGCCATGGTTTATTGATTATATGGCTGTGAATCCCGAAGTGCGCTCAATGGCGCGAGAGTATTTGGGTTGGACAATATTGCTGCCAATTATATCTGTGATCTGCTTTCAGTTTGACGGCATTTTTACAGGGGCCATGGCCACGCGCGACATGCGCAATATGATGGCGCTTTCGCTGGGCATTTATATGATCAGTTGGTGGTTCCTTGAGCGCAGTTTTGGCAATCACGGGTTGTGGGCTTCGCTCAATATATTTCTATTGGCCCGCACAATAAGCTTTGCTGCGCGAGTGCCAGCAATCGAAAGAACTGCGTTTCAAACCGCTTGATAACGCGCAATGGCTGAGCGTTCGATGGCGGCAGTGACCAGCTTATCAAGGCCTAGTGCATCACGCAAAATGGCGAGAAAGCGCAGTTCTTCTTTGCCGACCACTAGATCGGAAGCGGCCACTTCAACAGCCAATGCATAAGCGGTTTCTTTCAGGCGCGCGGGCAATTGATTGGTGACAAGGCCCAGCACTGTGTTCATGCCTTCAGGCACTTCCAGAATATCACCACATTCATGGGCAATCGTCACAAGCCTTGTACGGTCAAATGATTTGAAGGCTGGCAGTGTGCGGATGAGCAAATCCATCTCGGCCAATTCTTCTGTGTTCATCCGGCCTTCGACGGCAGACATCATCACCATGACGTAGATTAAAGCTTGTTGGTTGCTGATGGTGCCGGGCATGGGACGTTCCTAATTTAAGTTTAGAAGAAGAGTTAATCGAGAGAAGACGCCTTGTCCAGTTTCTCACCCAAGATTCGCAAGGCGCTAGAAATTTTCTCGGCCATCGCAATATCGTCGGCAATTTGTTTTGATGTAAGCGTTTTTGAAATGAGAGGTACAGCAATGCAGGCCTCCTCGATAATCTCGGCAGCCATTGTAGTTAACACCACCCGCAATGCATCTTGTGCTGCTGATGCGCGAGGAGAGGCGTTGAATAGTGCTATTTTTTTACCGAAGAATGTTTCACTTCCAACCAACCAATCCAGCACATTTTTGAAGGTGCCAGGAATTCCCCGTGCATATTCCGGGCAGGCAAAAATTATGCCATCACAATCTGCCGCCAACGCCCGCAAGTGTTGAACGGTTTCGGGCAGTGTTGAGCTTTCAAGATCGGGATTGAAATGCGGAAGATCTCCCGCTCCGATCCAAATATTTAAATCCATAGTGTGTGGTGACAATAATTTTGTCGCACCAAGCAGTGCGGAATTTGTTGATGCTTGGCGTAGGCTTCCTGAGATGCAGAGGATGGATTTCTTCATAGTGCTAATCTCGGCGTAAATTTTTTCACAAATTCAATCGCATCCACCAATCCAACGCGGTCAATTTGAATGCCGGCTGGAAAAGCCGTTGTAAAGCGCGTGGCGAGTCTGGGATCGAGAATGACAAAACAGCCCCTATCCCCTTCGCGCCGGATCAAGCGGCCAAAAGCTTGGCGCAATCGCAACCGCACCACCATATCCTTATAGGCATTGCCGCCGAAGGCTTCGGCTCTGGCGCGTTCCAGAATAGTCGGTGTGCCCCACGGCACACGGTCGAGCACGATGAGACGCAATGAATCCCCCGGCACATCAACACCATCGCGCACCGCATCCGTGCCCAGCAAGCAGGCATCACGTTCAGCGCGAAACATATCGACCAAGGTTCCGGTGTCCATCGGGTCCACGTGTTGGGCATAAAGGGGCAATCCCCATTTCGACATTGCCGGAGCCAAGCGCTTATGCACGGCCCGCAGCCTTGCAATGGCTGTAAACAAACCCAATGCACCACCGCCCGCGGCCAAGAAAAGTTCACGGTAGGCCGAGGCGATTTGGTCCATGTCTTCGCGGTTCACGTCTGTCACCACAATCACGCGGCTGATTTTTTTATAATCAAAAGGGGATTCGTAACCCACACGTTTCACCGGATAAGGCAGGTGAATGGCACCCGTGCGCATTTCGGCATTGGTCCAATCATCGGGCACATCTGGCGGGCGATCTTTCAGCGTGGCGGAGGTGATGATCACACCATCGGCACTGCGCAAAACCGTGTTGGCCAATGGCACTGAAGGATCAATCCAATGGCTGTGGAAGCCCAGATCATGTTCACGGCCAAAAGCTTGATCGATGGAAAACCAATCAATGAACAGGGCATCGGGTGTTTCAATCAAATGCTTGAGCATTGAAATCCAGCCGCCTAGCATAAATTCGCCACGGCGTTTGAGGGAACGGGCCACCGCTTCAATGCGACCGCGATCATTGGTGTTTAGGTCTGAGGCTTCATCATCTAATTTCTTGAGCAGCAGATTTGCAAGGGCTGCCATGGGTTTTTTAAGGTCTGTCAAAGCTGCGAGCAAATCTTCAACGGCAGCCGGCAGGCCAGTGACCAGCGGCAAACAATCGGTTTCCAAGCTATTGCCGCCAGATTGCTCAGACCGCGCTAAAACTTGCTGGCGCACAAGCGTGAGAAAATCTTCCGCAGAGCCTTCGGGTTGGCCGCCTTGAATGCGGCGCGTCCAGCCGGGGCCTGGCAGTGCTGACGCTGCGCGCAGAATTTGTTGCAAAAGTTTTTCAGCATTTTCTTCGTCGGAGACTAAATCACCAATGCGTTCGGCCAATCCGCGCCCGCGCCTGCGCTCAGTTTCAGGACCTCGCAACCAGCGGCGCAATTCCGAGGCTTCCATGGCCGTGAGATGGCCAGAAAATGCGCTATCAGCCGCATCAAACAGGTGATGACCTTCGTCAAAGATCATCCGCCTGATGCCGCCCGGCGCTGCTTCTTCTTCAGCTGTTGTCGCCACACCGATGGCTTGATCGGTTGCAGCTTGGTGCAGCACCAGCGCATGATTGGCAATCACAATATCGGCCTTGCGCCCGGCCCGCACCGAGCGCTCAATAAAGCAGCGTTTGAAATGGGGGCATGCTGCATAAATGCATTCACCGCGTCTATCCGTCAGGCCCAGTGAGGCTGGCGAGAGGTGGCGGGCTTCAGCATCGGTGGTTACATCTTGAAATAACGTGAGCAGCCACGACGGAAAATCACCGCCTACAATATCACCATCGCGGCTAAACCGTGCCCACCTCGCAATCAATGCAGCCAACAAGGCGGAGCGAGCATTGGCATTGGTGAGCCTGCCAAAGACCTCCTGCATGTTGAGTAGACACGCATAATTCTCCCGCCCTTTGCGGATGACAATGCGTTCACGACGCTCCGCAGGATCAGCCACAAGGCGCGATGTTTCTTGGTCAAGTTGGCGCTGAAGATTTTTAGTGTAAGTGGAAATCCACACGGGGGCATTGTTCTTGCGCGCCCAAAGATAAGCGGGCGCTAAATAACCCAATGTTTTACCAAGGCCCGTGCCTGCTTCAGCCAACAGAATGTTATTAATGTCCTTGCGCTCGCGCGGCTCGAAAGCATGGGTGGCCGTTGCGGCATAATCGCGCTGACTTTGCCGGGTTTCGGAATCGCTGCCCAAAATCTCACGCAAAAACCTCTGCGCATCTTCGCCTGAAATGGGATGTTGGGTGCCAGGTGGGCGCAGCCCATCATCTTCCCACTCTTCAACCCGGTCCCAGACATTGAGCCCCATGGCAAAGCCTGCGACCTCTAATTTCGGATTGGCTTTGAGCAGTGCCGCCATCACCAGTTTGGCCCAAGGCCAGTTGGCTCTCGCTAAAAAATTTGCGGTTTCGGCGGCTTCGCGCAGCAATGGATAATTTCGGTTCGACACCCGCGCTAACAGATCTTCAACCACACGCTGCAGCGTTTCAGCTTCAGTGTCGGCCACTTCCAAAGCTAATGACCTTGCAAAGCCTAACGGAGTGGGGGTGGCCACGCGGGCAGGCACGATGAAGGCAAAAAGCTCTGCCACATCAAAATGGCGGATGTCCTTGGCGGCGCGGATCAAAGTTTTGGGGGCTAAGGCTGTTGCCCCTAGGCGATCGATCAAAAAACCAGAATGGCAAACCAGATGCGGCAAGGCTGAAAGCCTGGCCAATGCTGCGGCTGCCCCTAACTTATCACCCGATATGACGGCACCTAAACCCTGACTGAGGGCCACGGGCGGGAGGGCGATATTATGGTCAGCACTGTTCACGCGGTAGCGTTTAGCTGAAGTGCGTGATTTTGACGAGAAGATTGACCACTGCCTGCCTCATCCCTAAAGAACTCAAAACACTTCAGGACTATCATCATGACCACCTCTCCCACCCTTCGCGCTGCTGCACTGGAATCAAAGGCTTGGCCTTTTGAAGAGGCGCGGAAGATTTTGAAACGGGTTGAGAAATCGGGGCAAAAGTCGGTGCTGTTTGAAACCGGTTATGGCCCTTCAGGCCTGCCGCATATTGGCACATTCGGCGAAGTGTCGCGCACCACCATGGTGCGCCGTGCCTTTGAACTGATGAGCGATGTGCCCACCCGGCTTCTGGTGTTTTCTGATGACATGGACGGAATGCGGAAGATTCCGGATAATGTGCCTGATAAGTCGTTCCTTGAGCCCCATTTGCACAAGCCACTCACATCGGTGCCTAATCCATTCGACGGAGATTACGAAAGTTTTGGCCATCATAATAATGCGATGTTGCGGCGGTTCTTGGACACGTTTGGTTTTCAATATGAGTTTGGCTCCGCCACAGATTATTACAAGTCTGGCAAATATGATGACATGCTTATTCGTGCGCTGGAAAAGTATGACGATATTATGGGAGTCATGCTCCCCAGCTTGGGCGAAGAACGCCAAGCCACTTACTCACCCTTCCTGCCGATCTCGCCGATTTCGGGCCGTGTGCTTTATGTGCCGATGAAAGCCATTGACGCTAAAAAAGGCACCATCACTTTCGCCGAGGAAGATGGGACCGATGTTACCCTCGATGTGCGCGGCGGGCGCACCAAACTGCAATGGAAGCCTGATTTTGGTATGCGTTTTGCGGCTTTGGGTGTAGATTTTGAGATGTTCGGCAAGGACCATCAATCCAATGCACCAATCTATGATCGCAATTGCGAAATTTTGGGCGGCATTGCGCCAGAACATTATGTTTATGAATTATTCTTGGATGACAAAGGCCAAAAGATTTCAAAATCTAAAGGCAATGGGCTCACCATTGATGAATGGCTGACTTATGCGGACCCTGACTCCCTTTCGCTCTATATGTATAACCGCCCACGCGAGGCCAAGAAATTATTCTTTGATGTGATCCCGCGCGCGGTTGATGAATATGCGCAACATTTGGCGGGTTATCAAAAGCAGACTGAACCCAAAGACCACTTGATGAACCCCGTCTGGCATATTCACGGCGGCAACCCGCCGAAGCCCGAAACGGGTGGAGTGACTTTTGCGTTGCTGCTCAATTTGGTTTCCGTGGCCAATACTGAAGATAAGGCAGTTTTGTGGGCCTTCCTCAAGCGCTATATGCCAGAGATGGATGCGGCCACACATCCGCGGCTTGATAAAATGGTGGGTTATGCCATTCGCTATTATTTAGATTTCATAAAGCCCAACAAAACCTATCGTCCGTGCACAGATGATGAAGCGAAAGCTTTGGCTGATTTGAATGCGGCCTTGGGAGAGTTGCCCGAAGGTTCAACACCAGAAGCCATTCAACAAAAGGTCTACGACATAGGGCGTCGCGAGCCTTATACGGTCACGCAAAAAGATGGCACCATTGGTGTGGGGCAAACATGGTTCAACATGCTCTATCAAGTTCTGCTCGGTGAAGAACGCGGGCCACGATTTGGGTCATTCGCGGCCCTTTATGGTTTGAGCAATACGCGTGGGCTGATTGATAAGGCCCTGAAGGGTGAGTTGGGGAAATAAGTCACTTTTTGCGTGGTCGTTAATCACTGACTCGCCCAGATAATCCGCGCCATCCAATCCACGTCTTTCATGTCCAGCACTTTGGTTTCGTGGGCGGGGTTGAAGCTGGCTAACTCTAAGGTCTTTGCAGTTTGGCGTTGCATGATTTTGGCCATCACTTGGCCATCAGACGTGCGCACCACAACACGGTCGCCTTTTCTGATGGTGGCTGCGGGGGAAACCACAATCGTGTCACCCTCGCGGTAAACCGGTGCCATGGAATCTCCGGTGATTTCCAAGCCGTAAGCTGCGGCATCGGTTACGCCGGGCACGTCAATCTCTTCCCAGCCATTGCCGGCTGGAAAACCTGAATCATCAAAAAAGCCGCCCTTGCCCGCTTTGGCAAAACCCAGCATGGGAATTTGCTTCAGGCGCGGTGGCTGGCCCTTGCGGCCCGATAACAAATCCATAAATTCTTCAACGGGCGCACCAGCGGCATTGAGCACGCGCGAGATTGATTCCATGGTGGGCCAACGCGGCCTGCCATCGGGGCCATTGCGCTTTGAAGGGTTAAATGATGTGGGGTCTAAACCTGATTTTTTGGCTAGGCCTGAAGCGGAATATCCATAACGATCAGCAATGGTGTCAATTGCTGCCCAAACCTGTTTGTGACTGAACATTTTTGCTTCTCCTGGTCCAGAGCATTTACCTGAATTAGGAAGCAATACCTTTAATGGAAGTGGTTGTCCAGCCCTATTTGCCCGCCTATGGTTGGTTGGAATGAGGTGAGGCCATGAGCGATTTGTATAAAATAACAACGATTGACGAATGGAGTTCGGCTGTGGCCAAAGGCAAATTTATGGGTTCTGCATTGGATGTGAAAGATGGCTTTATCCACCTTTCAACAGCTGAACAGGCACAGGAAACGGCGCGCTTGCATTTTGCGGGGCAAACGGATTTGCTTTTGGTTTCGGTTCTTGAAAGTGCCGTTGCGGCGCATTTAAAGTGGGAAGCATCGCGCGGTGGAAAATTGTTTCCGCATGTTTATGCAACGCTGAGCCCAAAAGACGCAAATTGGGTGAAGCCCCTTTTGTGGGATGGCGTTACGCATATTTTTCCACCAGAGTTTTCAGCATGAATTTTTCTCGCTTGGGTTTTGCTTTAGCAAAGCCATTTCTGCACCAGCTTGATGCTGAACAAGCCCATAAGTTCACAATTGCAGCTTTGAAAACAGGACTAGGTGGGCGTGACTCTGCCGCCAACTACCCTAGCCTTCAGTCCCAATTGTTTGGTCTGACGTTTCCAAATCCCGTTGGTCTTGCTCCCGGCTTTGATAAAAATGCTGAAGTGCCAGATGCGATGCTGGCACAGGGATTTGGTTTTGTAGAAATGGGCACCGTGACCCCGCGCCCGCAAGCGGGAAATGCCAAGCCTCGTCTTTTCCGTCTTGCCGATGATCAAGCTGTGATCAACCGCATGGGATTTAATAATGATGGCTGCGATGTCGTTTTTAAGCGCTTAGAGGCGCGGCGCAAGCACGGTGGCATTGTGGGTGTGAATATTGGAGCCAACAAAGATTCTGAAGATCGCATTGCTGATTATGTATTGGGTCTACAAAAATTTGCATCAGTTGCCAGCTATATCACCGTGAACATTTCATCGCCTAACACGCCGGGTTTGCGCAATTTGCAGGCGCGCGATGATTTGCAGCGCTTGCTTGACCAACTCAATGCCAAACGTCCTGCTCATCTTCCCATGTTGCTTAAAATAGCCCCTGATCTTTCGGTAGACGAATTGCAAGACGTCGCCGAATGCTGTGCAGGCGGTGCCGTAAGTGCAGTTATTATTTCCAACACCACAATTTCAAGGCCGCCTCTAAAATCAATTGAAGCGAAGGAAACGGGCGGGCTTTCTGGCAAGCCGTTGTTCGAATTATCAACGCAGCAGCTTTCACTCTTTTATCAAATGACTGGTGGCGCCATTCCGGTGATTGGAGCTGGTGGTGTGGCTGATGCTGAAACGGCATGGGCTAAAATTATAGCCGGTGCTTCACTGGTGCAGCTTTATTCCGCGCTGGTTTATAAAGGGCCTGCCTTGGTTGCAGAAATTTGCGCAGGCCTAAGCCAAAAACTTGTCCAGCACAATTTCTTGCGTTTGCAAGATGCTGTTGGATATCAAAATACAAAATCAGGAAAGTAATGCGCAAAAATTTTAGTTGAAGTGCCGTTGGTTTGAAGGCGGTCTAAAGCATAGTCAAAATTTTGGCGCAAAACTTCATGGTCGCGCCTCATTACGAAAGTGAGGCCCCGTGAGAAGGTTTCGCGGTCAATAAAGCCAGCACCCAATGTTGCACAACAACCGCGAGCGTTTGAGCCCTTCAGCCAAAACTGCCCGTGAAGTGAATCGGCAAAAGCGACGTCAAGACCACCGGTGCGCAAATTTTCAAAGAGTGCCGCTTCACTGTCAAAGGGTGTGAGCGCAGCACGATCATAATATTTTTCTAAAAACGCCTGGTGACTGGTGCCTTTGACAAACCCCAAACGCCGGCCCGCCAAGGTTCGAATATCCGGCGATTCAAAAGGCGTGCCCAGTCTTGCAATAAATTGTCCGCGCGAGAAAAAATAAGGCCTCGTCATAGTGGCTTGCTGCATCACTTCTTTGGTTGTGCGCAAACCTGAAATAATAGCATCGCCCTCATTACTGTTCAGAGCTGGCAAAAGCTCGCTGAAAGGCTTAGCTAAAATGACACATTTCAACCGCAGTTCCGCGCATGACGCCTGCGCCATTTCAACGGCTAGCCCCGTGACTGACCCATCGGCATTCTTAAAACTGAAGGGTGCAAAGTCATCATCCGTAAGAAGTTTAATTTCACCGTTAACGGTGTCAACGGGCGCAATTGCGCCTGCATCAACATGCCTGAATTGCGGGATATTATCTTGGGCGAATGCGGCGCTTAAAAGTGCAACTGCAACGAGAATTTCTGCACAACAATACACTCTCCAACTGGTTGCCATCGTATCTATTCTGAGCCTTTATTTATGCAGGGCTGAGTGTGGGGGAAGACACACTCAAAGGGGGTAAGTTGAGTTATATATCACATCAGCTCCGGGCTGACAGGGGTCAAGATAAAGCCGATCAGGGAAAGACCCTGCCGGTTCTGCCTCGGTCTTTATTGCCTAGTTTGTTTGGCAGGCTGTCAAATCACGATCGCGAATTGGCTTTACGTGAAAAAATCATTCCCGTTGCCACTCTCCCCAACCTTACACTGTATGGTGCCGTTGGAGCAGATGCACAACGCCGGGCAGAAGATCATGGGCTGCAAGTTGTCGCGCTGATTGATGAACAGGATTTTAAAGCGGCATTACACGGCCTGCTTTCGAAGCAAATTCTGAGCAAGGCGACCTCTGAGTTAAAATATTCAGCTGCACATTTTTCGGCCTCACACCGCTTCACTGCACAGCAAATTATTTGGGGCGCAGTTATTTTGGCTTGGACCTTGGATGCCGCATATTTGCTCCCTCTTGACTATTTTTATGCTGGGATAAGTTTCGTTTTCGGATTGTTTTTTCTTTCTGTGATTGCCTTGCGGCTTTTCAGTTTGATCAATTTGCCAATGCAAAAGTCCAGATCGCCTGCAAAACTTCAAATTTCTGAACTGCCGATCTATTCCGTACTTGTTCCTGTCTTCCGCGAAACTGGTGTTTTAAGCCAACTGCTCCACGCGCTTTCAAGATTGAATTATCCCAAATCGAAGCTCGATATTAAAATTATCGTGGAAGAAGGCGACCTGGCTATGCACAGGGTTTTAAGCACATTCAAATTACCGAGCCATTTTGAAGTAGTGGTTGTGCCCGTTGGCAAACCGCAAACAAAACCTCGTGCGCTGAATTATGCCTTGCAGTTTGCACGCGGAGAATTGCTCACAATCTATGATGCAGAAGACATTCCAGAACCGATGCAACTTCGAAAGGCGGCCGAAAAGTTTGCGGCCTCATCCAAAACTTTAGTTTGCTTGCAAGCTGAGCTGGCATTTTATAATCCAAACGAAAATTGGCTCACGCGCCAGTTTACAATTGAATATGGCACACTGTTTAAATTGGTTTTGCCTAGTTTAGCTGCAGAGGGGTTGCCTTTTCTCCTTGGTGGCACTTCTAACCATTTTCGCACGTCTGTGCTGCGCAGCAGTGGGGCATGGGATCCCTTCAATATGACGGAGGATGCTGATCTTGCAATTCGTTTGACTCGATTAGGCTATGATTTGGACGTGTTGGACAGTGTTACTTATGAAGAAGCCAACACCCAACTCAGTAATTGGCTGCAGCAAAGATCACGGTGGCTAAAAGGCTTCCTGCAGACGTGGCTGGTGCATATGCGCGATCCGATCGCGTTAATTCAGACAGTAGGCGTCGGCGGCTTTTGGATTGTTCAGGCAACAACTTTTGGGATTTTTATTTCCTCCCTGTTTCACCCCCTGTTTCTCATTCATGCTTTCTACCTGATCGGATCAGGACGTTTTCTTAATTCGAACGCTACGGCCTTTCAACTTCTCGCTGGTGGAATTGATTTAGCGGTGCTTGTAGCGGGCTACGCTGTCTCGATTTATGCGGGATGGAAAGCCTTGCGCGTCTCGCATATTAAAGGCTGGTGGTTTGCGCTAGGCACTTTGCCCTTTTATTGGCTGCTCTCAAGCATCGCTGGCTGGTTAGCGCTGTGGCAATTTGCAGTGTCGCCATTTCATTGGAATAAAACACGGCACGGTCTTTCTGCTTTTCAGAAAAACCGCGCCGCAAAGCATTAAACTTATTTCGAGTGCATCACAGTGATGATAGATGGACCTAGAATAACCACGAAAATTACAGGTAGAAAGAACAGAATCATCGGAACGGTCAGTTTTGGTGGCAGGGCTGCTGCTTTTCTTTCAGCTTCAGACATGCGTTCATTGCGGTTTTCTTGAGCCAGAACCCGCAATGCAGAACCCAAAGGTGTGCCGTATTTTTCAGATTGGATAAGACTCGTCACGACGGATTTCACAGTTTCCAATCCGGTGCGCTTGCTCAGATTGTCGAGAGCCTTTTTGCGATCTTGCAGAAATGAAAGTTCAGCCACAGTGAGCGTCATTTCTTCAGCAAGCGGCACCGACTGACTACCGATTTCCTTTGCAACACGTTGCATAGCAGGCTCAAGCGCCATGCCTGATTCCACGCAGATCAGCAGCAGATCGAGTGCGTCAGACCACGCTTTTTTAATCGAAGCTTGTCGCTTTTTCGTGATGTTGGAAAGAGCCAAGTTCGGGATATAGAAACCAGCGACCAAACCTAAGATGGCTGAGACGATGCGCATATTCGGTGCAACTTTCTCGGCATAGACTGTCGATGTATACACAAATATTAGAATTGCCAAAATGATCGGGATGATCATGCGCAAAGCGAGGAATGTCATCAGATTATTTTCTGATCTGAAGCCAGCGCGGCGCAGTCTTTCGCGAGAGGATTCTGCTTCGAAGATTTTACGTAAATTGAGAGATTCAACCAAGCGGGCATAGATTCCGCGCTTAGCTTTGTCACGCAGCTTCACTGGGCCCGATGACGCTGCAAATTGTGCTCTTTGTTGCTGTTTGAGTTTGTCACGTTCATCAGTCACAAGCTTCATGCGGCTTTTGAGTTTGTCGCCATCAAAAAGCGGAGCGGCGAGAGCAATCACTGTTCCAAATGCCGCAAGACTGGCAAGGATCGTGATGATCATTTCTATTTTGAGAATGCTGGTTATGAAGTTCATGGTTTGGACCTGTGATGCCGATTACATCTGGAAATTGATCATCTGGCGCATGACCAGAACACCAATTGTCATCCAAATTCCTGAACCGATTAAGAGCATGTTGCCCGTGCTGGTGTGGAAGAGGGCATTCAAATAGGTTGGATTTATCACAGTCAAAGCGCCGACCAACAAGAAAGGCAATGCACCAATGATGGCCGCCGAAGACTTTGCTTCCTGACTCACGGCGCGAACTTTAGCTTTCATCTTTTTCCGGTCGCGCAAAACACGTGACAAATTGCTGAGCGCTTCAGACAAGTTACCGCCTGTCTTGGACTGAATTGTCATCACGATTGAAAGAAAGTTTACTTCTGGCAATGGCATACGTTCAGTCATGCGTTCCATGCCCTGATCAACGGAAATGCCCAGGCGCTGGCCTTCAACAATTTCGGTGAATTCTGGACCAACTGGATCTCCAGTTTCTGTAGCAATAATTTTCATGGCTTCATTCAATGGCAGGCCCGATCTTAGACCGCGTACCATAACATCAATGGCATCAGCGAAATCATTTAGAAACTTGTTCTGGCGACGGATGCGCATGGTGCGGAGAACGTATTTTGGAAAACCCAGCAAACCCACAAAACCTGCTGCGGCAACACCAATTAATGGCACGCCCAACATTAACGAACCAATTGAAAAACCAATTCCGCTTACAAAAGATGCGACCCAAAAAGCCCGGGGTGAAGCGTCAAGGCCGGCTTGTTGCATTTTTGTTGAAAGGGTAATCTTCTTCTTTTTCGATCTTTCTTTGTCAGCAACCTGATTTAAAGATTCTTGAATTTGCCGACGCCGCACGTCTTTGCTGTCTTCAGCAAAACGGGCACGAAACGAATTGCCGGTTGCCTCTGATTTTTTGCCGCTGCTGATGGCTTTGAGACGCCCCTTGGAAGAGTCTGCAGAAAATAGCGGGAAGAGAACGGCAATGGCCAGACCACCAACCGCAAGTGCTGCCATCACAATGAACGCGAGGCTTGTAAGGTCCTGTCCGAAAAACATGATTTCTTCCCTTTAATCTTTAGTCTTTTGCATCTCGCATTTCGGCCTTTTCAAGCGCTTCTGCGAGACGATGTTCTTCATTGTAATAGCGTGCACGATCCCAGAAATGGGGCCGGGCAATACCAGTCGAGCGATGTTGACCAATAATTTTTCCAGCGGCGTCCTCACCAACGATGTCATAAATGAACAGATCTTGGGTGATGATCACATCACCTTCCATGCCCACAACTTCGGTGATGTGTGTGATTTTGCGTGAACCATCGCGCAGACGCGATGCCTGCACAATCACGTCAATCGAACCCACAATCATTTCCTTGATGGTTTTGGATGGCAATGAGAACCCACCCATCGTGATCATCGATTCAAGACGCGATATGGCTTCACGCGGAGAGTTGGCGTGGAGTGTGCCCATTGATCCATCGTGGCCTGTGTTCATGGCCTGAAGCAAATCGAACGCTTCGGGTCCACGGACTTCGCCGACGATGATGCGTTCAGGACGCATACGCAAGCAGTTCTTCACCAGCTCACGCATGGTGATGGCCCCTTCGCCTTCCAAATTCGGTGGGCGGGTTTCGAGGCGAACGACGTGCGGTTGTTGCAATTGAAGTTCAGCGGCGTCTTCGCAAGTGATAACGCGTTCTTCGAGATCAACATAACCCGTGAGACAGTTCAGCAGCGTAGTTTTTCCTGAACCCGTACCACCAGAAATCAAAACATTGCAACGCACACGCCCGATGATTTCGAGAATCGTTGCACCTTCTGGCGTGATCGATTTGAACTTCACCAAATCAGGAAGACGCAAGCGATCTTTCTTAAATTTACGAATGGTCAGTGCGGCACCATCGATGGCCAGCGGAGGCACAATCACGTTAACACGTGAACCATCAGGTAAACGCGCATCGCATATCGGGCTTGCTTCATCCACACGGCGGCCCACTTGGCTCACGATGCGTTGGCAGATGTTCAAGAGTTGCGAATTGTCGCGAAAGCGTACGCCCGTCTTTTGCATCTTTCCATCAACTTCGATGAAAACAGCATTGGCACCATTGACCATGATGTCGGCGATATCATCGCGGGCCAACAAAGGCTCAAGCGGACCATAGCCCAATACGTCGTTACAAATATCTTCGAGCAATTCTTCCTGCTCGGCAATCGACATCACCACATCTTTAAGGGCAATGATTTCGTTCACAATGTCACGAATTTCATCGCGCGCAGCATCGCGGTCCAATTGACCAAGCTGCGTGAGATCAATGGCATCAATCAATGCATTGAAAATTGTGCTTTTGATATCGTAATAGGATTCCGATTTATGCTTGGCTTCAACTTCGACCGGTTTTGCCGGCGCTGGAGGAGCCACCTTTGGTGCAGCCACACCAGTGCCAAAACCTGCCGATCCACCGATTTTTAAATCAGGAACACTCGCACCTGCTGCAGCCGCTGGATGGGCAGCCGCTGGCGATGGCGGCACATTAACTGTTGGGGTGTTACCGGAGTCGGTTCTTTTGCCGAACATTATTGTGGTCCCTTATTTCTTTTTCATCATGGGAAGTCTTTGCAACATCCCAGGCAGAGCAAATCGTGATGTCTTTACAGGCTTTTGTGTGCCCGCAATGGTTTCAGCCAAATCGAACATGATTTCAGCAGATTTGGATTTTGGAGCAACTTCAAAAACCATTTGACCATTGCCTTGAGCAAGACCAAAGCTTTGTGGATCATGCGGAATAATTGCTGAGGGTGAGAGGCCAAGGGCCTTGCCAAATTCAGCTGCTGGAATCTCTGGTCGCTTAGGCACGCCCACTTGGTTCAAAATCAGGCGCGGTTGACGATCATGCGGCCTTCCGGCTTTCAACATGTCCACCAGATTCTTGGCATTGCGCAAGCTTGGTAATTCTGGCGTTGCGGTGATGATAATGTCATCGGCGTTCAGCAATGTGTGTTTCACCCATGGTGCCCAAAGATTTGGCACATCCACCACAATCATTGGCGCACTGTGGCGCACAACGTTGAGAACAGTTTCAACGGATTGGGCTTCAATATTGAATTCTTTGTCAATGCCACCAGGACCATTGAGCAGGCTCAGCTTATTGCCAAGCTTAGTCATCAAACGCTCAATCAGCGTTCCATCAACGCGGTCTGGCTGGGTCAAGGCTTCAAAAATGCCGCCACCGCCATCTTGATTGAAGTTCAGTGAGGCAGTGCCAAAAGACAAATCAAGATCGGTGATCACAGTTTCAATATTGAGACGCTGTGAAATGGCCCAACCAATATTGTGAGCAATGGTGGAAGATCCCACGCCACCTTTGGAGCCGACGAACGCTACGATACGACCGAGGGGTGCCGATTTCGGATCGCTGAAGAGACCAGCAATGGTTTCGATCAATTGTGGAGCTGAAATGGGCGCTACAAGATATTCGCTAACGCCATTCTTCATCAGTTCGCGGTAGAGAATAACATCATTGATATGACCAATGACGACAACCTTGGTGTTGGGCTGGCACACTTCAGCGAGTTGACCCAGTTCGGACATGATTTTGTTACGGTCGCCATGGGACTCGACCACAATCACGTTTGGCGTGGCCTCCGATTCATAAACCTGCGCTGCCGCAGCAACACCACCCAACTGGATAGTGACAGAAGCACGCGCCATGCGCCGATCAATGCTGGCAGCTTGGGCTGTTTCACCTGTTTGCTGATTGTCGCAGAATATCCCGATATTGATGCGAGGAACCAATGCTACAGGATAATGTTCTGTAGGTGCGGAAAGTTTGGGCTCTGTAGCTGCGATATTCATTCGATATGTCCTGTCATGACCAAGTGGTCTTCAGATTTTAGGCAACGTGTTTAGTTAAAAATCGACCACCAAGGTGCGCTATCTCTGGAGGTATCTCTTTCGAGACCTCTGATGGCATTCACCCGTGTGTTGGCGCGGATGGGGTCGACGGCTGATGGCACAACCAATGTTTCTGGATCTGCAACCATGGCGGCAATGTTGGATTGAACAGCGCAACCATGCGATGACATATGGGCGTTGTCTTCGGTCTCAGTTGCATCTTGCGTAACTTGGCCACAGGGCTTGGTTTTTGCATAGGTCGATATGTAGGAAACATGCACAGGTGCTGAAGCTGGGCCCGAATAAGTGCCTATGCGGATCATGTTTCGCGATACACCCTGTTGCGAGACCAGTGACGCAACTTCGCTTGCAACACGTGCCGAGGCACCGCCACCGCTGGGCCTGCTAATGGTGATGGGTGTAACGCCAGCCTGCTCGGCCTGATGAGCAAATCCTGAAACTGCATTGACTTGAGCCGGAGACAACGTGCCTTGATGTGAATCCACATCCAAAGTGACTGGGCCTTTGGCAACGGTGATTGGATAAGCTTCCGAACCACTATAGGCTATGGGTTCAGCTGCTTGATCAGCAAAATTCCCGTCATTCAAGCAGCCCCCCAAAACTGAGGTTGAGAGCAGCAGCGTCGCAATGCCCATCCGGCGAATAATATTAGTATTTAACTGTGACATGATACTCATCCGCTTTACTCAACTATAAACCCGACATTGCCTTTGTAAGACCCTGAAGGGGCCTTGCCAGCACTGCCGTAGAGTTTGTTCATTCTGCCCATGAAAATCGCCTGTTTATCTGACACTGGAGCTATGTTTTCATCAGGTGACGAAAGCTGCTGTTGCGACACACTGCGCACGATGTGCGGCGTTACGATCACCACCAATTCAGTTTCATTCTGGATAAAATCACGGCTTCTAAACAAGGCACCCAAAACTGGGAGCTGCTTCAAACCCGGTGTGCCATTGATATTTTGGCGGGTCGTTTCACGAATAAGACCAGCCATCATCATCGAACCACCGTTTGGCATTTCGAGCACGGAATCAATTGAGCGCTTGTTCAATCCGGGCACATTGGTGCTGCCTGAGAGGACTGTGTTCAACTCACTCGCGTCGGTATGAATTTTGAGATTGATGCGACCATCGCTCAGAACAATCGGCGTGAAGCTAAGACCCACACCAAATGATTTAAAGGCAATTTGGCAGGTTTGATTTGCGCCACTACCGTTACAAATTTGGTAAGGAAACTCTCCACCAGCCAGAAAGCTGGCGGGCTGACCAGACACTGCTGTTAGATTAGGTTCTGCCAAAGTGTGAAGCAGCCCATCACCTTCCATCGCAGTTATCAAGCTGTCAAAATTACTGCCGCCGCTTGCGCCGGATGCTTTATAGCCACCCGTTGGGCTGAGCAATCCATTGGCAAAAGGATTAATACTGGCAAGGCTAAATGCAAACTTGCCCGTATCAATAAGTGCTCTGAAATTGATGCCAAACTGCTTTAGAACATCGCGCTGGATTTCAACGATTTTTACTTGCAACATCACTTGGTCTTCACCAGCGATTTTGATGGTATTTACAATTTTCCCACCGCCAGCAAACCAAGAGGCTGAGTCAATAAACTGCATCGCCAAATCTTCAGCGGTTTTTGCCTCAGCAGCGTTCAGCGCCATGCCGCCAAGAACAACGTTCTTGCCCATCGTATCAATGGTAATCTGCGAACCCGGCATTGTGCGCTGCATGAGCTTCTTGAGAGGCATCGTGTCCAATGCCACTTCCAGATCTAGCGACATGATTTGCGTGCCGTTGGCATCAAAGAAGAAAATATTGGTTTGGCCGGGTTTCCGAGCAAACAAATAGGCAGTGTTCTTGGTCTTGATGACAGCATCAACCACATCAGGGTTGCCAACAACCACGTCCTTGGCATCGCCTGGGAGATGAATAACGATCGATTTATCAAGACCGATGCGCACAAAGCGACTGGCGGAGCCTTCACTGGTTGCCGCGGGGGCCATATCTGTGGCCAGTGCGGGCACGGATACGGTGGGCGCGAAGACCAAAAGCGAGGCTAGTAAGGCTGCAGCACAGGATGAGATTTTCATAAGGCCAGCAACTTTAAGACTGATTGGGAATGTGTTTTTCATCTGGCTTTACTCAATTGCTCGTAATATGATTTTCAACGCCATAGCGAACGACAAGCGTGTCGATGCCACCGCGGTGGGCTTTGCCGGAAAACTTATCGGTTAGTTCTGGCATAATATCTTTGAGGGCCTTGCCATCGTTTTCCGCGATGGAGCGCAACACCAGCGAAATTTCGCCTGTTGATTCAACCATGGCTATTACTTCTGTTTGCTGCGGTGTGAGCTCGAGTGTTGCAGTTTCATTTTTTTCAACAGTTACTGCTTCACCTTCAGTGGCCTTGTTGTAAATCTGGTTGATAGCAAGCACTCGGACATTGGTGATCACAGTATCGCTTCTCACCAGAGTGATACCGCTGTCATTGGTCTTTTTGGTCAGAATGAGATCAACACGGTCATCTGGCAAAATGAACCCGCCGGCTGACGAATGATTTGAAATTGAAACGGATGCAGCGCGCATGCCCTTGGCCAACATTGCGCCCATGAAGCCACCATCACCTGGGTTTAACACCTTTTTGTCGAGCACAACTTCGCCATCATAGAGTGCAACACGGGCGCGCGAGGTTGCCATTTCTTGTAAAGCATCTGGTTTGGCGTCTTTTGTCACCATTGAAGGCTGCAGGTTATCTTTCGGCCAAGCTTTCCAAACCAAAGTGCCATCGACGAATTTTTCGCCCAAATGGATATCTTTGGCGGCCACAAGCACATCCACAGTTTTCACTGTGTTCACTTCAACAACTTTTTCTTCTTGTTTCTTTCCAAGAACGCCCTTGGCAAGAAGCCCCGCCATAATGGCTGAGGCTAAAGCCACCGCAAACATCACCAAACGCATTTTACTCATATTCAATTCCTCACACGGTGCGCCGCACCAACTGAAACTTAACTTTGTGACTTAAATGTCAAATTAAGGTTAACAAAAATCAGTGCTCACCAAACTTAGACAATTGCGTGCATCCACCAGCTGTCTTTAAACGCGATTATGCCGCCCACTGCGAACGCCAGCCCATAGGGAACATTTGGTTTTAAAGAGAACAGACGTTTACCAAAACTGGCCATTTTCAAATCTGAGGCGTGAATATCCCAATGCATGGCGACAACGGACCAGAGGCCTACAAAAACCGCCAAGAGGCCGCCCGCCAATGCAGTCATGAATAGGAACGGCAATGCCTGCGCGCTGCCAAACCACAGCCCGGCTGCCGCCATCAACTTGGCATCGCCGCCGCCGAACAAACCAAATTGAAAGAACATGAAGCCGGCCATGAATAGACCCACCCCAACCGCCAAGTGAATGCCAAACTCGTGCAGCGGCATGCCTGTGATCCATGCCATAGGAAAGAAAAGTGCTGCTGTTAAGATGTTCAGCCAATTGGGAATGCGAAGTGATAAAACATCGGATGCTGCCGCAATGATGAGCAATATTGGGAGGAGAGAGTTTGAGAGTATCTGCAACATTTGTAAGCGGTCCAAAAGTTCACAATTTGAGAATTGCACTTCAAAACTGAAGCGGGTTAGACCGAAGATCACATGGCGCACGTAAAGACGGAGTTAACCTTGACAAAAACTTTCAAAAGAAATTGGAACCCATTCTAAGCGACTTGGTAACTTTAGATTCACCATTGTTAGTTAACCTTACTCACTTAGTGCAAAGGCTGTGTTGGCCTGTGGTTAAGGAAATGTGTGATGAAAATTGGTTTTTGGTCCAATGTCGCGGCAATGCTCATGCTCGGATTTGGTGCTCATTCGGCGCTCGCCGGGGAGCCACTATCGATTAAAACTGATAGTTCATTGTTGATGACAATCTCTGCTGAGCCTGGCACAGTGGTGATCGGAAACCCCTCAATTGCCGACGTCACCATGAACGGCAAGCAAATTTTCATCCACGGTCGCGCCTTTGGCGAAACCAATTTGTTGATCCTTGATACTGGTGGAAGCCAGATTGCCAATTTTGATGTTACTGTTGTTGAGAATAACTCAAACATCGTTACGGTTTACCGTGGCACTGTGCACAATACCTTCTCATGTGCACCAAATTGTAACCCGACCATGATGGTTGGTGACGATAACCTCGAGAAAATTATCTCCCAGAATATTTCTAAAAACCTGTTTGCAACGGGTAAAATATTTGCCGAGGGTACAAAGGTCAATTCACCTCCACAGTGAAGATTGACTAACAAAACTACTATTCGTTCAATTTTTAATGAAGTTGTTCAAATCTCCATAATCTTAGACTGCTAAAGTGACGATATCGATTTAGATCTGCTTTGGCAGTTCGCCTGTCGTCCGTTAGGGGAAAGCATTATGTTAAAAACAATTGGACGCCTGTTTTCGCGTCACATGAAACGCTTTGCAAAAGCCGAGAGTGGCGTTGTTGCCGTCGAATTCGCAATCGTAGCCTTGCCCTTCATTACACTTCTGGGAGTTATTCTCGAGACGGGCATTGTGTTGTTTGTCGAATATACTTTGCAAGCCAGCGTTCAAGAAGCTGCACGTTTGGTGCGAACCGGGCAAGCGCAAGCGGGGGCATATTCTCCGTCTGACTTCAAAGCCAAAGTTTGCAAGACGGCAGATTTGTTGATTGATTGCAGCGGCAAAGTTTCTATCTATATGGCCTCGAATACGAGCTTTGCAGCTCTTAAAGCGGCTCTGCCTTCGTTTTTAAATGTCGGACTTAAAGTGGACGGCACTGCAAATGCCACGTCTTATTCCTGTGGTGGTCCATTGCAGACAACCGCAGTTGTTGCCACCTATGATTGGAAATTGCTCATGCCCGGCATGAGCTACATGGGAAATTTCAATGGTGACACTGTTCGTAGAATTGTGGGATTTGCAATGTTCCAAAACGAGCCTTTCCCTTCAGGCACAACGTGCAAGGCGAGTTAAATCATGAGTAGAAAACTATTTTCAGAATTTCTGAAAGCAGAAAGCGGCATAGCTGCAATTGAAATGGCCTTCATTTTGCCTGCAATGTTGTTGCTTTACTGTGGGTTGATTGATGTGACTGGTTTGGTTTCACTCAACCGAAAAATAACAGCTTCGGCCAGTATCACTGCCGATTTGGTAGGACAGCAAAGAACATCGGTTTTGAAACCCGTCATTGTTGATGACTATAATGCAACAGAAATGATTATGTCGCCCACGTCCATTACCAATGTTCGCGTGGAAGTATTTGGCTACCGAGTCAATGCAGCGCTGACAACCGTAACGAAGATTTGGCACACAAGTAACAATCAAGGGCCATCCTGCGGTGTTGATCCTGATATGGGAACGATGCTGCCTTTGATGACGGCTGGCAATGATCTGGTGGTGGCGCGGTCCTGCATTACTTACACACCTTATGTGACAAGCTTTCTTGGAACGACAATTCTGGGGTCGACTTCCTTTTTGGTAAAGCAGACAATTTCCGTCCGCCCACGTTCGTCTTTACAGCTTACCTGTTATGACACCACTGTGGGTGGCACTGTCTGCGCATAATCTGGTAATGCTCTGAATTGAGGCCGCATTTTTTGCGGCCTTTTTTATTTGATCTGATCGGCAATTGAGTTCATTGACTCATTGCTGGTGGAGTTAAGCCTTGAGCCTTTCGCTTTTTTTGATTGTTTTGATTGCTGCTTTCCTGCATGCGGCGTGGAATGTGCTGGTCAAGTTCAATCTGGATCGCTTTCTCGCCCTATTTCTGCTGCAAAGCTTGATGGGCGTGATGGGTATTGGCATGTTGCTCGTCTTCGCCTTTCCCAGCCAGAGCAGCCTGCCTTTCGCGCTTGTTTCTGGCGTTCTTCACACTGGCTATAATTTGTTCCTCGCACGCAGCTATCGCACGGGCGATTTGAGCGTAGTTTACCCCGTGGCGCGTGGCACGGCGCCCTTGATTACGTTGGTTGCCAGTCAGATTTTTGCTCATGACGCTGTTCCTCCGTTTGCCGTTATTGGCATTATTGCTTTGGTGGCTGGCATTTGGTTGATTGCCCTTGGCCCTTCCAAAGCCTTGCGTGTTGACCGGACCACGCTGCTGTTTGCGCTTGGCACTTCGGTGTTTATTGGCTGTTATACCATCGTCGATGGGCTGGGCGGGCGGGCTTCTGCTGCCCCTTCTGGTTACACGGCAGTGGTGTTCATTCTTGATGGTATTTTCATGATGTGCACCGGTGTTTATTTGAGAGGGCCAGCAATTTTTAAAGCGGTGCAGCCATTTTGGCGCAGCGGCGTGGTGGGCGCTGCAGCGTCTGGCAGTGCTTATTGGATTGTGATCTGGGCAATGAGCCAAGCGCCCATCGCCATGGTGGCTGCACTGCGCGAAACCAGCATATTATTTGCTCTTGGGCTTTCAGCAAAACTTTTGAAGGAACAGTTGACAGTTTCGAGGGTTGCAGGTGGATTGTTGGTCGTGGCTGGCGCTATGGCGCTGCGGGCCTAATTGACTGGTAACCCCATGCCGCGCCGCGCATGCGTCATCGCAAGATAATACCGCGCTCGATAAAGCTTTTCCGAGTTGCTGCAGCTGTGCCGCCTAGGTCAATCGCCCGCGTGGCACTTTCAATCACTTCAATTTCAAAGCCTAAATTCTTTGCATCTTCTGCCGAATACCGAACACAATAATCAAAGGCCAATCCAACCATCGTGATTTTTTTGAACCCGCGTTCCCTCAAATATCCACTCAGACCAGTGGGGGTTTTGTGGTCATTTTCAAAAAACGCTGAATAAGAATCAATCTCTTTTCGAAAGCCCTTGCGGATAATTAATTCAGCATGGGGAACGTTCAAATCTTTATGAAAAGAAGCACCATGGGAACCCACAATGCAATGATCAGGCCAAAGGGTTTGCCTGCCATAGGGCATGTCAATCTGGGTGAAAGCCTCGTGACCGGCATGTTGTGATGCAAATGAAGAGTGGCCCTCAGGATGCCAATCTTGAGTCAGCACTACATGCTCATAAGTGCTCGCCAATTTATTGATGGGGTGCACAATTTCGTCGCCACCATTTACGGCAAGACGGCCCCCGGGACAGAAATCATTCTGCACGTCGATAATAATAAGAATAGCGCTCATGCAGGCAGAGCCGCGGCACAACCTTTGAAGGCCGGAAATTTATCAATGATCACATAAAGTGGAATTGATTTCATCAATCCAGCGATGCGACCCTTATCTTCAAAAACGGCGCGAAATTTTGGAGCTTTCAGTTTTTCCACCAAAGATGGCGCAATGCCACCTGCCAGATAGATGCCTCCGCGTGCCTGCAGGCTCATTGCGGCATCGCCGGCAAGCCGAACAAGGAACGTCATAAAGTGATCAAGGGCTTTAACTGCCGATGGGTTGGCGTTGGCAAGTGCCGCCTGCAACACGGCTTCAGGTGTTTGCAAATCGGGTGACGCACTAACAGCCCGGTAGAGCGCTAACAGGCCAGGGCCTGTTAATACATCTTCGACTTCCGCAAATTTTCCAACACCTACCAATTTATCACGGAGGGTCAGTTCTTCGGCATTGATGATTGGCAATGTCGTATGGCCCATCTCACCGGGAATGGGCAACCACCCCCCTTGAGGTAGAGGGGCGAGTGTGGCCATGCCCAAACCTGTACCAGGGCCAAGAACGACTTTCACTTGTGCTTTAATTGATTTTTCGCCACCAATTTGAACCAAATCGTGGTCTTCGATGTGCGGCAGCGAATAGGCCAATGCTTCAAAATCATTGAGAAGGCGAAAGGATTTCGCGTTGGTTGCTTCTTTCAAGCTGTTGGCACTGAAGGTCCAATCTCGATTGGTGAGGGTGATTAAATCACGATCAACGGGGGCTGCCACGGCAATGGCTGCTGCATGGAGCGTGCTAACGCCGCGCTGCTTCAAATAATGCGAGACCGATGCTTCCAGCGACGGAAAATTATCATTCTTTTGGGCTTCCACATCTTTCACGACCATGGAGCCCTGCTCCACCAGCCCGAAACGGGAATTTGTGCCGCCAATATCGCCTACAAGAGAAAGATTTTTCATGGTCAATTGTCACTGCCACATGTCACACAAAAGGGCAACGGTTGACTGGACGTGGAGGCTTCATAATTGTAGGAGGGCACCCACCATGACCCTTGATATTCAAACCGAATCTGCCAGACGGCGCACATTTGCCATTATTTCACATCCTGATGCTGGTAAAACCACGTTGACGGAAAAACTGTTGCTGTTTGGTGGTGCCATTCAATTGGCCGGCCAAGTGCGCGCAAAAGGGGATCGCAGGCGCACACGCTCGGACTGGATGTCAATTGAACGCGCACGTGGCATTTCGGTGGTCACTTCTGTAATGACATTTGAATATAATAATTGCGTATTTAATCTGCTTGATACGCCGGGTCATGAAGACTTCTCGGAAGATACTTACCGGACGCTAACGGCGGTGGATGCTGCCGTGATGGTGATTGACGGGGCCAAGGGCATTGAAGATCGCACGCGCAAGCTTTTTGAAATATGTCGTTTGCGCGATATTCCCATCGTCACGTTCGTTAACAAGTTTGACCGTGAAGCCCGCGAGCCTTTGGACCTGCTTGATGAAATTGAAAAGGGCTTAGCGCTCACGATTGTTCCTATGGTGTGGCCCATCGGCATTGGTAAAACATTCGCTGGCACTTATGATTTGATGTCTCACCGCGTGCGCCGTATTGACGAAGACCCCGCTGGGCAAGTTGTTTCGGGACCAGAGGATAAACTGATCGACAGTTTGCTTTCACCAGCAGGTGCAGCACAGTTTCGCGATGAATTGGCACTGCAACAAATGGCCGGGCAAAAGTTTGATCATCAGGCTTTTCTTGAAGGGCATCTTTCGCCGGTTTATTTCGGCTCGGCATTGAAGAATTTTGGTGTACGAGATTTGCTTGATGCTTTGATCGCCTATGCGCCACCGCCGCGTGATCAGAAGGCGCGGCAACGTGTAGTGAAAGCCACGGAAGAAAAACTCACAGGCGTGGTGTTTAAAATCCAAGCCAATATGGACCCCAACCACCGCGACCGCATTGCCTTTATGCGTGTGGCTTCAGGAAAGCTTATTCGCGGCATGCGAGTTAAAATTGTGCGCACAGGCAAAAGTCTTGCACTCAATGCGCCGCAGTTTTTCTTTGCCCAAGATCGTTCCTTGGCTGAGGAAGCTTTTGCTGGCGATGTTGTGGGCATTCCAAACCATGGCGTGCTGCGCATTGGCGACACGTTGACGGAAGGCGAGGAACTTGTGTTCACCGGCGTTCCAAGTTTTGCCCCTGAAATTTTACGGCGGGTGCGCCTTGGTGATCCGATGAAGGCCAAGAAACTTAAATCGGCCCTTGAAGAATTGGCTGAAGAAGGTGTGGTGCAATTGTTCACACCCATTGATGGTTCAGGCGCCATTGTGGGTGTGGTGGGGGCATTGCAGCTTGATGTTTTGGCGGACAGGTTAGAAAATGAATATGGCGTGCCCACAACATTTGAAGCAACGCGATTTGAAATTCTGCGTTGGATTTCTTGTGATGACGCAAAGGTGTTGGAAGGTTTTCAAGATGCAAATCGCTCGGCCATTGCCCATGACCTTGATGGCGCACCTGTTTTCATGGCATCATCGGCTTTCAATTTGAATTATGCTTTGGAGCGCACTCCTTCCATTCAGGCCGCCACCATCAAGGAAATCCACGCATGAGCCTGCCTTATGATTTCGATTTTCTGCATCTTTTCGCGGTGCTGTGGATTTTCATCATGTGGAGTCTCTATGCGCCGTTCTTGCGATTTTTCGGTCATGGCACATTGAATGCGCAGTTGCATGTGGTGCGGCTGAAATGGATGCGCATGTTGCTGCATAGCCGCCGTGAAAACCGCGTGTTTGATGGCATTTTACTCGGCCATATTTCAGGATCGATTTCATTCTTCGGATCGGCCACTTTAATTGTGCTTGCCGGGCTGGTGGGCACTTTGGCATCAATCAACCATGTTCATGCTTCCCTTACAGAAATGGCGTTTTTTCCGCCTATCAGCTTGGGGCTGTTTACAATTTATTTTGCTTCCATCGCTTTGATCATGGCTATTTGTTTTTTCTCATTCACCTATGCCATTCGCAAACTGGCTTATACGTTGGCCATGATTGGGGGTCTCGATGAAGCACCCGGTGACACACCACAGTCAAAAATCATGATTGCACAAACGGCAACCGTTCTGACCGAGGCCTTGAAGAGCTTAAACAATGGTATTCGCGGGTTTTATTTCGCCGTGGCCGCATTGTTTTTATTTATCGGACCCGGTGTTTCGATCGCAATGACTTTGTTCATCAGCTTGTTGCTGTTTTATCGCCAAGGCCTATCAACAGAGGCCTTAGCAATTGAGCGTTATGTGCAAGCGATGAATGATGGCGGGAACTAATCTATTTCAGCGTTGAAGCTTCGCGGGCCAGTTTTTCAATGCCCGCCCAATCGCCAGCTGCGATTAAAGTTTTTGGAATCATCCATGAGCCACCCACAGTGATCACATTGCTCAGCTTCAAATAGTTGGGTGCCAAGGCAGGCGAAATGCCACCGGTGGGGCAGAATTTTACTTGTGGCAAAGGCGATGCGAGACTTGAAAGATAGGGCGCTCCCCCTGCTGGTTCAGCAGGGAAGAATTTTTGAATGGTATAGCCCCATTCCAACAGTGCCATGCATTCGCTGGCTGTAACGCCGCCTGGAAGCAAAGCAATATCTTCATCTTCGGCAGCCCCTAAAAGCTTTCCAGTTGATCCAGGAGACACTGCAAATGTGCAACCGGCTTTGCGGCTATCACGCAATTGTTGAGGCGTGAGCACGGTGCCAGACCCAATCACGGCCCCCTCCACTTCAGCCACAATGGCGCGAATGCATTCAAGGGCCGCTTCCGTGCGCAAGGTAATTTCGAGAACGGGAAGGCCACCGCTTACCAAGGCGCGGGCCAAGGGTACTGCATCTTTCACATTTTCGATCACCATTACAGGAACAACGGGTGCCAGCTTAAGTGCGGCCTCTAAGCCTTTTTGAAGTTCATTGCTCATTTAAATCATCCCAAAAATTGATGCGCCTTGATCAGCGCGGCCCGCAAGATTTCGAAACGCTGCGAAAAGTTCGCGACCTGT
>JANYHE010000128.1 GCA_025359215.1 Hyphomicrobiales bacterium
CTGGCGAACGAATGGCTTCGGTCTTGCGGATTTCCTGTGACCAATCCTGCCGAAGCGCGGCTCGAAATCAAATTCATCTGACATGACAATCAAACTCCAAATGGAGCGTCCCGCATTGTCAGATGTGGGTGGATTGCGCCTTTGACAAGATGGTGTCATTTGAAACCAAGTGTTTCAATGGCTTACGGCGATGTTGTCGACATGATGCCGTCACGGCGAAAAAATGCTGGCATCAGGTAACTCAGTAAACATCTGTATTTGCAGCACTTTCTACAATCATGGCACCACTCTGTCCACATTGCTTTAATCCTGCTTTCCTCTTCCTAAATGATCCGTGCACTGACAATTGCACGGAACTTCACTTCGCACACCATGTGAGCTTTAAGTGATAAGAGCAATGCGCGGAGCCGACAGCAACTTAAATTGAAGAAATTTCTCCACAAAAATTCACAAATTTTAACATTCTGAATGCCAACTTTTGGGCTTGGCTGGCACCAAAAAAGTGTTAAATTTGAGACGAAAATGATATCTTGTATCCCACAACCCACTTCTTAAAATTGTTCCAAGAACGCGGATTTGCGCTGAAAAACGAGCGTGTGGACTAATTTTCTGCTCACACTGGACGGACTGAAATGATAGTTAAAATTTCGTAAACCAAAAGTAAAAAGGGCAAGTCAGCGAGCTCGTTTTTGCTGCGCCTAATGACTTGCGACATACATTCCAGCACATCTCATTGTTATGCCCGCCACAAACGCTGCTTTGTATCCTTTTCATAGCCTAGCTTATCAAAGCTGGCGATTTCGATCATTTGGCCCCAGGGTGATTCAAAATAGACCCAGCTAAAACCAGCCAAGGGCCCCTCCTCAACTGTGTTAGGGCCTTCAAGCAATTCAATGCCTTGTTCTTTTAACCGCTTTGCCGAAGCGAACACGTCTTCAACCTCAAAACAAATATGGACGCCGCCAACTTCAGATACGCGTTTGGGACGGGCCGCGCTATCCTCACCGCTATATTCAAAAAGCTCGACACTTGTGCCATTCCCACATCGCAGAAAGACGAGATCGCGGATGCGTGTGTGTGCTGCTGCTCCCAACTTTTGCTTCATAAAACTATCATCAACATCAAAAGCGCCAGTATGAAAAACTTCGATAGCGCCAAACACGGCCTTAAAAAAAGCGACGCTCTCCGCAATGTTAGGCACTGTTATGCCAATGTGATGCATACCGTAAACATGTTCTGCCATTTTTTTCTCACTTTCGAATTGAGCCTATTCTGGTCTCCAGAAACTGTCTAGTCTGCTAGCATGACTGAGTATGAACTTTTGCGCATCATCACGTTTCTTGAACGCATGCGCACGCCCTATGACAGCTTGCTGAAGGCCGCTGAACCAGACCCCAATTGGAACATCATTCTCTATCTCATGAAAACCCATTTGCGCGGTGACAACATTACAATGTCATCATTGGCATCAGCCGCCGACGTACCTTTCGCCAGCGCCATGCGCCGCATTCATAAGATGATTGAAAGTGGCGATATTCAACTTCGCAAGCGTGGCACCACGGGCAAATCACACTATCTTGAACCCAGCCGCAAATTGGCAATTAGCTTCACCGATTATGCCTCAAAAGTGAAAGGCCTTCTGGCAGATACCTTTGGCTTGAATGGCGGCAGCAACAACTCCGAAGATTATTATTTTGGCGGCTCTTATTTCGCGGGGCAAATTATTCCGCCACTTGAGATCATGGAGAAGAAAAAAGAGTCCGGACCAGAGCTGCGCTTCCTTCTGCACGATGATAACTACTTCGCGTCCATGCGCGACATGTGGTCAGATTTTCGCAGCAAACTTTCGGCACGAAAAAATTTTACTCTTCTGAGTCTGCCTGAATTGCGGAAAGAGGTTTTTGCCAATGCGCAACGCGCTGAGAGCAAATATGATGTGATCGCCGTGAATATGCCGTGGCTGGGTGAGAGCACGGTTCACAATGTGGCTCAGCCACTCACTGATTTTCTCAAAACCAGCAGTATCAATCCGCTTGATTTTCATCCCAATATTTGGGCCACGGGAACGTGGAATAAAACCCAATATGGCATTCCGATTTATTGCACCATTGAAGCTCTATCAGTGCGCAAGGATTTGTTTGAAGAGCGCGGCTTGCATCAACCGACCACTTTCGAAAAAGTGATCGAAGCGGCCAAGACTTTGCATGACCCCAAGCGCGGAATGTATGGTGTGGTTTGGAATGCGGCTAAAGGCATGCCGATCTCGCATTCTTTCATGTTTTTCTTGGGTTGTTGTGGAAGTCCGGTGATTAATATCCCACATTCGCGCCTGCATGTGGATTACAGCAAGTTTAACGGTGAGGCGATGCGCCCGCGCGTTTTAAGTGCGCAAGGCCGCCACACGCTTGCCTATATGCACGAATTGCGCGCACTTTCGCCACCCGACATTCTTGCGATCGACTGGAACAAGGCGCTTGAATATTTCATGACCGGCCACGCCGCCATGACTTATTGCTGGACCATGCGCGCCGCCCGCTTTGAATATGATATTCATTCTGTGGTTAAACGCAAAGTGGCCTATTATCCGCATCCGCATGGGCCGGGCGGCACCAGTGTTTCGCCCATCGGTGGGTTTTTGCTTTCCGTGCCATCATCGCTGCCGCCTGAACGTGCGCACCTGGCTTTTGAAGCAATCTCATGGATGGCCTCTCCGCCGGCGATGAAAGAATATGTGAAGAACGGATTTCCGGTGGCACCCCGCTTCAGCGTGAGTGCTGACCCTGAAGCGGCAGCATCAACACCGATTGTAAGTTTCGTGGACAAGCTGGCTAAGCAAAACAAAATCCACAATTGGCAAAGACCACCGGTACGCGAATACTATTTGATTGAGCAAATATTAGGTGAAGAAATATTTGCGGCTCTCAATGGCGAGTGCTCGGATGTCGAAGCACTAACGCGCTGCCAGAACAGGATTGATGCGGCCATGCGCGAGGCTGGGTATTATTAATTAAGCCTCCGCGCTTCTACGCACCGTCGAGTAAATCAGCGCAGCCGCTATGATAAGCAAGCCTTGGAAAATATATTGATAGGTTTGGGTTAGCCCCAAAAATGTTACGGTGTTCAACACTTCGGTGAGCAACACCGCGCCCAACACTGTGCCGATGAATGTGCCCCGGCCTCCGCGCAAACTGGTGCCGCCCAGAACCACAGCTGTGATGCTGGCAAGGGTGTAGTTCACACCTTGGCGAGGATCGCCGACGCCGATTTGAGTCATCAGCATGATGGCCCCACAGGCGGTTAAGAGTGAGCTCAAGATGTAGCCGCCTACAAATGTGCCATCTGTCCACACACCAATGCGCCTTGCGGATTCTTCGTCGGAACCCGTGGCGCGCAGTTGCCAGCCCAATTTGGATTGACGCAGCAGATATTCGCCCACAACGGCAAAGATCACCAAAATAATAAAGGCTACAGGCAATGGGCCCCATTGCCATGTGACCAATTCCACAACACGCGCGTTGATATATCCATCCGGCTGATCGCGCAGCAGAAAGCTCATGCCTTGTAGAGCTACATAGACGGCCAAGGTTGCGGCGATGGCGGTGAAATTTGCAAAGCGGATCAAAATGCCATTGATCGCACCCACCGCAAACGCGAGGGCAAACATCAGGGCAAAGCCCATAGCGATGGTTGCGACTGATTTATCGTCATTGATGAAGAAAGACGCGACCACGACGAGGAAACCCACCAACGGCCCCACCGATAAATCAATGCCGCCCATCAACAGAGCCACGGTCTGCCCCATGGCGATAAACCCCAAAGCCGTGGCTAACATTAGGATGTTATAAATATTAAAGACCGAGAGGAAATTGGTATTTTGGCTAAACACAAAAAGGCCAAGCAGAATGATAACGAGCGAAAGCGGCACGGCGGGCGCATTGTCGGATTGCAGGAAATGCCGCCAACCACCAGTGGCTTTCACGCCATTTGCGGTGCCACCTTCGTCTGCATGCCCATGGGCGTTGACGGCGGCAGCCACTATGTGGGCTTCTTTCACATCCGCGCCAATCAAAGTGTCAACGACACGACCGCGCGATAAAACAATCACCTTGTCGCACAAGCCTTCAAGTTCGGCAGCGTCGGACGAATTAACAATGACGGGCGTTCCTTTATCCGAAACTTCGCGCAAGATACGATATATTTCAGCACGCGCACCCACATCAACACCTTGGGTTGGTTCGTCGGCTATGATGATGCGCGGATCAGACAATAACGCGCGAGTCATCACCACTTTTTGTTGGTTGCCGCCTGATAGTGAGAGAATCGGCGCTTCGAGGCTTGCGGTTTTTACTGCTAGGGATCCAAAAGTAGCAGCTACACCACTGAGTTCTTTTTTCTGACTCATGATGCCATTGGTCGTAAATTTTTCGAGAGCTGCGAAAGATGCGTTTTCACGCACAGAAAGGCCTGATGCCAAACCTTCTGAGTGGCGATCAGACGGCATGAACGCAGCTTCTTGCAAAAGCTCTTTGGATTTCAGGTTGAGACCATCAAGTTTGATTGTGCCGGTTGAAGATTGCAGCCCAGCCAGTGCTCGCATCAATTCTGATTGGCCATTTCCGGCCACGCCCGCAACGCCAATAATTTGGCCGCGCGTCATATCAAATGACACACCGCTGAAGCCCTTGCCGCCGAGCTGTACTACTGAAAAGGCGCTTTCTGTGGCTGTGTTTTTTGATTTTGGTGGAAAGGCTGAACCTAAAGTGCGGCCCACAATCATGGCCAGAATTTCGGCATCACTGAAGTCTTTTACCAAACCGGTGCCACGTTTGCGGCCATCGCGCAGCACTGTGACACGCTGAGCAATTTGGCGAATTTCGGCCAAGCGATGCGTGATGTAGACCACCGAAGTGCCGCGTTTCACAACGTCGCGAATGCGCCCAAACAGCATGTCTGTTGCATCTTGATCAAGGGACGCGGTTGGCTCATCGAGGATTAAAACTTTTGGGTTGATTGCCAAAGCCTTGGCAATTTCTAGCAAATGCTTTTCGGCAACGGTTAACTCATCGGCTCTGGTGCGCAAAGGGATGTGCAAGCCAACGGCATCCAACATCTTCTGCGCAACAGCTTGCGCCGATTGACCTGCAAACAATGCGGCAGGGAGAGCCACCTGCAAGTTTTCAAGAACCGATAGGTCTTCAAGAATGGCGGGGTGTTGAAAAGAGATAGAAATGCCCAAGGACGCCGCAATCTCGGGTGACATATTTGTTACGCGTTTGCCTTCAAAGGTCACATCGCCCAATTCAGGAAAAATGGTGCCTGACATCACGTTCATTAAAGTAGATTTACCTGCACCATTTTCGCCGAGAATTGCGTGAACTTCGCCAGCATAAAATTCTACGCTCACATCGCGAAGCGCTGGAACGCCGGAATAGAATTTGGAGATATTGGTCAGCGCGATCGTGACGTCACCAGAAACTGGAGCATCTGCATCGTTCGCTTTTACAATTAATTTTTTGGCGGCCACGATTTTCATTCCGTCAACACATATCACCCCGAAGAGATATCTCCCTTCGGGGCAAAGTTGGAGATGATTACTTCACAGCCTTGGCTTGTTCGTCGGCTGGCAATTCTGAGGAAAGGTAAATAGCGCCAGGGAGATCCTTGCGACATTGTACGTTGCCTTTTGTTGAATCTTCAAACGAAGGAGCCTTGAAAATTTGTTCGGTTGGCGGTGTGCCACCTGTTGCCGCAGCAACAGCGTGTTCAACAGCCAAGCGAACGTTGTCGTTTCCGGTTGCCACGGTGAACAATTTGAAATCAGGATTATCTTTGTTAACGTCCGTCCAGAAGCAACCCAATGAGTTGCCATCTGATGTTGCCAACGCTGGAATTGATTTTCCAGATTTGCCAAACAGCGGAAGTGCACCCACTAATGATGGGCCGAAATCCGAAACGATCACATCGATCTTTGCGTTCTTGGCAATTTCAGCTGTCAGCACTTTTTGTGTCAACGCAGGATCCCAGTTTGTCACAGCAAATGGTTCAGGGTTCACGAACACATATTCTGCACCGAGAACTGATTTCAAACCAGCAAGTTCATCCAAGCCTTGGCTGTTGCCTGCTGGGCCTGAGAGGAACAACACATTGCCGCCCTTTGGTAGAACACCCTTAATCCAGTTGCCCCAGCTTGCGCCGTCGTCCTTGAAGGACGAGCCAATGAATTTGGTGTAATTTTCACCCTCTTTGCCGCCAACATTCACACGGTAGGGAACGATGACTTTACCAGCTTTAAACACGCTGGTGATGGCTGGAAGCATTGCGGGTCCGGCGTCGCCGAACACAACGAGAGCATCAACACCTTTGGCAGCCATGCCTTTAATATCGGAGATCGATTTTTGGGTATCGCCGTTGCCATCAGCATATTCATAAGACGTGATGCTTGGGCAGAGTGATGCTGTTTGCTTGCCGGAAGCTGTTGTAACTTGACGCCAGCTGTTGCCACCATAGCCATCGAGCAAGGCAATGGTTGCTTTCTTGGGGCCGCACCATGATGGCACATCGGCCAATGCAGCATTTGCGCAGCCAAGAGCCAGAACGGCCGTTGCAGCTGCAAGCTTAAGAGACTTGTAGATCATTGGTATCCTCCATTTTTACGTTTTTGGTTTGCTTGGACGAGTTTCCAGTCCAGCGGACTGAGTAAACTCCAATTCCAAAACCCAAGGCCAAGGCTTGGATAATGGTTTGGGCCGAATAAGGCACGCCGACGGCGAGCGCGAACTGGCTCAATTGGTTGAGGAAAAATGCCGCGATAACAGTGGAGATGGGGTAACCTCGACCGCCAAGCAGCGACGTTCCTCCGAGAACAACAACAGCAACCGATGGCAGCAACAGGGTATCGCCCTGAAAGGCTGTCGGTTCACGCGTTATTCCTGAAATTAAAATACCCGCCATGCAATAGAGCAGCTGGGCCAGAACATAGGCCATCATCTGATGACGCCGAACCTGTAAGCCTACAGCCTGAGCCGCCAAAGGATTGGCCCCGATGGCTTCAAACCTGCGGCCCATGACAGTTTTCTTCAACATGAATGAAACGACCATCAAGGCAGCAGCTGCAAAGAACACGGAATTTGGAATGCCAAATGTGGTGCCGCCCGCAATCTCCGCCAATAAAGTTGTGGTAATCGAAGGCACGCCACCTGACACAGCGAACACCGCGCCATAGAGTAGAGCATTCACACCAATGGTTGCGATGATAGCGTTGAGATTGAAAATGCTGACCAAGATGCCGTTGATCACACCCGCAACTAATGCAAAACCCAGCGCCACCACGACGGCCATTGGCAACAAACTATTATCCTGCTGGGGATAATGCGTGGACACCACGACGGCGAGAGACACTGCTCCCGGCAAAGAAAGATCAAAGCCACCTTGTTGCACAACCAAAAGCTGACCCAAGCCAACAATAGCAATCACAGCAGCAAAGGGCAGGCTGCCCTCAAGCGCACCGAGAGAAACACTCGATGGCGCGAAAATACTGCATACAATGATGAGGACCACCGTCGAAAGGACTACCGTTACAAAACTTCTGGCCAGCGGCAGCATGGAAATGCTTCGCAAACCGGAATAGCTGGAAGTGATGGTGGAGTGTTGATTCATTTCAAGGCAGAACCTTTGCAGCACGGAGCTTGTCAAAGGCATCTGTGAATGAGTGTACGGAATTCTGATAGGCGAGGAAGCC
>JANYHE010000003.1 GCA_025359215.1 Hyphomicrobiales bacterium
CCAGCAGCTTCTGAACCAAGCCCACTGGGAAGTGGAATGGCATAAAGCCCGCTGCGTTGATAAGTGTCGATGAAATTCAAGCCAATTGCCGTGTGCCGAATGCGCACTTCACCTGCCGCTGGCGGCGGCAAATCAATATCAACATAGTCTAAAACGTCAGGCCCGCCGCATTTTTGAAACCGAATAGCTTTCACTCTATGAATCCTTCCAACAAGCTGCGCATGGCAACAACTAATCTATCCCAATTCAAATCTTCAAGGGCTATCACCTGCACATCCAGCACTGCAGCTTTACCCATCAGCGCATTATAACGGGCACTGTTTTTTACTTCATCAAACAGATCAGTCGTCACCAGAACACCCACGCACTCACCCGGTTTGCCAAAGTGATCACCCAGATTATCGGCTTCGTGGACGGCATCCATCAAACGATTGCGATGTTTTCGGTCATGCATATCAAGCTCAGACCTGAAAGCTTTGCATGAAACAAAACACAGGCGTTCGCCTTTGCGGGCAATGAGATCAATTTCATTCTCACCCGTGAAGCTCTTCACCTGCCAACCTATCACTTGGCCGTAAATGGCCTCATCTGCGCCAGCATCCATCACGGCCAGCCATGCCAACTCTTCCAGCCATCCGCCAGCCAAATAACGCCGGCCCTTTACTTCACAAATGGCATGGCCATGCTCTTCACGCACAACCATTCCGAAATTCTGCAACTCTGCCACAAGCGCATGGCCATCGGGGTCCAGTGTCGACGGCGAAATTTCGACATGACGAAGAAAATCCTCGGTGGATTTGAAAATCCGGTCGCGTACTTTTTCAAACAACGCATAATTGCTGGCGATCAACTTCGAAAGCGGGGCATGCTCAACTGCGAGCTCCACATCGCCATGCACCGACTTCAACCATGCGCCACGGTCTTTCAAAATTCCATCAATGCTGGAGCTATTCATAAGGCCTTTATTGCCCTAAAGATTGAGACTTTCCAAGGGGAAGAGAATGAGCGTAAAAATTTCACCATTGGTCGAGGCTGTTGCGTTTCCGCCCATTGCAGAAGCGATGAGTTGGGTAAAGCCAAAACCTGGAAATCGAGCACTGCTCAATATGTGCCAAGCGGTTCCCAGTTATCCACCCGCAGAAAAGCTTCAGGCCGAAATTGCAAGGTTAGCCCACGCGCCAAACACCGGCGGCTATACTGATATTTTTGGCATTGCGCCTTTGCGCACCGCCTATGCCAAACACATGAGCGAAGATTATGTAACAACCATTGATGCCGCCAATGTCGCCATCACTACAGGCTGCAATCAGGCGTTTTCAGCAGCTATTATGGCTATTGCAAAGGCGGGAGATAATGTGATCATCCCTGCCCCCTATTATTTCAATCACCAAATGTGGCTGACAATGATGGGTATTGAAATTCGTTCCATCCCCGCTTTTTCTGAATCTGTGAAGCATCCATTGGCTGCTAATGCAGCGCCCCTGATTGATGCCAGAACCCGTGCGATAATTCTCTGCACACCCAACAATCCAACAGGAGCCATTTACCCTGCATCAGAATTGCAGGCATTCTTCAAGCTGGCCCAATCGGCCAATATCATGCTGATTTTGGATGAAACTTATAAAGACTTCAGGCCCGATGCAGCAGCCCCGCACCAATTGTTCAACCAACCCAACTGGGAACAGACGCTCATTCAACTCTACAGTTTTTCGAAAATCTACGCCCTCGCAGGCTATCGCTTGGGTGCGATGCTTGCAGGCCCAGAAATTTTACATGAAGCTGCAAAAATACTCGATTGCATGACCATCTGCCCACCGCACATCACTCAGCGCGCCGTAGAGTTTGGCCTCACTGAGCTAGAAGATTGGAAGACTGAGAAGAAGCTTGTGATGAAGCACCGCCTAGCGGCTTTGCGACAAAGTTTTGAGACACCGGGCCTGAATTATAAGCTTGTCAGCAGTGGAGCCTATTTTGCTTATGTAAAACATCCCTTCGCTGAAGACTCAAAATCAGTGGCGAAGCGACTGGCTCAAGATAATGATTTATTGTGCCTGCCCGGCACCATGTTTGGCCCTGATCAGGAATCCTTTCTGCGGTTGGCCTTCGCCAATGTTGGTGCAGAACGCATGGTTGAACTTTCAGAGAGATTGCTTGAGAGCCAGAAATAAACTCAAGAAAATTCCATGATAATTTGATCAACACTCAAGCTGTCCCCGACTTTTGCGTTAATTTTTTTAATTGTAACATCGCGCTCAGCGCGCATGACATTTTGCATCTTCATGGCCTCAATAATGGCTAAAGCGTCGCCTGCTTTCACGTCTTGCCCTTCAATTACGTCAAGCGAAATTACCAACCCCGGCATGGGGCAAAGAAGTCTCTTTGATGTGTCGGCCCGTTTCTTAACCGGCATCAGCCGCGCCAATTCAGCTTCACGTTTGGTGTAAACATAAGCATCAACCGAAGAGCCCCGATGGCTCAGACGGTAACCATTCATCAGCTTTCGAACCTGCATCATCAAGCCTGCCACTCTGATAATGCAATGCCCAGGTTCCCACCCGCATTGATCGGCCAGCTGGTCTGTTTCGTCGGTCACTTCAATTTCGTGCCAAGCATCTCCTAATTTCACTTCACGCGTGGTTGCAAAACTAACTTCACGACCGTTCATCTGACCAGAGATTAAGCGCTTTCTCCTATTTTCGATGTGGTCAAGCAGGCACGCCACTAAAACAAACTTTTCAGGCTCGGCAATCGACACACCTTTAAATCCACCTTCAAACTCTTCAGCAATGAAGCCGGTAGAAATTTCACCTGATTGCCATCGCGGATGATCCATGATGGCCGATAAGAACGGAATGTTATGTTGAATCCCATCAATGTAGAATTCATCTAAGGCGTCGCTCATTGCGGCAATTGCAGCAGCACGGATTGGCGCATGGGTGCATAGTTTAGCAATCATCGGATCATAATAGATCGAAATTTCGCCGCCTTCAAAAACCCCAGTATCATTGCGAACTGTAACGCCGTTTAAACTTTGCTCCGCAGGCGGACGATATTTCACCAGACGTCCAATCGATGGCAGAAAATTACGATACGGGTCTTCCGCATAAATCCGAGACTCGATTGCCCAACCCTTCATCTTTACTTCAGTCTGCTTGAGTTTCAGCTTCTCGCCATAAGCAGATCTTATCATCTGCTCAACCAAATCAATGCCCGTCACCATTTCAGTCACCGGGTGTTCCACCTGCAACCGTGTATTCATTTCCAAAAAGAAAAATGAACGATCTTGCCCCGCCACAAATTCCACCGTGCCAGCACTGTCGTAATTCACAGCCTTTGCCAGCGCCACCGCCTGTTCACCCATGGCCTTGCGCGTGGGCTCATCCAACAAAGGTGATGGCGCCTCCTCAATCACTTTTTGATTTCGGCGTTGGATGGAGCATTCACGCTCAGCCAAATAAATCACATTGCCATGCTTATCGCCCAAAATTTGAATTTCGATGTGGCGAGGGTTGACGATAAACTTTTCAATAAACACTCTGTCATCACCAAAAGAGTTTATTGCTTCCGATGTGGCGCGTTCAAACCCCTCCCGCACTTCACTTTGCGAGTGTGCAATACGCATGCCCTTGCCACCGCCACCTGCTGATGCCTTGATCATGACTGGATAGCCAATGCTATCGGATATCCGCACCGCTTCTGCCACATCGGTAATCACGCCCACATGGCCGGGCACCACTGAAACACCTGCAGCCAAAGCTGCTTTTTTCGAAGCAATTTTGTCGCCCATCGCATCAATCGCATTGGCATTGGGCCCGATAAAAATGATCCCCGCTTCAACACAAGCCCGCGCAAATGCCGCCCGTTCAGATAGAAAACCATAACCCGGGTGCACAGCTTCAGCGCCAGTAGCCTTGCAAGCCGCAATGATTTTTTCAATTATCAAATAGGAGTGTGCAGCAGGTGCTGCACCAATGTTTACGCGTTCGTCAGCCATTTCAACATGCAGCGCTCGTGCATCAGCATCTGAAAATACGGCGACAGTGGAAATACCCATCGCTTTGGCTGTTTTAATAATGCGGCAAGCAATTTCGCCACGATTGGCAATGAGGATTTTTTTGAACATTGATCAAACCAAAAGTTAAATTCGATCTTAGCCTGTAACATAATCGATGTTATGTAAACCATATGGACACGCTTACTCTCTTTGGCCTTTTTGCGGTTTCAATGATGCTTGTCACCTACACGCTGGAGAACCGCAGCCCCTGGATGGTGTTCTTGTTCGCCATAGCCTGCGCTTTGGGCTCCTCTTACGGCTTTCTGCAAGGCGCATGGCCATTTGGTGTGGTCGAGGCTATTTGGGCGGTGATTGCGCTCAAACGCTGGCTTGATCGGCGCGGCTAAACCTATTTCAACTCCTGCTCAGCTTCACTGGGCAGCGGACCATAACCATTTTCCTTGAGGAAGCTTGCAAGAGCTTTTGGAAACGGAATGGTTTTGAGATTTTCGGCTGGGCAATCATCTATCTTTTGACCACTGGTACATTCTTGCGGACCGAACTCAGCAGACTTGTCATAATTTTCCATCACCGTGGGCCAAGCGTCCGCACCATCACCCAAGCGGATTTTGCTTGCCACCCAAGCCACCAAGAAGCCATTCGACTTCCACAAATCTGCATTCACATTAGCCTGATATTCCATGCCAGCTAAGTCTTGAACCAAGCGCGATCTCAAACTGGCGTCTTCGCTCACGTCTTGCAAACTGCCATCCTTGAATTTCGCAATGTGAATAGGCGCAAATGAGCCTGCGTAGGAATCAAAGGCATAAAGAAATGCATTATCGGCGCTCAGTAATTCTTGCGCTCCGTCACCGTCCACATCCTCAAACCAATATCCTCCGCCATCGAGCTTACCCAAGTCTTTCAAGGCCCAACCGGATGCCGTTTCCATTTTCGATGCAACCCATGTGTTGGTGCAACAATGAGCGCCGCCCGTGAAGCGCGTAAAAAACAACTGTGGCACAGTTGATTTTGGATCGAGCTTTATCAAAGCTGCGCCCGAGCCGATATCCGTATATTCACCATCGCTGCCCACTGTAAATGAAAACGGGGGGCTGCCTGGCTGGCCACCGGAAGCAACTGTATTAAATTGATCTTCACCCGATTTCTCTAACTTCACAGTGACCGATAAGTCACCCGAGGACAGTTGCACCGGCTTGTCTTTTTCATAATCTGAGAGAACATTGGCAGTGGCCGCAGGCTTCCACACTGTTTCAATGTAACGCGCCCCATTCGAGAGTAAAGCATCCGCAGGCAACTGATTTAGATTGTCATTCTTCTTTTTCAGTTCTTCCACGCTGTCAGTCACATAGGGGCCGAGAATCACACCAAAATATCCGCTTTGCGAAGAAACCACCCGAGCGCCCTCGCCGCCCAAAACGCGGGCAATGCCAATGGCTTCATCTAAATTCTTTGTGGAGGCCACAGCGAGCCAGTGTTTGTTGCCCGAAAGCTTGAAGTTTTCAGCATGCGCCGCCCCCGCCCACAAAACAGCTGCACTGAACAAAAGTCCCACCGCAAATTTAACCATGTCACACCTCGTTTCAATCATATTAGCGGGCAAAGCCAGTTGCTCAAGAGGGGTCGAGAGCTTTTAGAGGTAATATTTGCACCCATTCCGCATTCCAGCTAAAGGCCAACCCATGAATATGCATGTCCCCAAAGTCGGTCTTGTTCAACTCGGTTGCCCGAAGAACCTTGTTGATAGTGAGCGCATCCTCACACAGCTGCGGGCCGAAGGCTATAAAATCGCCCCCGGCTATGATGATGCAGATGTGGTGATTGTAAACACCTGCGGATTTTTGGACTCAGCCAAAGCAGAAAGTTTGGCCGCGATTGGCGAGGCCATG
>JANYHE010000011.1 GCA_025359215.1 Hyphomicrobiales bacterium
CTTGTTGAAGGTGAGAAAGTTGAGGGAATATTCAATGGTTCAGTCAACTTGGCGAGTGGAAAATATGCGGTGATCCAAAAGTCGAAGGAGTTCACTCTTGTGCCGTGGAGGCCGGAGCTTGAACAGTTTAGGGGAAAGTCGATGTCAGGAACAGCAGGCACTCAAGGAATCAACTGGGATTGGGATGCGAAGCGCGGGCAAGGCTTGGGGATTTCGTAGGTTTTAATCCTGAGATTAGCTTTTGTTGGAAAGAACTGAGTTCCGATTTCAACTGTGGAGCTGACATAATTGATGAAGGTTGATATGGCAGCGAAGGGCTATGACGAGACATGGCGGTTAAAAAAGTTATGTTCGATAAGTTCTAACTAAGCGGTCATTAGGCGAAGATATCAAGATTAAATCAATACCGAAAATAGAGCGGGTAGCGAGGCAATCTTCTAATTTCAGCGGCTAGTTTCTAAGCTAAAAAGCCTTATAAAATTCAAAAAAAGTCAAAATAGTATCATTTGAAGTGCAAAACCGTACTAGCTGTTTGAAAAAGAGGCGCGTAACCTCATATTATTGCCGAAGTAATTAGAACGGCATGACGCGCCTAAACCGAGCAATAAGTTTGGAAGGGTGCAGGGAGAAACAAAAATGAACCCCGACTTAGAAGTCGTACAGATCGGTGAGGGCCAGTCGTTTAAAGCTTGGTCGCACGGCTATCCGTTTCACACCGTAAGGTGGCATTTTCATCCCGAATACGAAATTCATCAGGTTGTCACGACCAACGGGCGTTATTTTGTCGGCGATTTCATCGGTGAATTCGAACCAGGAAATTTAGTTTTGACCGGACCAAACCTGCCCCACAATTGGGTGAGCGATGTGCCGCCTGATATTGTGATCCCGTTACGGGGACGGGTCGTGCAATTCTCAGAGTCCTTCATAGGTGATGTCAAAAAAGTCTTCCCAGAGCTAGCGCAGTTTGAGCAGGTTCTCGAGCTCAGCAGGCGCGGCGCATTATTTTCAAAAAAAACGTCCGATAAAGTTGCTCCAATGCTGGAAGAACTGGTTGATGCGCAAGGCGTTCGTCGTATCGAACTTTTTCTCAATGTGATTGGCACAATGAGCCGGTGTTCTGAAATCCAATCACTAACGAGTACAAGCTACCTTCCGGATCCCTCAGGCTTTATGTCGAATGGCATTAACGAGGCGTTGGCATATATTAATTCTCATCTTACAGAGCAGTTTAGCGAAACGGACCTAGCGGCTATCAGCGGCCGCACAGCGAGTTACTTTTCGCGCAGCTTCAGACGCCACACTGGGATGGCGCTCGTTCAATACGTTAACCGTCTGCGGATCAATCTCGCCTGTCAATTGCTGATGAACAAAGATGAACTATCCATCACTGACATTTGCTATGAAGTGGGGTTCAACAATATTTCAAATTTTAACCGACAGTTTCTAGCTCTCAAAGGTATGTCGCCTTCGCGGTTTAGAAATTTGTTAGATGAAAACGTAAGAGCGGAAGAAGCCGCCTAAAGAGAGGGAGGATCAACATAAAATGCTGGAGGATTTTAACGAAGAGCAGCGTCGAGCTGCTCAGCGTAAGAGAAGTCCTGTCTAAAATTGCATCAGGAATTGCGACTATTTTCAATCAGGCAAACGATAAAAAATTCGCACCTCTTGAATGCCCCAATATTTTTAAACTGTCAACGAATTGAATTTTTACTCGCAAACAAATGGAGACTAACGATGACCAAATTTACCACAAAACTCGCCAGTGCAGCTGCACTCGCACTCTTTGCTCTGGGCGGCAATGTTCACGCTGCGGCAGTAACCGACGCAACAGTTGCATTCCTTATGCCTGACCAAGGCTCAACCCGTTATGAGGAACATGATTCACCTGGCTTTATCGCCGAAATGAAAAAGCTCTGCGCGGGCTGCAAGGTGATTTATCTTAACGCCGGTGCCGATGCTGCCAAACAGCAACAACAGTTCAACTCGGTGATTGCGCAAGGTGCTAAGGCAATTGTTCTTGATCCAGTTGATTCAGCTGCTGCTGCATCACTGGTGAAACTCGCTCAAAGCCAAGGTGTGAAAGTGATTGCCTATGATCGGCCCATTCCCAAGGGCGGCGCGGATTTCTATGTGTCGTTCAACAATGAAGGCATCGGCAAAGCCATTGCTGACTCACTGGTTGCTCATTTGAAAGCCATGAATATCAAGCCTGGCGATGGCGAGGGCCTTCTGCAAATCAACGGCTCACCAACCGACGCGGCAGCTGGCCTGATCAAGAAAGGCATCCACGAAGGTTTGGACAGCAGCGGTTTCCCAATTCTGTCGGAATTCGACACGCCAGATTGGGCTCCACCAAAGGCCCAAGAATGGGCTGCTGGCCAGGTGACACGCTTCGGCAAGAAGATCCTTGGCGTTGTCGCTGCCAATGACGGCACGGGCGGTGGCGCTATTGCTGCTTTTAAAGCAGCAGGCGTTTCACCTGTTCCACCCGTCACTGGCAACGATGCTACAACAGCTGCATTGCAGTTGATTATCTCCGGCGATCAGTACAACACCATTTCCAAGCCATCTGAAATTGTGGCTGCCGCTGCTGCCAACATAGCTTTCCAGCTGCTTTCGGGCGAAACACCAAAAGCTGAGATGACGTTGTATGACACACCATCGCAGCTGTTCACGCCCGCCGTGGTCACAGCTGAAAACCTGAAAGCTGAAATCATCGACAAGGGCATTGCAAAAGCAGCAGACCTTTGCGGTGGCGCTTATGCCGATGGTTGTGCCAAGCTCGGCATCAAGTAATATCGCACTAAAGAACTCCGTTCGGCCTGATCCACCCTTGGCCGGACGGAGAATTTATCTCAGAGCTTCGTGTTCTTAAAAGGCCCTCTCATAATGTCCGTTGATTCACACCCTTCTCCCACTGGCGAAATTGTTCTGTCCCTGCGCGGGATCTCAAAAAACTTTGGGGCCGTTTCAGCGCTCACCGATATTGATCTGGATGTGCATGCGGGTGAAGTGGTGGCCCTTGTTGGTGATAATGGAGCCGGTAAATCCACCTTGGTTAAAATTCTGTCGGGTGTGCATCAGGCCAGTTCAGGATCGATCACATTTCAAGGAAAACCCGTCACCTTACCAGATCCTAAATCCGCACTGTCGCTTGGAATAGCAACCGTATTTCAAGATTTGGCGCTCTGCGAAAATCTTGACGTGGTGGCTAATATTTTTCTTGGGAAGGAACTCAATCCGATGCGCCTTGACGAAGTGTCGATGGAAGTGCGCGCATGGACTTTGTTGAGTGAATTGTCGGCGCGCATTCCCAATGTGCGCGAGGCGGTTGCGTCCCTGTCCGGAGGTCAGCGCCAAACCGTTGCGATTGCGCGCTCATTGTTGCTCGACCCAAAACTTATTTTGTTAGATGAACCCACTGCAGCGCTGGGCGTCGCTCAAACCGCAGAAGTGTTAGATTTGATTGAGCGGGTTCGAGATCGCGGCCTTGGTGTGGTGATGATCAGCCATAATATGGAAGACGTTCGTGCGGTCGCTGATCGCATCGTTGTTTTACGTCTCGGCCGCAACAACGGTATTTTCTATCCAGATGCCTCGAACGCCGAACTGGTGAGCGCCATCACGGGGGCATCCAATAATTCAGTCTCACGCCGGGCGGGCCGCCGCTCAACGCAAAGTCAAGCAGGAACAAGCCTATGAGCGACGAAACAAAAACAAAAGGCCCGCTTCTTGATCGAAGTGATAGCCGCGTTGCCCACACCACAACGTTTGGAGGTGCTGTAAAAGCATTTTTTGATCGGGTGCGTTCTGGCGATTTGGGATCACTTCCTGTAGTCGTGGGCTTGCTGGTGATTTGGACGGTTTTTACAAGCTTCAATCCGATTTTTTTATCAAGCAGCAATCTGGTGAACATGCTGTTTGATTCCTCCACCGTGGGCGTCATATCGCTTGGCATTGTTTGCGTTTTGATGGTGGGCGAAATTGATCTTTCAGTTGGGTCCGTCAGCGGTTTTGCCTCTGCCATGCTTGGCGTCTTATGGGTCAACCACGGATGGCCTGTGTGGTTAGCTATTTTGGCCGCTGTTGCAGTTGGTGCGGTTTTTGGTGCTGTCTATGCATTGTTGTTCAATCGCTTGGGCATGCCGAGTTTTGTGTCAACACTCTCAGGTTTGCTCGCAGTGTTAGGCATGCAACTTTATGCGCTTAACCATACAGGCTCAATCAATTTGCCCTATGGATCATGGGTTGTGGATTTTGGTCAGACCATGATCATGCCAAAGATTGTGTCATATGGCTTGGCGCTTCTGCCGGGACTGATTATGCTATGGGCTGGTTATAGTTCCATCAAACGGCGCAGTGCTGCCAATCTTTCGGCCCCGTCGTTAACGGGTCTCCTGTTCAAGGCTGGATTGATCACTGTTATGATTGAAGCGATCGTATTTTATCTCAATCAATCGCGCGGCATTCCTTGGATGTTTGGTTTGTTTGCGGGACTTGTGATTGCCATGAACTATGCCTTCACCCGCACCAAATGGGGCCGCTCCATGACGGCCGTGGGTGGAAATCGCGAAGCCGCAAGACGGTCAGGTATAAATGTGCGCATGATCTACACCAGCGCCTTTGTCCTCTGCTCGATGTTCGCTTCATTCGGTGGCGTCTTGGCTGCAGCACGCCTTGCCTCTTCGAGTGAACAGGCGGGCACCGGTGACGTCAATTTGAATGCCATTGCCGCTGCCGTGATCGGCGGCACCAGCCTTTTTGGCGGACGCGGCAGTTCTTATTCGGCACTACTGGGCATAATCGTCATTCAATCAATCTCGAACGGGCTCACTTTGCTCGATCTCTCCTCGGCGCTGCGTTACATGATCACTGGCGGTGTTCTGGCCGTGGCCGTTATTGTCGATTCCCTTGCTCGCAAATCGCGCGTCTCACACGGCCGCGCCTAACCTATCAAAGAAAGTTTGTATTATGTCTGAAGAACTCAAGGGTAAAGTAGCAGCAATCACTGGAGCTGCATCTGGGATTGGTCTGGAATGTGCCAAGACGCTTCTCTCTGCTGGTGCGTGTGTCGTTCTTGTCGATCGCGCTGAGGAAGGTTTACGCAAAATTTGCGCTGAACTCGGGCCAAATGCCATTCCCGTGGTGATTGATCTTTTTAGCCCGGCAAGCGTGAAGAAAATGATGCCGCAGATTTTGGAGAAGGCTGGACACCTTGATATTTTTCACGCCAATGCCGGTTCCTATGTAGGCGGCGACGTTGTTGACGGAGATCCTGATGCATGGGACCGGATGCTGAACTTGAACATCAATTCGGTGTTCCGCTCAATCCACGCTGTGTTGCCGCATATGGTCGAACGCCAAACGGGTGATATTCTTGTGACAAGCTCAATTGCGGGAATTGTGCCTGTGGTGTGGGAGCCAATTTACACGGCGTCTAAACACGCGGTGCAAGCCTTTGTCCATACTGTGCGGCGCCAGGTTTCAAAACATGGCATCAGGGTTGGCGCTATCCAGCCAGGCCCGGTGGTGACAGCGCTGTTGGCGGATTGGCCAAAAGCCAAAATGGACGAGGCACTGGCCAATGGCAGTTTAATGCAGCCTAAAGAAGTTGCTGATTCAGTCTTGTTCATGCTCACACGGCCGCGCAATATTGTCATTCGTGATCTGGTTGTTTTGCCAACGAGCGTGGATCTTTAGTCGATGTCATCACAAAAAGTATTCGTTGGAGTTGATGTTGGAACGGGCAGTGCCCGTGCCGGAGTGTTTAATGCTTCAGGAAACCTTTTGGCTACCGCAAAACGCAACATCACAATGTGGCACGAGGCAGGCGATGTTGTTGAACAGTCAAGCGATCAAATCTGGCAGGCCGTATGCGAAAGTGTGCGTGAGGCAGTGGCCTCATCTGGCGTTTCGATAACGAGTATCTCGGGTATCGGTTTTGATTCAACCTGCTCACTTGTGGTCGTCAGGAAAGATGGCTCACCTATCACCGTCAGCCCATCAAGCGATCCAAAACGCAACATCATTGTGTGGATGGATCACCGTTCGGCAGGAGAAGCCGAAGAGATCAACGCGGGCAATCACGACGTGCTGCGCTATGTGGGCGGTCGCATTTCACCAGAAATGGAGACACCGAAACTTCTCTGGTTAAAACGCAACCTGCCAAAATCATTTGAAGGGGCAGATTACTTTTTTGATTTGCCTGATTATCTCACATGGCGCGCATCGGGCGCAACTGATCGTTCAATCTGCACAGTCACATGCAAATGGACATATCTCGCGCATGAGAAGCGTTGGGATGAAAACTATTTCAAGAATATTGGTTTGGCCGAATTGGCGAATGAGGGTTTTGCTCGGATTGGCACAAGCATTGTGGAGCCTGGAACTGCTCTTGGCAAAGGCCTGACGGCGGAAGCCGCATCGGATTTGGAATTGCCAGAAGGCACAGCGGTTGGGGCCTCATTGATTGATGCGCATGCAGGTGGTGTTGGCACTTTAGGCGGCAAAGTTGGCGATCAAAATCTTGCCATCGAAAATCGTCTTGCCTATATCTTCGGAACTTCCGCATGCTCAATGGCCTCCGCCAAAGAGCCCGTATTTGTGAACGGCGTTTGGGGGCCTTATTTTTCGGCGATGATTCCGGAGCAGTGGCTCAACGAAGGCGGGCAATCTGCGGCGGGTGCCGCAATTGATCATCTGGTTGAAATGCATCCTGCTGCAGTCGAAGCAAAGGTCTACGCTGGAGAGGCCGGACTCTCTCTGGTGGCTTGGTTAGATAGGCAGGTTCAAAGCAAGAGTAAAAATCTTTCAGACGCGATTAACCTTGCAGGAAATATTCATGTTGTTCCAGAGTTTTTGGGCAATCGTTCTCCGTTCGCTGAGCCCGACGCTCGCGCCATCATTGCTGGGCTTGGGTTGGAAAATGACGTTGAAAGTTTGCTTTCACAATATGTAGCCGGCCTCAGTGGAATTGGTTACGGCTTGAAACAACTCCTTAACAAATTTGCCACCCAGGGGATCGACATCAAATTGATTGTTGCAAGTGGAGGCGCTGCACAAAGCAGTCTTGTGTGTCAAATACTGGCTGACGCGACTGAAACATCGGTTTCACTGTCTAACACAACTGAACCTGTATTGCTTGGCTCAGCGATGCTTGCAGCTGTGGCGTCTGGCCTTTATTCAGGATTAGGCGATGCCATGCGAGAAATGTCTGGCGGTTCTCGTGTATTTGAGCCCGCAAATCGAGAACATCAAATCAATCATATTCGTCGGTTTAAAGTTTTTGAAGTGCTTCAGTCAACCGGACGTGAAATACGAAATATGTACTAAAAAGCACCAAATGCTTCGGTGGCGTGGTGTCTTTGAAATAGACTAATGACTTTTGTTGTGGGTCATTAACATCCATCCGATTTTGTATAAATCAAGTCTGATTGCGGGAGAGATGCAGGCTTGCACGATTTCTTTCCCGCGTTTTCCTGCCTTTCCCAATTGAGCAAGTAGGCACTTTGCGGCGATGCTGGGGCCACATTCCGGAATGATCCGGTGTGCAATCCGAGTGAATTCAGAATGTCGCCGACCAAGATTCTTGTTGGGCAGGGATGCCTCGTTGTTTCGATTGTGACGAGTGGTCTTTGGGCTTCAACACAATGGACGGCAGCGATGCTGGG
>JANYHE010000021.1 GCA_025359215.1 Hyphomicrobiales bacterium
CCAAAAAGGGTTTGCCGTTTTTTACATTTTCCACTTGGCCTGAAAGCGATTTGAAAAAGGCTGTTGGCCTTACAATCGAATAGGTGAGACCTGAAGCAATGAGTTCAGCCTCAAATGCAAGTTTGGCTTTCTGGAAAGCTAATTTCGGTTTTTGCACACAAATGGCAGAAAGCAACACAAACTGCTTCACATTGAATTTTTTTGCCACCTGCAGCACCATGCTATGGGCGTGGTGGTCAATCGCCCAAGCATCACGGGGCAGGCCACTGCGCGAGGCCATGCAGGAGACAACCGCATCAAATGTTCTTCCTTGAAATCCATCGTGCTCAATTGAGAGCGCGTCTGTCACATCGCCCTGATCGCGTCCGAAGCAGAAAACCTCGTGGCCCCTGCGCACCAGTTCAGCTCGCGTTGCCTTTCCAATTGTGCCGGTGGCACCCACCATGAATATTAGCATGGTGCAAAGCTACCAAAAATGCACTTCGGGTCAAGCCAGCAAAACTTCTTCATTCATGCAACTGACTATGCTAGTTCAAATAACACGTCTTGGTAGCTCAGCAGGATAGAGCACCGGTTTCCTAAACCGGGGGTCAGGGGTTCGAATCCCTTCCAGGACGCCATTTTTATCAAGAGTATGAACTTGGAATTTATTATTAGGCGAACTGGAAACCGTTTGATGTGTTTTCATTCGTATCTGAGTTCAGGTCATTCAGTCGGAACCGCTCTAATTTTTCAATCAGGGCCATGGTTTCGAGCATGAGAAGTGCCACATTTGTCAGCGCTTCATCAATTGTGCCATCGATACAGTTTTGCTCGATGAGCAGTGAAATTTTCCGCAGTCGCTCGCCTCCGACAATTGCAGAGACGCCTGAAATTGAATGCACTGCAACCCTGAGTGCATTCCAGTCTTGTACCTCGGTTGCCGGGCCGATCTCATAAAACAGACCTTTTAAATCCGAAATTGCTTTTCGAATTACAATTTCAACCGTTTGAGGACCGATTTCTGATACAAGTTGAGCCAGGTACACGGCATTCATAATTTTATTTGTTGGCTCGGTTTTGAGCATCATGATTTCATTTCCGATTGTTCAAAGTGAGGGCAAAGCGAGCAGCCCAAACTTCATTTCAAAAGCTATTGCATCAAGCTTGCGCCAAGATTGCAGTGCTAGATGAAGTTCTATCCGAAAGTATATTTGAGCGAGTCTGGATTGCTCTAGACAGGGCAGTTGCTGCCATAACTACTTTTCTATTTCGCGATATACGTTGTGCTATGAATGACAAAAATTTCTCTGGGTTAGATGTTTTGCGATTTTTCGCGGCAGTGATTGTTTGTTTGTATCACGTTGCATTTTTGAGTTGGATCAAGCCTGACACGGCAGCCGCAATAATTTCTGGCAGCGCTTATCAGTTTGCAGATTTTAGCGGATTTCTTTCAGTGGGTTGGGTTGGGGTTGAAATCTTCTTTGTGATTTCAGGCTTCGTCATTACATTTTCGGCCGAGGTTGGTGCGGGGCACTTCTTGCGCAGTCGGGTATTGAGGCTCTATCCTGCAGTCTGGTTCTGTGCTCCCATTTCTCTGGCAATCTCGCTGTTTTATGGAGCCTTTCCAATCTCTGAAGTGCCAACGCGAATAGTTCGGAGCGTACTGCTATTGCCCAAGGGAAATTGGGTTGATGGAGTTTACTGGACATTGGGCATTGAAATGTCATTCTATTTTCTGGTCTTCCTTTTGTTGAAGTTTGCCGGTCGAAATGCCATCCGACCCATGCTCTTAATTTTAGGAACACTCAGTGCTACATATTGGCTTTGCCAGTTGATTGCGGAACATGTCTGGGGAATGGCAGTTCTGCCAGATTACCTGAAGCAAGGCGGACCACAGCGTTTGATGGAATTGTCACTCATTCCACATGGCTGTCTTTTTGCAATTGGTGGCCTATCTTGGAGCATTCTGTGCAACAAGTCATCCCGCTGGCTTTGGGCTTTTATTGCTTATTTCACGCTTGGCGCGCTGACAGAGATTCAATATACAGACTTGGCTAAGCAAATGTGGGTTGGCGTTTCTTCCGATAGCTTCCTCGCGCAAATAATCTGGATCTCATGCATGGTGTTCTTGTGGATGAGCGTTGGTTATCGAAAACAGTTTGCAGGTTTTCTTCCTATTTCAATAACTCGAATTTTAGGCAAGATGACTTATCCGCTCTATCTTTTGCACACAACAATTGGCTGCGCCCTGCTTTTTGAAATGGGGCAAATGGGGGCAAACCGCTGGATCGCGCTTCTCGCATCTTTTGCAGTCACATTTGCGGCCAGCTATGGTGTGGCTGCAGTCATAGAACCGCGAATAAAGGGTATTCTCGCACGTTTGTTAGATGGGTGCCGCTTCTCCGTCTTGGCACCAAAAAAATCTGCTGCATTCTAAGGGCGGCGCTCGTTACGGGTGCTGCTGTTGTTTGACTGCAAGGCTACATTTGCAAAATTTGGCGCAACTCATTTGACAGCGTGCGCAGATGGGCTGACATCTCTAAAAGCTCATGCGAGCAATTTTAGAAAAAGTAGCCCTGGGTGGTGGTAATGTGTGTGTGGGGGAAACGACCCAGGGCCACTAAGAATGCGAGGTTTAGAGACATCGCCTCGCCTTTCAAACATGCCGCAGGAACCTTGAGTCAAACTTGCGGAGGTGAATTATTTCGTTTGAATTTGTTTTTCGTAGAATGCGATCAGCAATGCAATGTCGCCTAAAATTTTGTCCATTTGTTCTTGCACAATTGTCGGTGCTGTTTGTTCAATGATGGAGAGATTTGTGGCGATTTTTGCAGCACCGAAAACCAAAGCTGAACCAATGAGTTTATGAGCAATTCGCGCGGCTTCGTGAACCCTGCCGTGTTTGAAAAAAGTTGAAAGCTGCTGAAGACCTATCACGATTTCACCCACAAACTTGTGCTGCACAGCAACAAGTCGCGTGTGTCCTAAAACCTCTTGGAGCTCGTTGATAATCTCAAAATTGATGCTCGCAGTTTCAATTGAAGTTGCGTTTGCGCGTGCAGTGCCATCGGATCTGGCCATGCTTGATGACGCGACAATTTCTGCAAAGATAATTTCCAAATGTTTGGCGCGCAGTGGTTTTTGGATGACGCCTTGCACCTCAGATTCAATCGCTTCAGCGGTTTGGTCCTGATGTGTGCTTCCGGTGAGGATGTAAATTGGCGTGCGCCTCGACTTTGCAAGCAGTGATCTTCGAATTTCTTTTGCCGCCGACCAACCGTCTAATTTTGGCAAGTTTATATCTAAGAGAATGAGATCAAATTCTTGCTCCATGGCATGGCGTACGCCGGCCTCACCGTCTGTGGCCATTACCACTTCGCATTGCCCGGCGAGTAAGAGTTGCTGTGCAACGAACCTGTTGGTGTCGTTGTCGTCGATAAGCAAACTTCGCATTTGTGCCACAGGATATGACCCCCGATTGAACTGAATTTACCCGCAAACGTTAATCTAAACAGGCGCTAAATTGAGCCTTTGAACAGAGCGCCCAATTTTTTGACCTTCGCGGAGCATGACGTCCAACAACTTCGGATCATGGTTTGGAATATCTAGGCTTTGCCGTTGCGTGAGTGCATTTTGTTCGTCGCGCAACCATTCTTGCGGGAACAGTGGCACCGTAGCGATGTGAGTTACAGCAGGAATTTCTAAGCTCTCTCCCGCACAGGCCTTGGCCAAAGCGGCGCAGAGGTCTGCGCCTATGCTGGGGCCAAGATGACTGACCTGATTAGGGCGTGGGTTACATTCCAGCAGAACTGCCGCGCTTGAAGCTTGATCCCACATGAAGTCAAAAGCCCAAAAGCCAGAGGCACCCAGTGCCCGCACCAGTTTTTTTGCGCTTGCTTCACAAATTGCATTAGGACCAATCGACACAATTGTGCTCGGGCCACTGCCACCAACCGTCTGTTCACGGCGACCAAAGAAGCCACCCAAATATTGACCACGCCACGCCACAACATTGAACATTGCAGAAATGCCGGGAAGGGCTTTCTGAACTTCGGTGGCGCTGTTTGTCGGATACCAATCACGACCCAAAAGTGTACGAATTACATCTTTGGCAAAAGATTTCTTTGGGTTTAACGCAGAAAAGGCTTGGCTTACCTCTGCTGCGTTGGCGCACATCATTGTGCCTCTGCCGGCCCAGCTGAATGACTTTTTTATGAAGACGGGGAAGCCAAGTTGCTCTGCCAATTCAATAGCCTTTGAGGCAGAATCCACGCGAGCCCCAGTGGGCACTGCAATTCCCAGATTCATCGCAAGTTGACGTGTTTCACTTTTAAAAATCATTGCGTCAAGTTTGTCTGGCAGGCCGATCGAGCAGAGCAATATTTGCAGATTTGCATCAGTGATAATGTTCCCGCCTTTCAGTTTGCGGCGGATAACAAAATGCAGGGCGGCAATGACTTGTTCGTCACAGGGCATTATCAGCGTTGGTTGCCAAGCTTCCAACGCTGCATTGAGAGATTTTGCAAATTGACGCCAAGACTTCAATTCGCGCAGTTCAAAAAAGCGCTTCACGTGCGATGACTTGCTGATGAGATTTGACGATGGGCAAAACACGGCAATTTCAAAGCCTGCTTCGGTGAGCGGTGCGATTAATCGAGCGGGGCCCCACCGCCCTGTCTCTACTGCAATCATCAGCACTTTGGACATGGGAACCTCTTAGGTTTGAAAGAGTTGTGGACGGCGCACATTACTTTTCTTGTAAGAGCTGAGGCTTGCGCCACGCTGACATTTTGAAGTTGATGAATTTAAAATCGTCGCCGTTGAGCAGTTTCTTCGGAACTAAATATGCAAACAGACCCAGCACTAAAGTTTGCACAAAAAACACTGCGAAGGCCACCGCCAGAACACTGATTTGTGAACCGATCATCAAGGCCAAAACCAGCGCAAATGTGTTGAGAAGTTGCCAGCGCAATTCAATTTCGGGCTTGCCCAACGCCTTCAACAATTGTGAACAGTGGCTTGCAAATGGCCGAGCAAGAGCAGAAAGGCAGATGAGACACAACACAGGCACAGCCTCAGTCCATTTGCTTCCGAAAACAATCGGCACGTAAAGGGGTGCTAATGCAGTTTGCGTTAAAATCAAAATGACAATCCCCACGCCAATCTTTTTGCGTGTCTGGTAAAATCGCGCCACTAGTTTTTCATGGTCGGTTCGCACTTCACAAAGATAGGGATAAACTGCCACCCCGGCAGCGGTGATCAACCCTATGGTGAGGCCCAAGCCTGCATTGAATGCGAAGTAATAGAGCCCGAGCGCGTGCATGCCCAGAAAGAAGCCCACAAAAAGATTGTCGATATTTCCTTGAATAGTGGACAGCATTTCATTGCCTAAAATGTTTCGGCTGAAACGTGCAATTTCTCGCCAGCCTTGAAAATTGCCGCTGCCTTCAATTTTTTTAGGACGCCAGGTGTGTCCGCTCCGAACGGCAATGCCCCAGATTGGTGCCACAAGTATTTTAGGCAGGATTATGGCCCATAGCCCCAATCCGAAAATTGCGAAGAGTGCAGTGAGACAATTGTCTACGACGACTTGTGTGGCCGAGGCGAAAGCCATGCGACCCAGCTTACCTTCACGCTGTTGGAATGCAGCCTGGATGTTGCTGATCGGCGTAATCAAATAAACAAGTGACATTGCGGCAATGGGAACAAAAAGCCGCTGATCATTATAAAAAACTGCAATAGGATAAGCCAAGAGGCATTGCACGGCCACAAGGGCCAAGCAAATAATCCAGGTCATTCGCCATGCTGTCATGGCATAGATTTGCACGTCTGCTTCGCTTGCGCGCACAACTTTAGCCGAAATGCCGTTTCGAGTGAAAAGGGCTATGAACTCATAGACAGTCAGCACAATGGCCGCTGTTCCATAGTCGTTTGGCAGCAGCAGCCGACTTAAGAAAACTGTTGCCAGCAACCGGGAAACGCGCACAGTCAATTGTGCGAGTCCCATGGAGCTCAAATTTCTGGCGAACTGATTGGACCGAAATTGTTGCCAATATGCATTGATAGAGCGCACGAACCCGACTGATGGCATTATAGTCCACGTCCTAAAATAATTGAGGAGGCAACAATTCCAAAGCCTTGGGCGACTTTGAAAACATCCGTTGTCGTGCTGTCATAACAAGCGAGGGCGTCGTTGGGCAGAATATAGGGGTCATATTCATCACGATCTGCGTTGCGTAACAGTTCTTCAATATTTCTTTCGATAACGACCGATTTTCCTGTCATCGGGTTGCGCGAAAACAACACAGCAGATCGTGATGCATTGGTGAGTTTACTGCCGCCGACACAGTTCATGCTGACGATTGTTTGCAGAAATCTTGTACCGTATTGCATCTCACGGGTGTCCTTATTGATGGCTGAGTTTGCGTTCGACGTTGCAGGCTCGGTCAAATTTGACATGAAGACTTTGACGCCGACGGGTGAAATTTCTGAAGGCCTGACGAGGTCACTTTGGAAGCACCCGCGACTTGGAACTTCAATCTGATCACCCGCGATCAAAAGATCATCGGTGAAAATTTCACCTTTTATGGCTGCCCGTAAATCAATAGTTTTGCGGCTATTCCCACGGACCAAAACGATGCGTGATAAATCTGCATCAGGCCGCACGCCGCCAGCATGTTGGATGGCACGCGATAATCGACGAACATCTGTATATGCGCCAATCGCTTGCTCTCTGGTGCTATCACTATTGAAGGCGGCAGCAGAGCCACCCAACGTGACCGAGCCTGATTCAAAGACTGCGCCACTTACAAAAACCCTGGCAACACCATAATCGCTCAATCGAACTGAGACCGGCGGAGCAATGTTATAGTATTTTGCGGACACGAGTGCCTTGGTAATTTGCTGTTCAACATTTGTAACGCTGCGGTTGAAAGCAATAACAGGGGCTAAACCGCGGACTTTTAATTGGCCATCGACTGAAACTTCATATTTTCCTGAAAGTGTTTCATCATTGCCTATTACGATGTCCATCAGATCGCCTGGCGACAAGCGTTCTTCATCCTGGAGGGGGGGTGGCGAATCTGGAATGGGAGGTTGCATTCTACATTTACTATGGTCAATTTTCTCCGAGACAGGCAAAATTTTGAAATTCGTTGGTTCATTTTTTGAACGATAGCTAGCTTGATATCCGTCGCCTTTATTGATCGGCTCAAGGTTTGTAATGGTCTTTTCGGCAGAACAGCCTGCTAACAGAATTACAGACAAAGTTATTGCTGCATTCGCCATAAAATGCGTGTGTAACTTAAAACTCAGACTGCAATTCACTTTATACTTCCCGCACCTAACGAAGTAGTTTTTGCAGATTGAAACCAAAATTCATTGCTTGGCATGCAGCTATTTGTTGGACCATTCGCGCAGAAACATATCCGAAAGCATAGAGGTCAATACCTTGCTTGCTTTTCTTTAAAGTTTTTGAAAGCACCAATTCTGGGTTGAAGTCTGTTGAAGCAACAGATTCCTATTCTAACGAATAGCGTTGCTGCTCTTCGGCGTTGAATTGTGATCCGCGTGGTTTGTTCTGGTTGCGATGTGGAATGTTAGCTTGCACCCCATGAGTGGTGAAGAGACAGTTCAAATCATGCCAACCGATGACACACGCTATGACGAGAAACCAAACCCTGCATTTTCGATTGTCATTCCTTGCTGGAATGCAGAAGCAACGCTGAGGGCGACACTTGATTCAGTTTTGATACAAAAATGTGAAAGCTGGGAATGCATTATTGTCGATGATGGTTCAACCGATGATACACCTTACATCATAGCAGAGTATTGTTCACTAGATCACCGCATTCGCACGCTTTCAACCCTTCGTAATGGCCCTTCCGGTGCGCGCAACTTGGCAGGATTGGAACATGCCAAGGCCCAATATTTAGCATTTCTCGATAGTGATGATATTTGGCATCCTGACAAATTGGAGCGGACACTTTCGACGTTTGAAAGCAATCCCGATTTGGATGGCCTTTATGCGCAAATTGCGTTTTTCAGCAATGATGTAACTAAGCCTGAAACCCATTCGACGGTTTATCCAAGAATGCTGCGGCCAATTGATTTCCTGCGCGATAATCCAGTTTGCACCATGTCAAACTTAGCAATCAAGACTGCACTTTTTAAGGACTGCAACGGATTTGATCGGACCATCGTTCACAATGAAGATGTCGAATTCTTGGTTCGCGCAACAGCCAAAGGCGGGCGTATTGAGGGCATTCAAGAATGCCTTGTGAATTATCGGACCAGTGTTACTGGGTTATCTGCAAACCTCAATTCGATGCGGGCAGGTTGGCACAGGGCTTTGGAGTCTCTGCAATCATCTGAGTATCGTTTGTCGCCGGAACAGGTTGCGGAAGCTGATGCTGGAAATTTGCGCTATCTCTCGCGGCGCGCGTTGCGCACAGGCGCACCTGGCTTTGAAGCCTTGCGTTTGGCGATGCGTGGAATTTCACGGTCACCTCGATCATTCTTCAGCCCTGTCTGGCGTGGAACCATGACACTGATGGGTGCGCTGATAGCACCGCTGCTTCCTCAAACTATCCGTGCACTGACATTTAATCGCTGAAATTGGAAATCAAATGGCTTATGAATATCCCCATGTCAGTGTAATTGTTCCAGCCTATAATGTGGCAGCCACAATCAAAGAAACACTGCACTCGATCATCAATCAAACATTTGAAGATATCGAGATCATCGTTGTCGATGACGGTGCTACGGATGAAACTCCACAAATTTTGAAGACCTTTAAAGACTCGCGCATGCGGGTTGTGCGGCAAGCAAATCGCGGCCTCGCGGGCGCCAGAAATACCGGCATTCAATTGGCTATGGGAAAGTATATTGCGTTTTGTGACTCCGACGATATTTGGGAGCCTGAAAAACTAGACTTGCATGTGATTCATTTGAATTCAGATTCAAATTTGGGTTTGAGTTTTTGCGGGTCGTCTTTGATTGATGATCAGGGTCGCTTTCTTAAAAGCAGTCAACGCCCAAAACTCAAGAACATATCGGCAGCAGATATTTTTAAACGTAATCCTATTGGAAATGGGTCTGTTGCGGTTTTTCGGCGCAGCGCCTTGGATGTTATTGCTTACCGGCCTGCGAGCGAACGAAAACGCGATTGGTGGTTTGATGAAACCCTCAGACAATCGGAGGACATCGATGCCTGGATGCGGTTTGCGCTGGCATCAGATTGGAAGATTGAGGGCATTCCAGGTTTGCTCACGCGATACCGCATTCAGGCGGGTGGGCTGTCGGCCAATCTTGAAAAGCAATTTGAAACATGGTCGCGCATGCGCGACAAAGTTGTACAAATTGCACCACGTTTTGCGGCCATAAACGCCCCCGCTGCTGAGGCATATCAACTGCGCTATTTGGCGCGGCGTGCTTTCATGATGGGTGATGGTGCAACAGCGGCAAAGTTGGTTCGCAAAGCCTTGCGCACGTCTTTAAGGCCCCTTCGGGAAGAGCCGGGCAAAACTCTGGCAACATGGATTGCCTCGGAAGCTTTAAACATGTTGCGTTTATCGCCCACACTCAAAAGTAGATTTAATCAAAAAATAACAAATAGTTTGTGAGGAAATAGCTTTGAAAAATTCGGTGGTCCATATCGTTGATGATAACTCATGGGGTGGGGTCAATCGCCTGCTCAATTGTCTTGAAAATGCGCCGTTTGGCTTGGTGCATGATAATCACAAAATTCTAAGGATTGCTCGCGGCACACGAAAGCCACCGGGGATTGCTGCTGATATCATCGTTTCGCATATGGCAATCTGTTGGAAGAATATTCCGTTCTTTTCGGCGTTGCGTTCCACTTATCCCGAAACGCCTTTGGTGCATATCGAACATTCTTATTCTGAACGCTATGTGGCTTTGAATGTTACCAAGCGTGATCGTTTCGATGATCTCTTGAATTTATCCTATGCACTTTTTGATCGCATTGTGGCTGTGAGCACGCCGCAGAAAGATTGGCTGGCGCGGCGTGGCTATTGCCAGCAAGATCAACTCGTCACTATCCCATCGTGTGTGAATTTAACACCCTTTCAACTCATTTCAAATCGTACGCCGGAAGGGCCAGTGACTGTGGGTGCTATTGGTCGCTTTCATGAACAGAAGGGCTTTGACATTTTAGTTGATGCCTTTGCAAAACACTTGCCTGACGACATTCAGCTGCACCTGATTGGTGATGGGCCCGAGCGCGAGGTGTTGAAGCAAAAAGCACTAGGGCGAAAGAACATCAAGTTCATTGGACCAACATCTGATCCTGCAGAAGCGATGGCAGATTGTGATGTTGTGGCAATGCCCTCACGTTGGGAACCTTATGGCCTTGTTGCATTGGAGGCGATGACTGCGCTTCGGCCGGTGTTGTGTGCAAATGTTGATGGGTTGAAACAACATGTTGAAGGTGGTGCAATAGCGGTTGATGAAAATACGATTGAGGGATGGGCACGATTGCTCAAGGGCCTTGTCGACCGGCGTGTAGTAAACGAGCTGCCGCGTGGATTTGGCACTGCGAATGCTGAATGGGCGTTTATTCACAACTGGAATATGATTGTTCATGAATTGATAAATTTGGAACAGTCCAATCAGAAAGCGGCCTAGACCGGAACCCCCCCTAGGTGGTCTGGGTTGCCAAGGTTCCCTTCTTTTCGAAGGGGACCTTATTTTTTTCGTCTAGTTCTTTAGTGTGAATGCCCAAAAGCACAAAAGCTGGCCAGAGCAGATAGACTTCGATCTCGATATTCTCACCAAACGTTAGGATCACTAGATTCAACATCATGGCCAATGGCAGACGGCCCCGGGTGCTCATGGTTGCATCTTTCAAAACTAGAAATACGTGCCAAACCAAGAGAAAAAGAAAAGTTAAAAACCCAACCAACCCTTTGACAAAAAGCAGTGCATACCAGGTGTGATGGCTGCCAATTGGCATGTATTCAACGATGTGCGGACCACGCACCACGGTGCCATGACCAAACCAAACGGCCTCAGTTTTCCAACGGTAATATCCAATACTTTGAATCGTATCGCGCACGCGGCTGCTCGACACGCGTGCGGTTCTGAATCCTTCAATCGCATTGCTAATTGCTCCCAGAACAGTTTCGCCAAAAATTGCCAGCGACGACATTCCAATTGCCAAACAAAGCCACGCGAGTGGGCGTTTTAAATAGGGCATTGCACGAGGTAGCAGTATGCAAACAGCAAGGCTAATCAGGCTCATCCTCGATTTTGAAAAATAGATCATAATTATGCCGCCCATCAGACCGCAGATGAGCCAGAAGCGCTTTCGATCTTCGATGGCAAAGATCGCCATTGTTACGCCTAAGAGGCCAGCAAATGGCGACCATGGCGCATAGAATTGCCAGCGCGGAGTCATGGTTTCTGGATCGAGTGTATAAAGATAAATTGAAAAATATTCAGGACCCGGTCCGCCCGTGGCCGCGAGTGGGGAAACAAATAGTTTTGCAGGTAG
>JANYHE010000071.1 GCA_025359215.1 Hyphomicrobiales bacterium
ACATACAAAGGACAAACTTATGAAAATCGCCAAAACCGGATTACTCATCATCGGTGTGCTTGTAACACTTGCAGGCCTAACCTGGATGGGGCAGGGCTCCGGCTATTTCCCTTATCCCGCCTCCAGCTTCATGATCAACCAAAGCCCGTGGATTTTGCGTGGGGCGATGGTCGCTGTGGTTGGTGCAATCATTGTATGGATTTCCCGGCGGATGTGAAGGGATTACTTCAACATGTCTGGCGTGCTGTGTTGAAGAACATCGAGCAGCAGTGCCACTCCCACGCCCACAAGCACGCCCACTGTGCCCCATAAAAAGTGATTTTTCGCGCGGTTGTAAACAGAAAGCTGCATCGACTCTGGCCGAAGCAATTCAACAAAGCTCCACACCTGCAACAAAAGCCCGGCCACCAATGGTGCCACGGCAAATAAATCGACCATCAGCCAAGGCACCGGATTGGCCCCCCAGCGGGTGAGAAAATTCAATGAAAACCCGGTAATCACACCAATCCCTGTCATCGAGCCATTGCGAAACGTGGCATCAATAAGTTCGGGCTGTTCTTTGTTCATTTCGCCAACTCTTGCACTTCAACCTGTTTTGTATCGCGCGCATAAAGGCGCAGTATGGTGCCTGTTGCAACTTTCATGCGCGATTGCGGATATGTGCGTCAGCTGCCGCGAACTTGCCGTTTTGCCCACGCGCGGGGGCTCGACTTTTACGACGTTGCCGATGTAGGTGGATTTTTTGGCTCGGATGAGGAAAGGCATTATTCATTTCAATGCTTCGGCTACCAAATCGCTTTGTGTTGCATTCTTGAACTTGATCAGCTTGTTTACCGCTTCGTAGTTGTGGAATCGCGCATGTAGACTTCTGGTTTTCCTGTCACGCATTTCCGCGAGCCAGTCTTGCCAGTAAGCGATTATGGCTCTTCTGACCCCAGGCAGGTGCAGCAACTTCGTTGCTTGAGAAAAGGAACCGTCAACAGACAGCAGAACGGCGCCGTGTTTTGCTGTTTTGTAGGGAGGAGTGTCGATGTAGCCAGAATTGGCCTCAAGCCAATTTACGGTATCTGGGTAGTTCAAAACGAGACTATCCATCACAATGAAATGGCTTGGCCCGCCTTTCTCACTCGCACGCGGCGAAGAAAAAGCCACTTCATGCGTTCCAATGTTCATTGTAAAATATCTGCCACCGCTTGTACTTGGAAATAGACTCAGCGCCCATGCTCCTTGTAAATCTAAGCAGCCAAAGAGCCCTGAAAATTCAAACAAGCGAAGCAAATAATCGCGCATGTCGCTTTGCTTAAATAATTCAACAGCTTTGTCTTCTCCCACCTTGAGCAAAGGGTCAACGGCCTCAAGCATTGACCTCGCTTCACATGCCGAAATCGCAAAAAGCTCTCTTGTTCCTTCAACGCTCGTCCCGCGGTGTTGCGCAAAGTGCCGATGAAGTTTTCCCTCCACAAGTTGCCAATCAACAAATCGTAAACTTGTTACACTCGACCATGGGCCTTCCGTTGCATAAGTTTTCGTGGCATTGATTTCACGGATTCTTGCAGCCAGACTTTGTGTCGTTCCTCCAATTTTAACGAAACGGGAATTTGGCGACTGCAAGATATAGACTAAGCCTTCTGCCATGGATCACTCCGCCGCGACGGGGTGCAATTCAAAAATCTTTGCATTGAGAGCAGCTGTGGTGACATCGCCTCGGCGTAGTGCAAGGCGGATACGATCGGCCTTTGCGACATCTTCCTTGTCAATGGTCGGCCCCCAAGGCGAACCGTCTGGATCAACAGCCACGTCGATTTCCGCAACAAACTTACCTTCGAAAATGCGATGCTTTCTGAAGTGTGTCATCTTGGTTTCCTCGTTTTCATGTTTGGCTCCCAACGCTTTTCGTCGGGCAGATACGCAGTAATTAAGGTTGCTGGCCTTGTTTTACCTGCTGGTATTCCCCACAACGAATGAACCGCGCCAAACTTTCCATCATAAGTAAGCAAAAGCACGGCAGGCCCTTTATGATAATCCTCATAGTCTTCAACTACAACAGCTTGATCCATGAGTCGTGTTATGTCGACCACCGCCAAGCCATCATCAGACAAAGATGTGAAGGCATGGTCGGTGACCAACGTGTCACCACTTTCGACAAGTCGTTGGATTTTGGAAAGGGTAGCACTCACTCCGCAGCCTCTTTTCTGGGACGTTTCAACACGTCTTTCAGATATTGGCCGGTGTAGCTTTTTGATACTTTGGCCACGTCTTCCGGCGTGCCAACGGCTATGATTTCGCCGCCACCATCGCCGCCTTCGGGGCCAAGGTCGATGATCCAATCTGCAGTTTTGATCACTTCCAAATTATGTTCAATCACCACCATGGAATTGCCTTGGTCCACCAATTCATGCAGCACTTCGAGCAGCTTTTTCACGTCATGGAAATGCAGGCCGGTTGTGGGTTCGTCGAGCAAATAGAGCGTGCGGCCCGTGGCGCGTTTGGCGAGTTCCTTCGCCAATTTCACGCGCTGCGCTTCGCCGCCACTCAGTGTGGTGGCTTGCTGGCCCACTTTGATATAACCCAGCCCCACACGGGCCAGCGTATCCATTTTATCGCGCACGCTTGGCACGGCGCGGAAGAAATCAGCGCCTTCCTGCACTGTCATATCCAGCACATCGGCGATGGATTTATCTTTGAATTTAATCTCCAGCGTCTCGCGGTTATAACGCTTGCCTTTGCATTCATCGCACGTCACATAAACATCAGGTAAGAAGTGCATTTCAATTTTGATTACACCGTCACCTTGGCAGGTTTCGCAGCGTCCGCCTTTCACGTTGAATGAAAAGCGCCCCGGACCATATCCGCGTGCCTTGGCTTCGGGCAGCCCTGCAAACCAATCACGAATGAAGGTGAATGCGCCAGTATAAGTGGCAGGATTTGAACGCGGTGTTCTACCGATTGCGGTTTGATCAATCTCAATAATTTTATCAAGATGTTCAACGCCCTTGATATCATCATGAGCCAAGGGTGCTTCGCGTGAACCCATGAGCTTGCGGGCCAAGGCACGGTAGACCGTATCGACAATCAATGTGGATTTACCGCCACCAGAAACACCCGTGATGCAGGTGAAAATTCCCAGTGGAATTTCTGCGCTTACGTTCTTCAAATTATTGGCGCGGGCACCCGTGACGCGGATGCTGCGGTTCTTTTCCCATTTGCGGCGCTTGTTGGGCACCGGCACTTGTTGAAAACCTGTGAGATATTGCCCGGTCAAACTTTCAGGATTGGCCATCACCTCGGCAGGGGTTCCTTGGGCCACAATATGCCCGCCATTGACACCCGCACCGGGGCCAATATCCAGCATGAAATCCGCCAAGCGAATGGCATCTTCATCATGCTCCACCACAATCACGGTGTTGCCAATATCGCGCAAGTGCACAAGCGTTTTCAGCAGGCGTTCATTGTCGCGCTGATGCAAACCGATGGAAGGTTCATCAAGAACATAGAGAACTCCTGTGAGGCCAGAACCAATTTGCGAGGCCAAGCGAATGCGTTGACTTTCACCCCCCGATAAAGTGCCAGACACACGGCTGAGCGAGAGATATTCAAGACCCACATCAACCAGAAATTTGAGGCGATCCCGAATTTCTTTGAGAATGCGAACTGCAATTTCATTTTGCTTGGGCGTAAGTTTTGAGGCGAGTTCGCCGAACCATTGATCAGCGTTACGAATTGAAAACTCAGAAACTTGCGCAATGTGCAATCCGGCAATCTTGATCGCTAGAGTTTGTGGCTTCAGGCGGAAGCCATGGCAGGTTTGGCATTCATGGTCGGATTGATATTGCGCCAGTTCTTCGCGCATCCATTCAGAATCGGTTTCGCGCCAACGTCGCTCAATGTTGCCGATAACACCTTCAAACGCTTTTTTGGTTTTGTAACTACGCAAGCCATCATCATAGGTGATGGTGACTTCTTCTTCGCCTGTGCCGTTGAGTACAACATCGCGAGATTGTTTGTTGAGTTTATTCCAAGCGGTCGTCATAGAGAATTTATAGTGCTTGGCGAGTGCCTCTAAGGTTTGGGTGTAATAAGGCGAGGTGGCCCCGGTTTTGGCCCAAGGCGCAATGGCTCCTTCGCGAAGGGAAAGGCTTTGATCGGGCACAATCATATCAGCTTCAAATTTTAATTCCGTGCCAAGGCCATCACAAGCCGGGCAGGCGCCGAAAGGATTGTTGAAAGAGAAGATGCGCGGTTCAATTTCATCAATGGTGAAGCCTGAAACTGGACAGGCAAAACGCTGCGAGAAAATCACCCGCTCATGGGTTTCATTGGCAGATTTATTGGCGCTGTCTTCCTTGGTTTGCGAAGCAGGCAAAGGCTTATCAGCGAACTCCGCAATGGCTAAGCCATCGGCAAGCTTCAAAGCCGTTTCAAATGAATCAGCCAAGCGCGTGGATAAGTCGGGTCCGATAACAAGGCGGTCCACCACCACATCAATGTCGTGCTTAAACTTCTTGTCGAGCACGGGCACTGCATCGATCTCATAAAATGCGCCATCGACTTTGACGCGCTGGAAACCCTTCTTTTGATAATCAGCAAATTCCTTTTTGTATTCACCCTTGCGGCCACGCACCACGGGCGCGAGCAGATAAAGCCTTGTGCCTTCGGGCAGGGCCAAAGTGCGGTCCACCATTTGTGTCACAGTTTGCGCTTCAATCGGCAGGCCAGTGGCAGGAGAATAAGGAATGCCCACGCGTGCGAAAAGCAAGCGCAGATAATCATAAATCTCAGTCACCGTGCCCACGGTGGAGCGCGGATTTTTGCTGGTGGTTTTTTGTTCAATGGAAATGGCAGGTGAAAGACCATCAATCTGGTCAACATCAGGCTTCTGCTGCATTTCCAAAAATTGCCGAGCATAGGCCGAGAGCGATTCCACATATCGGCGCTGGCCTTCAGCATAAATTGTGTCGAAAGCGAGCGATGATTTGCCGGAGCCTGAGAGGCCTGTAAACACAATCAACTTATCGCGTGGCAGTTCAACGGAGATGTTTTTCAGGTTATGCTCGCGCGCACCTTGAACAGAAATGACTCGTTTTAATGACATGGGCTTTCACTAGAATAAAACATGAACAAAGGCAAGAATGAGCTTGCACCATGCCAGCACTTACGGCGATCAGGTGTCAGCAGTTTAAGGATATCCACAATGATTCTCGGTTTCTTACGTGGCCAAGCATAAAGTTCTTCGCGATGTATTTGGTTACGACAGCTTTCGCCCCGGGCAGGAAGCCATTGTTGATAGCTTGCTGGCTGGGCGCAATGTGTTGGCGGTCATGCCCACAGGCTCGGGCAAATCCTTGTGCTTTCAAATTCCGGCTTTGGTCAAAAATGCGCTCACCATCGTAGTTTCGCCTTTGGTGGCTCTCATGCAAGATCAAGTGGCCGCCTTAAAACTGGCGGGGGTTGCTGCCGAGACGATCAATTCCAGTGTTTCGCGAGAAGAAAATGTTGAGATTTGGAACCGTGTGGCTTCTGGTATAACGCGCATTCTCTATCTGGCTCCCGAACGATTAATGACAGAGCGTATGATTGCCGCCTTGCAACGCTTAAATGTGGCATTGATTGCGGTGGATGAAGCGCATTGCATTTCGCAATGGGGGGCCTCATTTCGTCCGGAATATGATGCGCTGCAGAATCTAAAAACTTCGTTTCCCGGTGTGCCGATTGGCGCGTTCACAGCCACTGCTGATGAAGCCACACGGCGCGATATGGTGGCAAAGATTTTTGGCGGTTCTGCTGATGTGTTTGTTTCCGGCTTTGATCGGCCCAACATAAAATTGGCCGTGGAACCAAAAACCAACAGCACCAAGCAGCTGTTAAATTTTCTCAAAGATCATAAAGACGAAAGCGGCATAGTCTACGCTTTGTCGCGCAAGAGCGTTGAAAAATGGGCGGAGGTTTTGAAGGACGAAGGTTATAAAGCTTTGCCTTATCATGCAGGCCTTCCGGTTTCGGTGCGCAGCGAAAACCAAGAAATATTTATGGCGGAGGAGGGTGTTATCATATGCGCCACCGTTGCCTTTGGCATGGGCATTGATAAGCCCGATGTGCGCTTTGTGTTTCACGCCGATTTGCCAGCCACTTTGGATGCCTATTACCAGGAGATTGGACGTGCCGGCCGTGATGGCGAAGCCGCCGATGCTCATATGATTTTCGGCATGCAAGATGTGATGATGCGCCGGAAATTTATCGATGCAGAAGACGGTGATGAACGCCACACCAAGATGCAACATGCACGGCTGCGCAGCTTAGTGAATTATGCACAGGCTGCTTCTTGTCGCCGTCAAGTGTTGTTACAATATTTTGGTGAAACCACTGAGCCTTGCAACAATTGTGATGCGTGTTTGGGTTATGTTTCGTTTGATCAAACCGGCGACCGCAAAACCATCCGTACACTGAGGAAAGAACGTGTCGCTGAAGCGACTAAAGCGTTTGATCCTCGGTCGGAAGCACTGTTAGTGAGGTTGAAATCGCTTCGCATGAAGCTTGCAAAATCTCGCGGTGTTCCGGCTTATGTGGTTTTCTCCGATAAGAGTTTGATTGATATGGCCGCAAAAATTCCACTCACACGGTGGGATTTCGGTGAAGTGCACGGCGTTGGCGAGGCCAAGCAGGAACAATTTGGTGATGTGTTTTTGAAAGAAATTACTTCATTCATAAAAAATTCAGCGTGATTGAAATGCGGCTTGACATTTCTACCAATGAGTCCAACATCAATCACATCAGCAGCAGTGATTGGCGCTGATTTGGGCCCTAAGTTCAACAATGTAGGAGCAACTGATGACTCCACCAATGCAGAGCTAACGATCACGATTTATCGCGATCACTTTTCGGTTTAACTGCAGATTGAATATCGTAGCGCTGAGCCGAATTGCCAAAACACAATAAGTAAGTTTCTTTTCGAACGTTATTACGTTTTATAGGTTCGGATTCATCCGGATCAATTCAAGCTAAAACTGGATTCCTCAAGAGCCCCGCTGGCGCAATGAATGTCGCAGCGGGGCTTTATTTTGACAATAAAAAAGTCGGTGAATTAATTCACCGACTTCCTGAAAATACCGAAAAGAATTACTTCTTTTTCATGTGTTCCATGGCGCATTTGCCATGCATCATCATCATGCCTTTGCCGCACTTCATTGCCATATGGTCCATCTTCTTCATGTTGTCCATTTTCTTCATCATGGCGGCTTCAGCCCCACCAGATACAGCAAGGGTCAGTGCAAATGTGGCAAGAATTGTTTTAATCATGATCGTTTCCTCATTGGGTTTAAACCGAATACACGCCTCCCAAAAGATTCGTGCGTCGACTTAAATGAAGTTACAATTCATGGTGGTACTTTAGAAATCACCTTTGATATTAAGTGATCACCTTTTGTTGATACGTCCTTGATCAGTTTTCGCTGTGGTCAGTTGTTGAAACAAAAGTTTCATCTTCTTGACCCGCACGTTCAAACTTCAAAAAATCATAATAGCCGCAATGCCCTTCGCCAGGGAAAATACGGCAAGTTGATGGGCGCGCATGATAAATAGTGCAGCGACGTTCTTCGGTGTCAAAGAACTGGCAAATTTTTCCGTAAATCGTATCAGCCTTGCGCCGCATAATGCGCTTATAGCCATGGGCTTTTTTGAAATATTTTTTCTCTGCTTTCTCCAGCGGCAGTTCAAAATGCTTGGCAATGCGCACGGCATCGCGGTCATGCACTTCAATCACCGGATAAGAGCAGCAATAGCCCGGGCATTTCAAGCAGTCATATTTTGGTTTGGTTGCCATAGAGATTCGATTCCAAATTTGGAATCCAGTGGTGGCTTACTTCGCAGGCGGCTTCAAGCCTTGGGCTTTGAATTGTTGATATTTTCTGTTGGTTTCCACAACTTCGCCCATCAACCACTCACGAAAGGCCCGTGCAGGGGCCGATTCTCGGCTGCCTTTCTTGCGCACCACATAATAAGCGCCGTGATCTTTCATTTCAAAAATGAAAGGTCTGGCCAGCCAGCCTTCCAGCAAACTGTCGGTGCACAGGATTTGATCGCCCAGCGCAAAGCCTTGGCCAGCTTCAGCGGCCTCGAGCGCGAGGTGATTTTGAAATGTGGTTCCGCGCCAGTCTTCAACGCCTGAAACGCCCGCCGCCAAAAGCCACTCTGCCCACCATTGTTTTCGGTCTTCGTGCAGCAGATTATATTCTGAAAGCCCTGCCGGGGTGATGTTACCATCCTCCTTTATCAATGTGGGCTCGCACACGGGAAAAATGACAACATCAGATAATTTAACAGCGTCCACATCTTCCCAGCCACCCAGGCCATAACGAATGCCAACCTCAACATCATCGGCATAGAAATCTACAAGACGGGACGTGGGGTCGATATTAAGCTCAATATCAGGGTGTAGTTTATTAAACCGCCCCAACCGACCAACCAGCCAGCGCGAGGCAATGGCAGGCTCCACTGAAACATTTAGGCTGCGCACATCGCCAACAGCTGCTGCTTCCCGGGCGGCATCGGCCAATTGATCAAACAGCGGCGTGAGCAGGGTGCCAAACCGGGTTCCGGGCTCCGTCAGCTCCACACCGCGCCCCGTGCGGGTGAAAAGCTGCGTACCAAGATATTCTTCAAGCTCTTTAATGTGCCGGCTGATGGCAGCGTGCGAAACAAAAAGCTCCGCCGCCGCATCCGAAAAACTTTCGTTTCGGGCTGCAGCTTCAAAGGCTTTCAAGCCATTCAGAGAAGGGAGTCGTCGTGCCATTGGCCATCTATACACCTGTTGTTAAGAATTGACGTAACTTTTTGTTACGTGTCATGTCAGCTTTAGCAGTTTGTAGTTTGCAGGTGCGAAGAGTATCTATGGTTCAAGAGATTTAATACGAAGGAGAATATCATGAACAATTGGATTTTAAACGCTTATTCAGACGTTTACAGCATTGCGATGATGCACGAAACAAAGCCACAGGCCTTTGTTGCACTTGCTAAGAAGACCAATGAAACCCGCTTCAACAAGCTGGTTCGGATGTTTGGCCGCGCGTAACGCGACCTGAATTGAATTGCGAGGCTCCAGAATCATCTGGGGCCTTGTTTTTTATTGAAAAATGGAACATATCAAGAACTGTGGATGACGGAAATGCAGCAATGCGTTGCCGCGAGACTTAGTTTAAGACGGTTCGAAACGGGAGACACATATTATGGCAGGGTCAGTCAATAAGGTTATTTTAGTGGGCAATTTGGGCAAAGATCCCGTTGTTCGTCACACGCAGGATGGCAGGCCCATTGTATCCTTCGGGTTAGCAACTTCAGAATCTTGGCGTGATAAGTCCTCGGGCGAGCGCAAAGAAAAAACCGAATGGCACAATGTCGTTATTTTCAACGAGAACTTGGCAAAAATTGCTGAGCAATATCTCAAAAAGGGCTCCACCGTTTATATTGAGGGTTCGCTGCAAACGCGGAAATATACCAATAAAGAAGGTGTCGAAGCGAGCACGACTGAAATTGTTCTACAAAATTATAGCGGCACCCTCACCATGCTTGGCGGTAAGCCCAGCGGTGGAGATTCAGCTGGCGGCAGTTATGGAGGCGATGAATTCGGCTCGTCTAGCCCCATGGACCGTCCACGCGCAGCTGCAAAGCCTGCAAGCTTCAACCGTGATCTCGACGACGAAGTGCCTTTTTGATGATAAAGCAATTTTTGGCATGGGTGACTTTTTCGGTTTTTCTAATGAGCTTTGCCCATGCAGAAGTCGCTTACAAAGATGATCGCAGCTCGGCACAAGATGTGGTGCGCTCGCTTTATAATGCCATCAATCGCCACGAATATGCGCGCGCCTATGATTATTTTGCAGCCCCGCCTGCCAAGGACTACGCAGCTTATGCGGCAGGCTTTGCCGATACTGATCATGTGGATGTGTTGCTCGGCGCGGCATCTCCTGATGGGGCCGCCGGAAAGACTTACTATTCAGTCCCAACGGCGATAAAATCCACCGACAGCAAAGGAAACACAAAATATTTTGCCGGCTGTTACACCGTGGTGGCTGTCAATGGTGGCATTCAAGAGCCACCTTTCAGACCCTTCCAGATTGATAAGGGCGCGTTAAAGCCCATCAAAAAAGATGATTTTGTCAGCTACAGTTTGCCAAAATGTGGCCCTGAACCCGAACTGGATAAAAACGAACCATCGGTTGAAGCTGCTAAAGCCTTATTTACAACCGAACAGCGCGGCCATTGCGCGAAAATTGAAGACACATTGGCGGGATTGAACGAACCCGCAATCTACACATTAAAGTATCGCGATGAGGATGCCGCCGCCGATCAACCAGACCGAATCGTGGTGCTCTATGTCTTTAGCTGCGAGCTCTATGCCTATAACGAGTCATCGGTATTTTATGTTCATGATGACGTCGAGGGCCTCAGGCTCCTCAGTTTCGCGGAGCCTCATGTCGTCACCACGCACCCCAAAGGCGATGATGAAGGTACTAAACTTGAAACAATCAAGGTTGATGGTTTCACTTCGACCACATCGCTGATAAACGCTGATTTTGATGATAAGACCAGAACTATCACCTCATTTAACAAATGGCGTGGCATTGCCGATGCGTCTTCTAACGGATTGTGGCGGTTTGATCATGGGGAATTTATCCTTTCGGATTATGATGTTGACCCGACTTATGATGGCGAAATGAATTCACTGTCGATCATAAAAGATGGCAAGCTGCAAAAGCTGCCATAATTTACGCCAATTTTTAGGGTTGTTGCGCCGCAACATAAATCATTTGAGGCCAAAATGACCCATATAAAATCAGTTGCGGCTGCGGCTGCTTTGTTGATAGCATTCGCTGCGCCAGCTTTCGCAGGCGATGTTCTTAATCCCAATCAGCTAAAGCAACTTGCCCCCGGGCGCTTTTTAGTCAGCGTCTATGGCACCAGCATGACTGTGACTTTACGCTCCAATGGCAGTGTCGTGGGTGCGTCCAAAACTGATAGTGATTCTGGCCATTGGAACCTGAATGGCAACCGATTGTGCATTGGTTGGAATAATTGGTTGGGTGGTAAAACTCGCTGTTCAACGCTGGTAACCCAAGCTGGATATTATCAAGGCAGCGGCTTCACTTTTAGGCGCATTTAAGCACGTGAAACCACGCTAAAACATTGCTCTAGCGACGCCTAAAGACTAGTGTTGCACATCAGTTGCGAGTCGGAATTTTGCTATTCCTTCTGGGCTGATGTGATGACATTCAGACAAAGGTTTTAAGCTTTCCGTGGCCGATAAAGACAAAGACAAAGCCGGCCTGCCGCCAGCCAATCCCAACGAAATTTCTCCCATTTCCATCGAAGAGGAAATGCGCACCAGCTATTTAAGCTATGCGATGAGCGTGATCGTCAGTCGCGCCTTGCCAGATGTGCGCGACGGCCTGAAACCGGTGCACCGTCGCATTCTGTTCTCAATGAATGAGAACGGCTATGATTTCAACAAGCCCTATAGGAAGTCCGCTCGTGTTGTGGGAGATGTGATCGGTAAATATCACCCGCATGGTGACCAATCGATTTATGATGCTCTCGTGCGCATGGCGCAGGATTTCTCGCTGCGTCTGCCGCTGATAGATGGTCAAGGCAATTTCGGGTCGGTGGATGGCGATCCACCAGCTGCCATGCGTTACACCGAAGTGCGCATGGCCAAAGTGGCCCACGCCTTGATGGACGACATCGATAAAGACACGGTGCAGTTTCAAGATAACTACGACAACTCAGAACGTGAACCTTCAGTTCTTCCTGCGCGGTTTCCGAATTTGCTGGTCAATGGTTCGGGCGGCATTGCCGTGGGCATGGCCACCAACATGGCCCCGCATAATTTAGGTGAAGTGATAGACGCAACTTTGGCCGTTATCGCCAACCCCGAAATCGGCATTGATGATCTCATCGATATTATCCCCGGACCAGACTTTCCTACAGGTGGTTTGATTTTGGGAAGGGTGGGCATAAAATCAGCATTCCACAGCGGCCGTGGCTCAGTGGTGATGCGCGGTCGCGTTTCGGTTGAAGAAATTAGGAAAGACCGCGAAGCGTTGATCATCACTGAAATTCCCTATCAGGTGAACAAAGCTTTGATGGTTGAACGCATTGCCGATTTGGTGCGCGAGAAAAAAATTGAAGGCATTGCCGATATTCGCGACGAAAGCTCGCGCGAGGGCATGCGGGTTGTTGTTGAGTTGAAGCGCGATAGCGTTGCTGATGTTGTCTTGAATCAGCTCTATCGATTCTCACCCCTGCAGGGTTCTTTCAGCATCAACAATGTGTGCTTGAACGGTGGCAAGCCTGAAACAATGAATCTGAAAGATTTGTTGCAGGCCTTCATTGTGTTCCGCGAGGAAGTGATCACCCGCCGCACCAAGTTCATGTTACGCAAAGCCCGTGACAGGGCGCATGTGTTGGTGGGCCTTGCAATCGCCGTTGCTAATATTGACGAAGTGATCAAGCTCATCCGTGCGTCGAAAGATGCAGCGGAAGCGCGTGAAGCCTTGATGGGCCGCGCCTGGCCCGCCAAAGATTTGGCACCGCTGATTGCTTTGATTGCTGATCCGCGCCATGGCTTGAAAGATGATGGCACCTATGTGCTGTCTGATGAGCAAGCCCGCGCCATTCTTGAGCTGCGTCTCCAGCGCCTCACGGCTCTGGGTCTTGATGAAATTTCCAACGAGCTCGAAAAACTCGCCTTGGAAATAAAAGATTATCTTGAGATTCTGGGTTCGCGCCTGCGTGTGCAAACTATCATCAAAGAAGAACTTACAGCGATCCGTGATGAATTCGCCACACCGCGCAAAACTGAAATAGTGGAAAATGAAGGCGAAGTTGAAGACGAAGACTTGATCCAGCGCGAAGATATGGTCGTGACAGTGAGCCACACGGGCTATGTAAAGCGTGTGCCGCTTTCTTCTTATCGTGCCCAGCGCCGGGGCGGCAAAGGCCGGGCAGGGGTGCAGGTTAAAGACGAAGATTTCGTCACCAAGCTTTTCGTGGCCAACACCCACACGCCTATTCTGTTCTTCTCGTCAAAAGGCATGGTTTACCGTTTGAAGTGCTGGCGCTTGCCCATTGGCAACCCGCTATCACGCGGCAAAGCCATGATCAATCTGCTGCCGTTGGCGCAAGGCGAACGCATCACCACCATTATGCCGATGCCGGAGGATCCAGCCAGCTGGGCCACATTGCAAATCATGTTTGCTACACAAAGTGGCGATGTGCGCCGCAATGAGCTGACGGAATTTGAAAGCATTAATCGCAACGGCAAAATCGCCATGAAACTGGAAGAGGGCGATGGCATCGCCGGTGTTGATATTTGCACCGAGAATGACGACGTGTTCCTGACCACAGCCCAAGGTCAGTGCATCCGCTTTGCCGTGGCCGATTTGCGCGTGTTCATGAGCCGTGGTTCAACAGGTGTGCGTGGCATCAAACTTGATAAAGACGATAAAGTGATTTCCATGTCGATCATCCGTCACGTCGAAGCCACATCGGAAGAACGCAGCGCATTCATAAAAATGTCGCGCGCCGTGGCCGGTGAAGAAACTGAGACTGGACCTTCAGATGAAGAAACCACAGCCGAAGTTTCACTCAGCTTAGAGCGTTATGCCGCCATGGGGGCCGCCGAACAAGTGATCCTAACGGTATCGTCAAATGGTTACGGCAAGCGCACATCATCGTATGAATATCGCATCACGAATCGCGGTGGCAAAGGCATCACCGCCATGGCTGTGAATGAGCGCAACGGCCCACTGGTTGCATCCTTCCCAGTCGAAGACAGCGATGAAATTATGTTGGTGACAGATGGTGGCCAGCTCATCCGCTGCCCCGTTGCGGGCATTCGCAAAGCAGGCCGTTCAACCCAAGGTGTGATTGTGATCAACACGGCTGAAGGTGAAAAAGTGGTGTCTGTTGAAGGCATCAGTGAAGATGAAGAAAATTCTACAGAAGAATAATCTTCGCTTTAACCGCAGATCGATTTCAAAGCCTTCCATTGCTCATCCGAGAGGGATGGCTTTGCAGTTATGCCCGCGGGCAGAGGCGTGATTTCTTTGATGCGTTCTTCGGTGCCGGGGTGAGTGGCAAATAGATTACCAAGCGCTGCAAAAGACCCCGATACTTTTTTACTTTCGCCTTCAAGCTTCACAATTTTTTCAAAAAAATGCTTGAGGCCAATGGGGTCAATTGAAGCTCTGGTTAAAGTTTCCCGTGCATAAGCATCTGCTTCATTTTCTGCTTTTCTAGAATATTGCAGCAGAGCCGCAAGCCCGGCGATGCTGGTGAGCGTGTCACCACCACTCGAGCCCGTAAATACGCTTGCCAAAATTTGCACGCCCTCCATGCGCACCAGTTGCGCTTCGGGATGCCGATGGAAAACATGGCCAATTTCATGAGCTAAAACGCCCGCCACTTCATCAGGCGCGTCAGCCGTTTCAACCAATTGCCGGGTGAGAATAATATTGCCACCAGAAACAGCAAAGGCATTGAGAATGGGAATATCGTAAACATGAACTGAAATCGGCGGCAGTTCTGGCGTTCCCTCAGCCAATGCGCCAATCATAGAACCCAAGGCTGCATCACCCGCAGGCGAATGACAGGCGCGAGCGTTATCGACCAGTGAAGTCTCCATTTGCTTGCCCACGCGGTTGCGCCAAGACTCGGGCATCATATGCGCAACTCGGTCGGGGAGCAGCGCCACAGTGATATATCCCAAGGCCGCAACCACGGCGAGGCCACCCAAGACCCACCCAAAAATGTGAGAGAGATCGCTTTTGGAATAGCCACCCTTCAAATGCGAGGACCGCGACACCAAGGTTGCGATAAAGTTTCCATCACGAATAATCAGGCGAGCGCCCGGTTTATCGTCATGGGTAAGCCTATAGGGTTGACCAGGCGAGGGAGGGTCAACGGCATGCAAGCCCGAAATTGTCCAAACTGTTGACGGTGTTTCGTCGCCAGAAAATCTGAGATTTGTGCCATCTTCCAATACCGAAACAGTTTGATTCTTCGCCGATTGACCATCAAAATATTGCGCGGAAACAGCCATCACCAGCCCCCAATATCAAACGCATCGGCAAGACCTTCGCCACGCGTAGGAATGGCTGCCATGGATTGTTGAATGCGATCTACGTCAATGGCGCCTTCCAGCGAAAGCCGATCAATGAGGAATCGCACATTGCGTTGAACAACAAAGGGCCATGCAAGACCGAGTGTAAAAACCAGTAGCATCAAGTTTACGACTGCCAGCCAGATGATGCCCCCCGTTGTTGCGTCCAACTTGAATTGTGCGCCATCAAAGCGCGTATAATTGGCAAATGTGCGCATTTCCTTGGCTGTATAAATCGCCCACAACATGGGGATTAAAAGCATGAAAGAAATCAGCGCTCCGACCAAAGCACCAAAAATCGACGTGACACTCCAAAAATCGGTGTCGGTAGGCGGTGGCTGATTTTCAAGATGAAAAACGCGGTTCAGAGCAGCGATAAGTTCCGGTCCAAACCAATTATAGATTTCGACTGAAAAAAATACCAATCCCCCAATTACAACGCCGACTGAAAGCAACCAACACAGCGCGTAGGTTGGATACAGCGGCCCGGCCCGGCCTTTGAACTTAAACGCTGCATCGCCAAAGCGCATATCGCCGATTATTTGTTCTTGCAGCACCGTGTTCATAACCGGTGTGGCCCAGCCCAGCGAAAACCCTTTGGCCAGCATAGAGCCAAAAAATGTGAGGCTGTACGTCGTGGCTGAACCCACAAGTGTTCCGCGAATACCGCGCCACAAAGTGCGTGAAAGCTGATATTTGCGTGCCTTATAAACGGCAAAGCCCCACAGCAAATAGATCAACAAGGCAAATAATGATTGCAGTCCGACGATTGTCGGATTCCCTTCGCCCCAAACAAATTTCAGGCCTTGCGTGGCCAGAACATAAGGCAGGATAAACAGGCCAAACACCATTAATGCGCCTTTAAACAATTCAACGCCCTTGCCCGTATATTCAAGCGGCTCACCATTAATGTGAACGCAGCTCCAGATGTGCTTGCGCACATTTGTTTTACCCCAAAACCGATAGATTGTGAGGGTGATAATGCCAAGCAGGAAATTGATCACTGTAAGTTTGAACAACCCAGGCCTTGGCACATATTCAAATCGCAAAGATTCAGGCGTCGACGGGTTTGGACTTTCAGACATAGGAATCCCTGATATAGTTTTGGTCTTCTTGCTTAGCGGCCTCAGCAATTCCTGCAAGTATTCGTTGCAACTTTGCAACAGTGCAAAGATTTGTCGTGCGCCGCATATCTTGCCCAAAACTGAGCCATCATCCGCCGCAATTGCTTGATAGATATTCAGGAATTAGATTTTAATCTTCAGTGTTTAGAGTTCAACTATCGTGAAATGCAAAGAGGATCGGCACAAGGTGTTTAAGATGCCGATAATCATCAGATTTTTTCAGGTTATTGTGCTGTGTCTTGGTTTTTTGACAATGTTAGCGCCAGTTAGTTTTGCGCAAAGCACTGACGAACCGCAAGCCGGTTTTTTCTCATTTCTTCCGCGTGCTCCGGAATTAAAGTTGCCGAGCATCGATATTACACCATTTTGGACCGATGATCTGAAATCGGGAAAACGCGCTTATTCAAAGGGCGACTACGGCAAAGCCCTGCGTTATTTTCAAAAATCATCCGATGATGGCAACATGGTGGCTGATTGGTATTTGGGCCATCTTTATCGATTGGGGCGGGGCGTTCCGGCAGATCCGGCAGTGGCGTTTTCGTACTATCAACGCGTTGCTGATAATTTTGATCCTGAAGAGCCAGATAATAACCGCCTTCGTGTGATGGTGGATGGCCAGTTGCGCGTGGCCAATTATCAACGCTCCGGCATCCCACAAGCTCACATGGCACCCAATCCGCAATTGGCCGCCCGCACTTATTTGCGCCTTGCCACAACCTATGCCCATCCCGGAGCACTTTTTGCGCTAGGTGCCATGAGCATTGAAGGCGAGGGCATGACCAAAAATCCTCAACAAGGTTTGAAATGGTTGAATGCGGCCATTCGCAAGCGCAGCCCTGAAGCTGCGGCCTATCTGGCAAATTTGTATCAGTCGGGAGTAATCGTCAAACATGATGATACGCGCGCTTTGATGTGGACAATTATAGCCGCAGAATCCGCTCATCAAGATGAGAATCCAGATATCTTTGCCGAGCTTGCTGAGCGCAGATTTGGTGCCACCGAAGAAGTGCGCCTAGAAGCTGAAGCGCGGGCCCGGGTTTGGTCTGAAGCCAATCCGTTTCCAACAGAATAATCAGTCTGCAAAACTTGCTAAGTTAACCCCAAACATGCGATTGGAGGATCTATGAGCACAATTCCTCCGCCAAAACTACCGCGCACAACGATGTTAAGCCGATTGCGCCGTTACTTTTTCACGGGGTTGGTCATAACCGCGCCGGCTGCGATCACAATCTGGGCGACCTTGTGGATCGTTGGTTCGTTTGATGGATTGGTGAAGCCTTGGCTTCCTTCCTC
>JANYHE010000120.1 GCA_025359215.1 Hyphomicrobiales bacterium
CGGCACGTTAATAGCGGGGCAAGCTATTTCCGAAATCAACACAGTGAACGGGGTTCGTTTTGAATTTGCCGATGGCAGCTGGGGGCTGATGCGCGCTTCTTCGAATAAGCCTGAACTGGTTGTCGTTTGCGAGAGTGTTGCGTCTGATGCGCATATGCGTGAAATTTTTAGGTTTGTTGAAAGTGAGCTTGCTCTGTTTCCGCAAATTGGCGAATTTAATCAAAAGATCTGATGATGACACAACAACCGATCATCCCAATTATTTTGAGTGGTGGCGCTGGCACAAGGCTTTGGCCTCTTTCCAATGAGGCAAAGCCGAAACAGTTTTTACGGTTTGGGTCAGACTTTTCGCTGATGCAGCAAACTGTGCTTCGATGTTCTGGAGAGGTTTTTGATGCCCGCCCCATTATTGTTTCAGGCGACAGCCAAAGATTTTTGATTGCCGAAGACCTGCGCGGAATTTTCCGTGAAGCTGATATCATTCTGGAACCCCTGCGCCGAGATTCTTGTGCGGCAATTGTTGCGGGCTGTTTGCAGGCGCTGAAGCGCTCGCCGGAGGCGGTGGTGCTGGTTTTGGCGGCCGATCATCAAATTCCTGATTCAGGGGCCTTTGTAGCGGCTGTTACTCGTGCACGCCATGTCGCTGAACAGGGCTATCTTACAAGCTTTGGAGTGCGGCCCAAATATCCGGCAACCGGCTATGGCTATATCAAGCCGGGTGAAAGACTTTCGGTCGACACATGTTCGCGCATTGAAAAATTTGTTGAAAAGCCCGACGCGCAGACTGCCGAAACTTATATGCGCGAAGGCTATTTATGGAACAGTGGCAACTTTCTATTTTCAGCCAAGGCATTCATTGACGAGATTGAAAAGCTAGCGCCTGAAATCTTGGCCGCAGTTTCTGCGTCGTTTGAACAAGTTCGTCTTGATGTTGATTTTATTTGGCTTGGGGCTGACGGATTTTCTAAGTCACCAAAAATATCAGTTGATTTTGCCGTGATGGAAAAAACTGAACGCGCTGCGGTGTGTGCCGTCGACTATGAGTGGAATGATATTGGTTCGTGGGATGCCGTTCACACGCTTTTGCCGCAAGATGGCTCAGCCAATGTTATTGTGGGGCGGGGTATAGCGCTGAAGGGCAGCAATAATCTGGTGCATTCCAATCATCATGTGACAGCCCTTTATGGTGTCGATGATTTGGTGGTTGTGGTAACAGAAGACTGCCTCTTGGTAACCAAGCGCGGCCTGACTGAAAAAGTGAAGGACGTTGTTGAAGCCCTAAAGATCAAGGGCTGATCTTTAAACCATTCAAGAGAATTTCCAGAACAGCTGTTTGCGTTTTTAATCGATCAGGTTTCGGTCCCATAATGGCTTCAACTTGCACCGCAAAATCGGCATAGTGTTGGGTGACGGCCCAAATTGAAAAAATGAAATGTTGAGGGTCAACAGGTTTAATTTTCTTGGCCTCAATCCACGTTTGAATAACCGCAGCCTTGGCCTCTACAAGATCTTTCAGCGGTCCATTGAGAAACTTTCTGATATGTGGTGCGCCATGCAGAACCTCATTTGCAAAAAGCCGGGAGGCAGCAGGGTTGCGATGCGACATTTCCAACTTGGTCGAAATGTAGTTGGTAAGCTCTGTGATCGGATCATTGGTCACATCTAACATGCGCAAGGGAATAAGCCATTCAGTGAGCGTGTGTTCCAAGACAGCTGTGTAAATGTCTTCTTTGCGTCTAAAATAATAAAGTAAATTTGGTTTTGAGAGTCCGCATTTGGCAGCGATCTGGTCCACCGTGGCACCGCGATAGCCATAAGTGGAAAACACGTCCAAAGCCGCTTTCAAGATTAAATCCTGATTTTCGCTCTGAATGCGGGTTTTTGCGGCAGGCTTTGCCTTGGATTTCATCATCGGCCACTCTGTTCATTCTTGATCAAATGGTCAAGACACGATAGCCTTACCACAAATAAGAACAATTATGGGGAGTTTCACAGTGGCGCAAGCCGTTATTGAAGCGAAGGATTTGGGGCTGACGTTTCAAACCGCGGATGGGCCAGTGTTTGCCTTGTCCAAAGTGGACCTGAGTGTGGAGGAGGGCGATTTTGTTTCTTTCATCGGTCCTTCAGGGTGTGGCAAAACCACGTTGCTTAGAGCCATTGCTGATTTAGAAAAATTTACAGAAGGCACCCTCACTGTCAATGGCATGATGCCGGAACAGGCGCGGCTGGCGCGGTCTTACGGTTATGTGTTTCAAGCACCTGCGCTTTATCCATGGCGCACTGTGGAAGCGAATGTGGGTTTGCCGCTGGAAATTATGGGAATTGGTGACGCGGCTTCTCGCATTCAACGCAACTTGGATTTGGTCAATCTCAGTGGGTTCGAGAAAAAATTTCCGTGGCAGCTTTCGGGCGGCATGCAGCAACGGGTCTCCATTGCCAGAGCGCTGGCGTTTGATCCAAAGCTTTTGCTGATGGATGAACCCTTTGGGGCGCTCGATGAAATTGTGCGTGATAAGCTGAACCAGCAATTGTTGGAACTGTGGGACCGCACCAAAAAGACTGTCGTGTTCGTCACGCATTCAATTCCGGAAGCTGTTTTTCTTTCTACAAAAATTGTGGTGATGAGCCCGCGCCCGGGCCGCATTATTGATGTGATCAAAACTAATTTTCCGCGACAGCGTACCTTGGATATTCGTGAGACGCCGGAGTTTTTGAAAATTGCGCAGCGCGTGCGTGAAGGTTTGAAAGCGGGGCACGCTTATGAAGACTAAGCGCCATTTCATTCCGGTGCTGACGATTTGTGCGGCGATTTTGGTGCTGTGGTATGTGGCCTGCATTCCGATGAATGCGGTGGTGGCGGAGACAAAAATTACGGCTGCAGGTGGTGGGTTTGCCAACACGCTTGCGGTGTCTTGGGGGCTAGATCGCCCAGTGATTCCGGCACCCCATCAGATTGTCACCGAAATTTGGAATAGTGTTTTTTTGATTGCACCATGGAAGGTAAAGTCCTTGGTGTTTCACATTTGGGTGACGCTGACCTCAACCATGCTGGGGTTTGTCATGGGCACACTGTTGGGCGTTGGTTTGGCGGTGGCGATTATTCACTCAAAACTCCTCAACAAAAGCCTGATGCCATGGATTATTGCTTCACAAACAATTCCAATCTTGGCGATTGCACCGATGATAATCGGCGTGCTGGGGTCGGTTGGGTTTACGGGGTTGGTCCCCAAATCTCTGATCTCGATGTATTTGTGTTTTTTCCCAATCGCGATTGGCATGGTGAAGGGGCTCACCTCACCTGACCCCATGCAATTGGATTTGATGCGCACTTATAATGCGTCAGCGTCACAAGTTTTATGGAAGCTGCGTTTTCCAGCTGCGATGCCATTTTTATTTACATCACTCAAAGTGGCTATTGCGATTGCCCTCACAGGCGCGATTGTGGGTGAGTTGCCCACGGGTGCGCAAGGCGGGTTGGGGGCGCGCATGTTGGCGGGATCCTATTACGGCCAGACCATTCAAATCTGGGCCGCCCTGGTTGCGGCCTCGTTTGTCGCAGCTTCATTGGTATATGCAATTGGCGGAATGGAGCGCGTTGTGAATGTGCGCATGGGGGCCAGACCATGACGCGGTTTAAAAATATGCTGGCACCAGCCCTGTTTGGCATTGGCGTGTTGCTGCTCTGGCAATTCATTGTGCGGTTTTTCCAAGTACCCTTCGTAATTTTCCCAGCGCCCTCGGATATCTGGACGCGCCTTATCTCATCACTTCCCATGTTGGGTGAAGATTTTGCACAGACAGTGGTCCGTGCGGTTATTCCGGGGTGGATCATGGGCTCGCTTTCTGGGTTTGTCGTGGCGCTGTTGTGTGATCGCTATGATTTTCTGAAACGCGGGCTTTTGCCTTTGGGCAATCTGGCGGCAGCGCTTCCAATCATCGGCGTGGCTCCCATTTTTGTCATGTGGTTTGCATCCGGCCCACTTTCCAAAATTGCTGTCGTCGTGGTGATGACGTTTTTTCCCATGCTGGTGAACGCAGTGACGGGCCTTGCATCATCGGGGAAATTGGAGCGTGATCTCATGCAGTCTTATGGCGCAAGTTGGAGCCAGGATCTCTTAAAGCTGCGCTTGCCTGCGGCCATGCCCTTTATTTTTAATGCGCTGAAAATCAATTCCACCTTGGCCATGATTGGCGCCATTGTGGCCGAGTTTTTTGGCTCTCCTATTGTGGGCATGGGGTTTCGCATTTCCACGGGTTCTGGCAGCATGAGCCTTGATCTGGTTTGGGCTGAAATTGCCGTGGCGGCAGTGGCAGGCTCAACATTCTATGGGTTGCTTGTGGCGTGTGAGCGATGGGTAACTTTTTGGCATCCGTCTTATCGTCGGTAGGGCGGAAATTTTAACAGGAGAAAAGCGATGAAAAAATACTTGATGGTTGCTGCTGCGGGCGCTTTGCTTGCAGGTTCAACAGGTGCTTTTGCGGAAGCTGTGAAGCTTCAATTGAAGTGGGTGACGCAAGCTCAGTTTGCCGGATATTATGTGGCGCAGGCCAAGGGCTATTATAAGGATGCTGGCCTTGATGTTACAATCATGCCCGGTGGCCCAGACATTAACCCAGAGCAAGTTTTGGCTGGCGGTGGTGCTGATGTGATTGTGGATTGGATGCCATCCGCTTTGGCGTCGCGCGAAAAAGGCTCGCCCGTTGTGAACATTGCGCAGCCTTTCAAACGCTCTGGCATGATGCTCACTTGCCGCAAAGAAACAGGCATTGCATCACCTGCTGACCTGAAGGGCAAAACCCTTGGTGTGTGGTTTTATGGTAATGAATATCCGTTTCTGTCTTGGATGAGCCAATTGAAACTGCCAACCACGGGTGGTGCTGATGGTGTGAATGTTTTGAAGCAGGGCTTCAATGTTGATCCCCTGTTGCAAAAGCAAGCCGATTGCATTTCCACCATGACTTATAATGAGTATCACCAAGTGCTTGAAGCTGGCGTGAAGGCCGAAGATTTGGTTGTGTTTAAATATGAAGATCAAGGTGTGGCCACTTTGGAAGATGGTTTGTACACACTCGACACCAAGCTGAAGGATCCAGCTTTTGTTACAACCATGGCGAAGTTTGTGAAAGCTTCAATGAAGGGTTGGGATGAAGCCCGCAAAGACCCTGCAAGCGCTGTGAAAGCGGTTCTGGAAAATGATGCCTCAGGTTCACAAACTGAAGCGCACCAAACAACTATGGTGGACGAGGTGAATAAACTCACCGAAGGTTCTGATGGCACATTGGATGTGGCAGCGGCTGATCGCACGGTGGCCACTTTGCTGGCGGGTGGTTCCGACCCCGTCATCACCAAGAAGCCAGAAGGCGCTTGGACCGATGTGGTGACCAAGGCTGCCGCAGGAATGTAAGAAAGAGGCCCTCATCCGGCCTTCGGCCACCTTCTCCCCCACGAAGCCGCGCGGGCGAAGGGCATTAAATTGCTGCCCTTTGCCCGTTTGTTCTTGCAAATGGGAGAAGGTGCCCGATAGGGCGGATGAGGGTTCTTACTACAAGCATCGAATTAAGGAGATAAAAAATGTCCACAGTCATTCGCGGCGGCACTATTGTTAATCATGATCATTCGGTGAGGGCTGATGTTCTGATTGAAGACGGTAAAATTATTGCCATTGGCGAGAAGCTTTCTGGCGACACCGTGATTGATGCAGGCGGGTGTTTTGTGATGCCGGGTGGCATTGATCCGCACACGCATATGGACATGCCCTTTATGGGCACCACAACAGCGGATGATTTTGAATCCGGCACCATGGCAGGCCTTGCTGGCGGCACCACCATGACAGTGGATTTCTGTTTGCCAGCACCGGGAGAGAGCCTGCTTGCGGCCTATCAGGCATGGCGGCACAAATCAGAAAAAGCGGCAGCAGATTATTCATTCCACATGGCCATCACGCAGTGGAGCCCGATGATCCATGATGAAATGGAAACGGTTGTCAAAACTTATGGCATCAACACGTTCAAACATTTCATGGCCTATAAGGGCGCTCTCATGGTCAATGACGATGAGATGTATAACTCCTTCAAGCGTTGTGCTGAACTCGGGGCGCTGCCTTTGGTTCATGCCGAGAATGGCGATGTGGTGGCGCGGATGCAGGCTGATCTATTGGCGCGAGGTGTGACAGGCCCTGAAGGCCATTCTTATTCGCGGCCGCCTGAAGTGGAAGGCGAGGCTGCTAATCGCGCCATCATGATTGCCGATATGGCGGGCTGCCCGCTTTATATTGTGCACACATCCTGCGAGCAAACGCATGAGGCCATCAGGCGGGCACGGCAAGCGGGCAAGCGGGTTTATGGTGAGCCGTTGATTCAGCATTTGATGCTGGATGATTCCGAATATCAAAACAAGGATTGGGACCATGCGGCAGCCCGCGTGATGAGCCCGCCGTTCCGCAATAAATCGCATCAGGATTCTTTGTGGGCGGGATTGCAATCGGGCTCGCTCTCCGTGGTAGCAACGGACCATGCAACATTTACATTGGCGCAAAAGCGCATGGGCGCTAAAAATTTCACGCAGATTCCAAATGGCACGGGTGGCTTGGAAGACCGCTTGCCCGTGTTGTGGACAGCGGGTGTGAACACGGGCCGCTTAACGCGCGAAGAGTTTGTGGCCGTCACCTCCACCAACATCGCGCGCATTCTGAATATGTATCCGCGCAAGGGTGCCGTGATGGTGGGCAGCGATGCTGATATTGTGGTGTGGGACCCTGCAGCCACAAAGAAGATCACGGTTGCCAAACAAATCAGCCGCATTGATTATAATGTGTTCGAAGGTTTCGAATGTAAGGGTGCACCGAAGACGGTGATCTCCCGCGGCAAGATCGCCTGGGAGCAAGGCGACATGCGCGCCAAAGCTGGCGATGGCGATTTTGTGGCGCGAAAGCCGAATGCGCCGGTTAATCAGGCCAATGCGATTTGGAAAGGTGTGACCCAGCCGAAGGGTGTGCAGCGGATTGAGGTTGTGCCGTGAGGGAGATGGTATAACTTATGAACGAAGAGGACGAAATTCGTCCCGATGAGCAGCATGCGTTTTGCTTAGCTCGCGATATGGCCAAAGCAATGGAAAAGAATGGCGCGGATCCCCATGCGGTCGGACGCGGGCTTTTGGTTTGCGCGACCTATCAATTGCGAAAATCCATGTCCACAGAACAAATTGCAGAATTATTCTATGAACACGCAGATGATTGGGCAGTTTTCAACTTTGACAAATAAGGCCATATGAACCAGCGAACTTACTTCCGCCTACAGCTGACTTGAACTAATGGCTTTATTCCGTCACCACGGCGAAGGCCGTGGTTGGGCTTTTTTATAAAACGTCGCGTGAGGAAGCCCAGTTCCGGCCTTCGCCGGAATGACGGAGTAATAATTGTATGACGGAGGCCGATCATGTTTGAGCGCGTCGAAAAACTTCCCGCTGTTTACATCATGGCCAAGTTGCATCGGGGAACAATGTATGTCGGTGTCACCAGCAATCTTTGGAGCCGCGTTTGGGATCATAAGAACAAGCGCTATGATGGCTTCACTGCGGACCGTGATTTAGACAAATTGGTTTGGTATGCGCATTTTCATTCGATGGAAGATGCCATTGCACGCGAGAAATGGTTGAAGCGCTGGCATCGGGCTTGGAAATTTCGTATTATTGAGGAGATGAATCCAGAGTGGCTGGATTTGCATGATGAGATTGATGCGGTTGCCACTTTGGTTGAAACAAAAGTCCTAGCTCCGCCCCGGCCTTCGCCGGGGTGACGGAATAAACAGAGGTATGCCATATGATCCGACATGTTGTTTTGATGAAGCTTCGTGATGATGCTGATGCGGCTTTGATTTTTGCTGCGCTTAAAGATTTGCAAAATCATGTTGCGGGCATCCTTGCCATCAGCACGGGGGTTGATTGTTCGCCCGAGGGTTTGCAGCGCGGGCACACCCATGGTTTCACTGTTGATTTTGTGGATGCAGCGGCGCGGGATGGGTATTTGCCGCATCCGGCCCATCAAAAAGTGGGGGCCATGATTGTGGCGGCTTGCGAAGGTGGTGTTGACGGGATTGTGGTTCTCGATTGGGCGATGTGAGTTTAACCATTTGTAATGGACGGTGACTTGTTGCGATTGGTGAAAAAGCGCTAGGCTTTGGCCATGCAGGATTTTGATATTCTCCTTCGGTTGTTTTTAGCTCTGCTGCTTGGCGGGGCCATTGGGTTTGAGCGGCGCTGGCGTGGGCATGTGGCGGGGCCGCACACTGATGGTATGGTGGCCTTTGGCGCAGCACTTTTTGTGATCGCGGGGCTTGAACTGGGTGGCGACGCTGCGGCGCGGGTTTTGGCGCAGGTGGCCACCGGCATTGGTTTTCTGGCAGGTGGCGTGATTTTGCGAGACGGGCTTCGCATCCGTGGCCTCAACACCGCGGCCACCGTGTGGTGTGTGGCGGCTGTGGGGTGTTTGATTGGTTTTGGCCGCCTGATGTTGGGTGCTGAAACAACCGCGCTGGTGATTATTGGCAATAGTATTTTTCATTATGTGGAGCACGGCATTGAAGCGGTGCGCAAGCTGCCCGAAGACATTGACGACACTGAACCCAAGCGCATGAAGGATTAAGCCCATGACTGTGCAAAGCATCGCTGTGAAATTGTTGCGCCCCACGCAAATTGCGGTGGGCAAGCGCCTTGTTAAAATGAAGCGCAAAGGTTTGCGCGATCGTGAACGCAAGCCACAGGAATTGGTGGACTTTATTTTGGCTAACCCATTGCGCGTGGTGCTGGGGCCGAATGACGAAATCCATATTATTGACCATCATCATTTGGGTTACGCTTTAATGAAGGAAGGTTTCAAGACTGCACCTGTGGTGGTGGAGGCGGACCTTTCAAAATTGGCTTTGCCTGAATTCTGGACAACCATGGAAGGCAAATCTTGGGTGCATCCGTTTGATGGCAAGGGCAAGCTTCGCAAAATTTCAGACATTCCTGATGACCTGATGGACTTGCAAGATGATCCTTATCGCAGCTTGGCTGGCGTGGTGCGCCAGGAAGGCGGGTTCACTAAAACTCTCACACCCTATATGGAATTTGTGTGGGCTGATTATTTCCGACCTTTGATAAAGCTGAAAGCTTTGAATGCCGATTTCAGTGGGTCAATAAAAAAAGCAATGGCCCTTGCGGCGGCAGCGGGCGCAGCTCAGCTTCCTGGTTACAAAGCAAACCCCACAAGTTGATTGCTTTGTCCGGGGAGTTAGGTCTAATTTCTGGCCATGAATATCAACATCACTCCCCATCCTTTCTATGAACCCTATTGGCGGCGTGTCGCCATTGTGGTTTCGGTTGCTATATGGCTGGCCGTGGAGATTTTTGTGTCGCATGATGGCATGTGGACGGCTGTTGCAGGGGGCTTGTTGATGTATTGCATTTGGCAATTTCTTATTGCCTATCCGCAAGCTGAAAATAAGGAATAATCACCAATGGAATATCGCAATCTCGGGTCATCTGGCCTTAAAGTTTCGCTGCATACGCTGGGCACGATGAATTTTTCTGGCGAAGGGTTTTTTGATATTCCGGGCGCGCTCGATATTAAAGGTGCATCACGCCTTGTGGATGTGGCGGTTGATCATGGTGTGAATTTTTTTGACACGTCGAATGCTTACACCAAGGGTCGCTCCGAAGAAGCGCTGGGTGAAATTCTCAAAACCCGCTCCAATCAATTATTGATAGGCACCAAAGTGCGCTTTGGCATGGGGGCAGGCCCGAATGAGCAGGGGCTTTCGCGCTATCATATTATTCAACACTGCGAAGCCAGTTTGAAGCGGCTGCAGCGCGATCATATCGATGTTTATTTCATGCATGAGTGGGATGGGCAAACCCCAGTGGATGAGACCATGGCCGCCCTTGATACACTCGTGCAACAGGGCAAGGTGCGTTACATCGGCTGCTCTAATTTTTCCGGCTGGCACATTATGAAATGCATGATGTCTTCTGAGCGCAATCGCTTTTCCAAATTCGTGGTGCAGCAAATTCACTACACCATTCAAGCGCGTGAGGCGGAATATGAGCTGCTGCCAATTGCTGTTGATCAAGGCGTTGGTGTGCAAGTGTGGAGCCCCATCGCAGGAGGGCTGCTTTCCGGAAAATTCCGCCGCAATTCTTCACCTGAAGTATCGCGCCATTTGTCGGGATGGACTGAACCGCCAATCCACGATCAAGAGCGGCTTTATAAAATTATTGATGCGCTGGTTGCTGTGGGTGAGGGCCGCGGCGTTTCTGCGGCGCAAGTGGCTTTAGCGTGGGCTGCGGGCAGGCCCGGTGTGGCGTCGCTGGTTATTGGCGCGCGCAATGAGGCGCAGCTGGTGGACAATCTGGCTTCAGCTTCACTGGTGCTGACTGCCGAAGAGCGGAAGCTCCTTGATGATGTGAGCATGTTGCCGCTTCCCTATCCCTATTGGCACCAGAATAATTCTGTTTTTGATCGGTTAAGTGCAGCGGATCTGGCTTTGCACAGTCCCCATAAAAAATAGTTTACTTCTTGAGCCGTAAGGTTTTCCAGAAGCGATCAATGATGGTTTTTTCGGCTTGGTCAGCGTCGTTATTGTAACGTGAAATAGCAACTATTCCGCCAATGCCTTGATCAGCCGCCAGCACTTCAATGGCCACATCTTCTTTTTCTGATTTAAGCGAAGCCTTTAGACCCTTTAGAATCGTGCCATCACTTAAGGTGCGCGAGAATTCAGTTTTTTCCAATTTTGAGAGGGGATCAGCCGAACCTTCAGCAAACTGCGTGAGCATAAAATCGGCCAGCTTGCCGGGGTTGATCTTGTCATATTGCTGCACAATCACGAGGGAGCCTACAGCGGAAGCCACCAGGTGTTGGTGGATGTCCGAGGCAATATCGGATGACGCTACAGAAAGGTCACTGCGATATTCAAAACTGAGGTCGCCTTGCTCGAAGGTGCTGAATTCTTTGCGCTTCAAAGCTAATTTAATTTCGGCACCCGATTTGGATTTTCCTGTGATGGCATCGCCGGGGTTAATCTCAAAATCTTGGCCGTCAATGGTGACAATAAAATTCTTGTGAGAGTCTTCGCCCAATGCAGAGGTCGCAAGCAAGGTGGATAAAAGAACAGCAATAAGCGTTTTGGTCATGGTGTCTTCCCGATTTGCGCTCTTGACGCGTTGCCAGCAATAGCCGACAAATTGCAGCTTGTAACCTAATGTTTGCACCGGAGAATTGACTGTGAATTCGAAAACCAACCTCACTATTAATCCACAAAGACTGTGGGACAGTTTGATGGAAACGGCAGCCTTTGGCGGAACCCCCAAGGGCGGCATTAAGCGGCTTACAGTTTCGGATGAAGATAAAGAGGTTCGCGATTGGTTCAAGGCCGAATGCGAGAAGCTGGGCTGCACTGTGCAGGTGGATGAAGTGGGCAACATGTTTGCCACGCGGCCAGGTAAGAAGGATATTTTACCCATTGCCATGGGATCACATTTAGACACGCAACCCACAGGTGGAAAATTTGATGGGGTGCTTGGGGTTCTTGGCGCTCTCGAAGCTTTGCGCAGTTTGGTTGATATGGGATATGAAACCAACGCGCCCATTATGATCGTGAATTGGACCAACGAAGAAGGTTCGCGATTTGCGCCTGCCATGTTGTGCTCGGGGGTTTATGCGGGAGTTTTTACAGCAGATTATGCTTACACACGCGAGGATCGTTCTGGCGTGAAGTTGGGCGATGAACTTTCGCGCATTGGCTATAAGGGTGAGCACAAGGCCGGTGCGATTAAGTTTGAATCGATGTTTGAACTTCACATTGAACAGGGGCCAATTCTCGAAGCCGAGGAAAAAATCATTGGTGTGGTGACGGGTGTTCAAGGCATGCGGTGGTATGAAGTGACAGTGACGGGACAAGAGAGTCATACGGGGGCTACACCGATGGGGCTTCGCAAGAATGCGCTACTGGCTTCTGCGCGGATGATTGATGCCATTGACCATGTAGGCATGAACCACCTGCCGGGTGTTGCCTCGGTTGGGTTGATTGAGAACCGGCCGAATAGCCGCAATGTGGTGCCGGGCGAAGTGTTCTTTACGGTTGATCTGCGCCACCCGGATGAGGCAGTGCTCGATAAAATGGAAGCAGCGTTTCGACAGTCGATTGCTAAGATTGGCGCGGGTTCAAACGTTACCTTTGAAGAAAAATGCATTTGGAAATCGCCCGCTGTTAAATTTGCGCCAGCGCTGATTGAGTGTGTTCGGCAGGGGGCCAAGCAAGCTGGATATTCGTCACGAGAAATGGCCTCGGGTGCGGGGCATGATGCCGCTTATATTGCACGGGTGACACCCACTACGATGATATTCGTTCCTTGCCTTGGTGGCATTTCACACAATGAAGCGGAGTCCACGACGTTGGAAGAATGTGGGGCAGGTGCACAAGTGTTGCTGAATGCGGTGCTGGCCCATGATGCGAGTTTTGCATGAGGAATGATCTTGCGGCCCGTGCGCGCGATATTGCTTTGACCCTCACGTCATGGCCCTCAGTGACCGGATCAAACGACGAAGCGCAATTTGCGTTGCGGCTTGCCGATTATATCGAAGGCTTTGACGCCACGTGGATTGAGCCCATTCTGGGCGATGCAGCAGGGCGCAGCAATGTGTTTGCGCTCAAACTTGGGCGTACCAATAAGACAGTGGTTCTCACGGGGCATTTTGATGTGGTGCCGATTGATGGTTATGGCGCACTGAAATCTCTAGCCTTCGAGGCTGAGAAACTTCTGCCTGAAATTATTGCGAAGCTTAAAGCCAGTGGCGAGAATGATTTAGCGCTGGCGGATTTTGAAAGCGGTGAATTTCTACCGGGGCGTGGGCTTTTGGATATGAAAGCCGGGCTTGCTGCAGGCTTTGCTGCGATGGAAGCTTATCATGGTGATGCAACGCTTTTATTCATTGCGGTTTCGGACGAAGAAGATCGCTCGGCCGGCGCGCGGGCTGCTGCACCACGTTTGAAAGACATCGCAGTTGAGCATGATCTCGACATCAAACTGGTGATCAATCTTGATGCGATTTCTGATCAGGGAGACGGTTCTAAAGCGCGGGTTGCCACACTGGGTTCGATCGGCAAGCAATTGCTCACAGCTTATGTGGTTGGCAAAGAGGCTCATGCTGGTTATCCACAAGATGGGGCCAATGCTGCTTATCTCGCTGCGGAATTGATCAGCGAATTTGAGTTGTCTCCCGAACTTTCGGAAACGACAGGCGAAGAAGTGGCAGCACCACCCACATGTCTCCATGCCAAGGATGTGAAGCAAGGATACAACGTGACCACACCTGCTGCCTGCTGGGTCTATTGGAACACGATGCAACATCGTCGTTCGGCTGCTGAGGTGTTTTCAATTTCATTTGATCATGCAAGCCGGGCCATGAAGCGTGCGGCGCTTCGGGTGAAGCGTGATGTGCCTGTTATCTCCTATGCTGACGTTGCCAAACTGGTGAAATCAGAGATGGTCTCAGTGAAGGCTGCGGAAATTGAAACACTCAGTCATTTGGATTTTCCTGAACGCTCTAAACTGCTCACGGAATTTGTGTGGGCGCAATCAGGTTTGGTGGGGCCGGCTGTGGTTTTGGGGTTTGGGTCTATTCCTTATCCTGCCGTTTCATTGTCGGACTCCAGCCTTGAAAAAGTGATAGCTGAAACGCTTGCTGATTTTAACGTTGGCACACTGAAATATTTCGCCGGCATTTCTGATATGAGCTATTTCGGCGAAGCTTCAGGCGATATGGCTGTGGTTGCCGCCAATACGCCGATTTGGGGAAGCAGTTTTAAAATGGCCGATGCGGCAGGCTATGCTTGCATCAATCTTGGGCCATGGGGCAGGGATTATCACCATTGGCTGGAGCGTCTGCATGCGCCTTATGCCTTCGAGGTTTTACCGCGCGCTTTGCTTGCAGTGATTGATGCTGTGGTTTAGACAGCGCTCATTCACAAGGAGATGATAATGACAATTCAACGTATTGGTGTTGGCAAGCGCATGAGCGAAGCGGTTGTCCATGGCGGCAAAGTTTATTTGGCCGGATTTGTAGCTGATAAAATGGCTGGCAAATCTGTGAAAGAGCAAACCACAGAAATCCTGTCGTTGATTGATGCCACATTAAAGCAAGCTGGCACCGAAAAGACCAAGATTTTAAAGGCCAATATCTGGCTCACTGATATTGCAACTTTCGCTCACATGAATGAAGCGTGGGATGCTTGGGTGCCACAGGGCCACACGCCAGCGCGCGCCACTGTTGAGTCAAAGCTTGCAGCCCCCGGACTTGACGTTGAAATTATGGTTGAAGCTGCAATTTAAGCTTGCCTCATTTTTGCCTTAAACCCCGTTATGTTGCGCCGCAATATAACGGGGTTTGTAATTTATGAAACGTATTTTGATTTCTGCTTTGGCCGCATTAATGCTGGCCGCACCTGCACAAGCGCTGACCACAGGTTGGGCATCATTCTATAAATCAGGTCGGTTGACTGCCAATGGCGAGCATTTCAAGCCCATGGGATTAACAGCGGCGCACCGCAAGCTGGCCTTTGGCACGATGCTGCGTGTTACCAATTTGAAAACTGGAAAAACGGTTTTGGTCCGCGTCAATGATCGTGGACCCTTTATTCGTGGACGCATTTTGGATTTGAGCTTGGGCGCTGCCAAGGTGATTGGTCTTAACCGTTCAGGTGTTGCCAAAATTTCATTCGTTGTTGTGAAATAATCACTCTGATCATCTGTTTTAAATGATGAGAAATGGAACTTTATCGAACCTGATGGATTGAGACAAAACAGAATTGTGTTGCCCCAGATTAATCATAATCACGTCGTTACCTTGCCTGAATCCCTTGCAAGTATTTAGCGTCTGAAACAACAGGTTTGCTCATGAAAAAATATCTCGTCGCGGGTTTGGTTACTGCGGTATTTGCTTTAGGTCTGATTTCTCAGGCCGATGCTGCAAGTCGCTATTGTATGGAAAATCCTGATGATCAGCGTTGTTCTCAAAATGATGGTCTGAGTTACCCACCTATAAAAGATGGTAACGGTTACCAGGTGCCATCGGCCCCGCCACCGCCACCCGTCTATAATGACGGCAATGGCGATGTTCCTCCACCACCCCCACCGAGGCGCTACGGCGACAATGGAAATCCTCCGCCTCCGCAGCGGTGGCACCGTCGCCATCGCCCAAATTACAATGATAATTACGATTATTATGATAACGGCTATGATCAGGGTGCTCTCTTCAGCTTCCAGTTTGGCAACGGAAGCAATTCGTGCTCAGATATTGCAGACTCGTTGAGCGAGTCTGGCTTCCGTCGTGTGCGTGCGGTGGATTGCGCAGGTCGTGACTTTGCCTATCTCGCTGTCCGCGATGGCCAACGCCTTCGCCTGCGCGTGAAGGCTGCGACCGGACGCATCTTTGCTATTAGCCCTTATTGAGTTTTGGCCTTGTGGCGGGTGAATTATACCATCCGCCACATTCCCTCTCATAGGCGAGGCCCGCGCGAAACACTGTCTCATCATCAAAGCTGCGGCCAACAATTTGAATACCCGTAGGCACTGCGTTGGCGGCATGGCCCGAGGGCACAGCCAGAACTGGCAAATTGTGTAGCATGTTAAATTGATGGGTCATCACCCAGCCATATTCAGGATCGGCTTTCTTGCCATTCACTGTGAATGAGTGATCCCAAGGGTCGTGGTTGGCTTTTACGGCTGGTGAATTAAGTGTTGGACAAATCAAAACCTCATGGGTTTCTAAAATAGGGCCCAGTGTTTGATACATGGCATTGGCCCGTGCCCAGGGTTTGTGAATATCATCCATCGTGGAGCCATGCCTAACTGACTCAGCCATTCTAATTGCATAGTCAGTCATTAAATGGGCGCTCTTCTCTTGATGCCAGATGGTTTGCCTGCCAAAATTCATGGCATTATACCAATGCATACAATCATGATCGACTGCAACGGTCCAGCCAAGATCAACTTCCTCGACTATGGCTCCTGCTGCTCTAAAAATGTCTATGGCAGCGAGTGTGTTTGTTCGAATTTCGGGATCAACATTCACATAGCCAAAATCAATCGAATAGGCAATTTTCATGCCTTTGATTGAAGCAGCTTTTGTCGGTAATTTAATCTGCGTACGGAGGGAATCATGGTCGCGCGCGTGAACGCCTGCTGTGATGTTTTGCATCAAAGCTGCATCAGCCACTGTTCTGGTCATGGGGCCACAGTGATTAAAGCGATCAAAATTTGAAGGCGGCCCGTCGGGGTTTCGGCCATGGGGTGGTTTAAATCCTACAACACCACTGGCCGAAGCTGGAATGCGAATGGAACCACCAATATCGGTGCCGGTTGCAAGCGTTGTAAAGCCAGAAGCCAGTGCCGCGCCCGATCCGCCGGACGATCCGCCCGGACCATATTCTAGATTCCAAGGATTGTGCGTTACACCCCAAGCCCGAGAATGACAGGCCCCGGTGAGGCAGAATTCGGGCGTGGTTGTGCGGGCAAAAATATTAGCACCTGCATTTTCCAAACGTTCAACCATGGGATCAGAATGATCTTCGGGTGCTGCATTTTTGAAGATTAGCGATCCGTGTGTGGTTCGTTTGTTTTTGACGCGCTGCGCGTCTTTGACGGCAAGGGGAATGCCCAACAGTGCGCCGCCCTCTTGGCCGCTGGCATAGCTTGCCTCGGCGCTTTTTGCGTTAGAGCGTGCTTCTTCAAAATACTGTTCAGCAAAGCAATTGATGATTGGGTTTAGCTTGTGGGAACGGTTAGAAATTGCTTCTAACAATTCGACGGGCGAGAGCTTCCTGGATTTGAAAAGAGCCGTTGCATCAATCGCGGGCAGATAACAAAGTTCATCATCGGTCATGGACAGGGCTCTTAAGTTGACTATAGTTGCACCTGAACAGCATTGGAGAGAATTGTAAATGGGTGGACGTTTGCAGGGTAAAATAGCTTTGGTAACATCAGCGGCGCAAGGCATTGGCCGCGCATCGGCGATTGCTATGGCCAAAGAAGGCGCCAAGGTTTGGGCCACCGATATTCGGGAAGATTTGCTGAAAACCTTGGAAGCTGAACAACACGGCATAGAAACTTTTGTTTTGGATGTGATGAAGCCAGAGGCCATCGCCGCAGCGGCTGCGAAAGTGGGTGCGCCCGATATTCTGTTTAACTGCTCTGGTTTTGTGCATCATGGCAGCATAATGGAAGCCACCGACAAGGATTGGGACTTTTCGTTTGATCTGAATGCAAAAGCCCATTTTCGTATGATCAAGGCATTCATGCCGGCTTGGCTTGAGAAAGGTTCGGCCTCGATTATCAATATGGCATCAGTTGCCTCTTCAATTAAAGGGGCTCCAAATCGCTTTATTTATGGAGCCTCCAAGGCGGCTGTTATTGGCATGACCAAGGCACTGGCAGCCGATTTTACATCCAAGGGATTGCGCTTTAATGCGATTTGCCCGGGAACTGTGGAAACGCCTTCACTGCATGACCGGATTCGCGCCCAAGGCGATTTCGATCAGGCACGCGCAGCGTTTATTGCCCGCCAACCGATGGGACGTTTGGCGCAAGC
>JANYHE010000126.1 GCA_025359215.1 Hyphomicrobiales bacterium
CATTATGACGGCCTTCCAAGGCATCGCAAATTCGCAGAACACAAACCTTGCTGTGGTTGCTCCCGGCATTGCCGAGGCGTTATTCGCCACGGCCATTGGCCTTGTTGCCGCCATACCAGCGACAATTTTCTATAACATGTATTCAGCTGACGCTGGAAAGATTGGAATGCGATTAGAAAATTTTGCGGATGAATTCTCGGCCATTATTTCACGCCAGCTTGATGAGCGCGTGTAAACATGGGTGCAGGTGGTTCAAAAGTGGGTGGCTATCAAAGGCGTAATTCGCGCCGCCGCTCTAATACTGGAACGATGAGCGATATTAACGTGACACCGTTGGTGGACGTGATGTTGGTGCTGCTAATTGTGTTTATGGTAGCAGCCCCGTTGATGACGACGGGCGTGCCGATTGAGCTTCCGAAAACCCAAGCAAAGCAACTCGCCACACCCTCAGAGCCGCTCACAATTTCTGTGCAAGCTGATCGCAAAGTTTTTATCGACAAATCTGAAATTGCCTTGGGGGATCTTGCAGCCAAGCTTCAAGCGCTTGCTAAAAATGGCAATGAAGAACAGTTGATGGTGCGGGGCGACACCAATGTGCCTTATGGTGCAATTATGGAAGTGATGGGTGTTTTGAATTCCGCTGGTTTTACCAAAATCAGTTTGGTCACCACGCCTGCCGATAAGGTGGCCCCGGCAAACTGATGCGTAAACCGGTTGTCATATCAATTGGATTTCACGCTGCAATATTGCTGGCCACGCTTGTCGTTTTACCTGCGCCAAAGCCATTTGAAGTGAAACCTGTTGAAGCTGTGCAAGTTGATATCAGCCAGATTACCGACAAGACACAAAAAGTGGCGACAGCAAAAGACGCAACTCCTTCTGTTGAAAAACCAGCGCCCAAAGTGACAAAGATTGTCAAAGACGTGCCCCCAGCGCCCAAAGTGGCAGATGAAGTGAAGACGGCTGCAAATGAGCCCACCACTCCGCCGCCTGACCCAGAGCCACCAAAGCCTGAACCACCCAAGCCAAAGCCAGAGCCACCGAAACCGAAGCCAACGCCACCCAAACCCGTGGAGCCGACACCGCTCAATTCAGATCCACTCAAAGATTTGTTGAAGACGGTTGACGAGCCGCCGCCTGAAAAGAAGCCAGATCCTAAGCCAGTTGAGAAGCCCACGCCTGCTAAAACTGCGGATGCCAAAAAGCCGGATAAAAAGAAGCCAGATTTAAAGCTTGAAGACATTTCCGCATTTTTGGATAAACAAAAAGGCGAAAAGACTGCTCCCGCTCAGCCCAGCAAGGAAACTGGCGCACCAAAGCTTGCTGCCAATGATGCGCAAGGAAATGATCAGGTGGTAACTGCAACTTTGATCAATGCGTTGACCAGCAAGGTGAAGGGTTGTTTCAACGTGCCCCCTGCCGCTCGTGATGCCAATATCTCAGTGCGGATTCATTTTTTGTTGAATCAGGATGGCTCAGTCAATGGCCAGCCTGAAGTTGCAAGCGTGAATTCTGACCCGATTTTTGATGCCACTGCGCGGGCTGCGGTTTCGGCTATTCTAGAATGTCAAAATTATGACTTGCCGCCAGATCAATATGAGCTGTGGAAAGACAATACATTAGACTTTAATCCAAACTTGTTGTTTGGGACTTAGATGGAATTAAAAATGCGCACATTGGTTTTTGCAATATTGATGCTGATTGGATTTGCAGCACCTTCAGCTTATGCAGTGAACGGCACCGTTTCTGGCGGGCAGATTGATCCGTTGCCCATTGCCATTGCTCCCTTTATTTCTGGTGATGGTGCTGGCGACACGGCAGCCACAATTGCTGGGGTGATTGCCAACGATTTGGCTCATTCAGGATACTTCAAACCACTGCCGCCGGAATCGTTCATTGAACAGATTGGAAGCTTTGACGCTGCCCCACAATTTGCCAGCTGGAAACAAGTGCAGGCAAAGGATTTGGTCATTGGCCAAGTTTCAATGGCGGGCGGAAAAATGTCGGTCGCATTTAAACTCTTTGATGTGAACACTGGCCAGCTGGTGGCGGGCACAAGCTTTACCGCAACTCCAAAAGTGGCGCGGCGCATCGCACATAAGATTGCTGATCTTATTTATAAGTCCATTACGGGGTACCCCGGCTATTTTGATACGCGCGTGGTTTTTGTGGACGAATCAGGACCAAAGGACAAGCGCATCAAGCGTCTTGGGATTATGGACCAAGATGGTTTTGGCGCTCACACATTGACCAAGGGTGATGAGATTTTGATGACGCCGCGCTTCTCGCCCAATAGCCAAGAAATTACCTATGCTGCCATAGGCACAGAAGCATCGCGGGTTTATCTTTTTAATATTGATACTGGTCAAAAAGAAATCGTTGGCGATTTTCCAAACATGAGTTTTGCGCCACGGTTTTCGCCCGATGGACAAAAAGTGTTGATGAGTTTGCAGAGTGATGATGGTCGCAATGCGAATATATTTGAAATGGATTTGCGCTCAAAGCAAATGCGGCAGGTTACAAACGTTGACGCGATTAACACAGCTCCCAGCTATTCTCCCGATGGCTCACAAATTACATTTGAGTCTGATCGTGGTGGCACGCAGCAGATTTATGTGATGGGGGCGGATGGCTCTAATCAAAACCGCATCAGTTTCGGTAAGGGTCGCTATTCCACGCCTGTCTGGTCACCTGATGGCAAGTGGATTGCCTTTACCAAGCAGGGCGATTCGAAATTTGCCATTGGTGTGATGAATCCCGATGGCTCAGGCGAGCGTATTTTGACAGAAGGGTTTCACAATGAAGGGCCAACATGGTCGCCTAATTCACGCGTTGTGATGTTCTTCCGAGAAACACCCGGCGAGAAAGGTGGACCGCAGCTCTATTCGGTGGATATTTCGGGTTATAACGAACAAGAAGTGCCAACACCGGAGTTTTCTTCTGATCCGGCATGGTCACCACTTCTTAACTAAGAATGCGGCAATAGGTTAGAATAGTGACAATTTATATAAAATTGGCCACAAATTCGCCGCGCTGTTCCCGTTATTGCGGCTCAGGTGAATTTGGACGTTTTGTTTTTGGCCTGAATAGGCAGATTTTGAGGAGTTTTTTATGATGATGACGCGCTTAGCTGGTTTTAAAATGGCAGCAATCTGCTGCTGCTTTTTGGCTTTGGCTGCTTGCTCCAAGAAAAATCAACCTGATTTAGACGCTGGCCTGAATGGCCAAGGCAATGGTGGCGTTGATGTGGGCAGCCAAGCACCGGGTTCAAAAGGCGATTTCGATAAAAATGTTGGCGACCGCGTGTTCTTCTTGAACGACCAGACTTCTTTGACACCTGAAGCGGCTGATACTCTGACAAAACAAGCGGATTGGCTGAAGCAATATTCAGGTGTGTCTGTGCAGGTTGAAGGCCACGCCGATGAACGCGGCACACGCGAATATAACATTTCGCTCTCGGCGCGCCGCGCGACAACTGTTCGTGGTTTCTTGATCAGCCATGGCGTTCCCGGCAACCGCATTTCATCGATTGCCTATGGCAAAGAGCGCCCAGTCGCTTTGTGTGACGCTGAACAATGCTGGAGCCAGAATCGACGCGCTGTTACTGTGATTACCGGTGGTGCAAAATAAAAGTGAACGGCTGTTGTAATGTTGCAACAGCCTTTTCGATTTTATTGCGGACATAGACCAGCCTCAATTTGTCCGTGTTTTAGTTTCAGTTAAAGGGCATGTGAAGTTTATACGGATGAGATTCCATGTTGAAGCGTAGTCTATTTGTTGTTGCCTTGTTGATGTCTGTGTCCAGCGCTCCCGCTTTTGCTGATGATGTGAGTAACCGCGTCGACTCCCTCGAGCAACAAGTTCACCAGTTAGTGGGCCAGATCGAAGAGCTCAACAATACCGTAAGGCAATTGCAAAATCAGGTTGCCACTCAGCCTAAGAAAATGACCTCTGTTGACCCAGTTGCGCCACAAGCTTTACCGATTAAGAAAAAATTGGTTTTAGATGCGCCGGTTCAAGCCACGGCTGGTGTTGAAACTATCGAAGAGACGCCCTTGCAACAAGATGCAAGCCAACCTGCTCAGCAGGGCACTATTTATGGTGGAGTAGCTCAACCTGCTGATGGCGCTGCGCCTGCACCAAAGTTGTTAGGTGATTTGAATACCGCGGCGGCCCAACCGCAAGACGGCGGATTCCAAGGACAAGTATTGGTGCCCCCCGGCGGAGACCAAGCCGCTGCAGCGCCCGCTGACGGTGTTGAACCTGTGTCGTTGCAGCCTGAAACGCCCGACGATCTATTCTTGCGGTCTGAGAAGTCGTTATTGCAGTTGCAGTATGCTGAAGCTGAGACTGGCTTCAAAGAATTTTTATCGAAATATCCAGATCATAATTTGGCTGGCAGTGCGCAATTCAAATTGGGCGAGACTTTTTATGCCCAGCAAAATTACACTGATGCGGCCAAAAACTATCTGACCGGCTATAAGCAATATCCAAAAAGCCGCCGTGCACCTGATAGTTTGATGAAGCTTGGCCTGTCATTGAATAAGTTGGGTCAAAAAGATCAAGGCTGTGCGGCACTCGGTTCTGTGAGCTCGGAATTCCCAAATGCGGTTGAGGCTAAAAAGCGCGCCCAAGCGGAATTCAAGCGTGCTTCGTGCTGAGCATAGTTTAGACTCCGAAAAACTCTTTGCTTCTTTGACTGGCCAAACACGCGTGGCCTTGGCGGTGTCAGGCGGATCTGACTCTATAGCCATGATGCTTTTGGCCAAAGCGTGGGCGAGCGCTGCTCAAAATCTACCGTACCTTGTTGTGCTCACTGTCGATCACGATTTGCGTGCCGCTTCGGCTAGCGAGGCTTTGCAAGTGGCTGCATGGTGTGAAGATATCGGTTTGCCGCATGAGATTTTGCGGTGGCAACATAACAAGCCTAAAACAGGAATTCAGGCCAAAGCTCGCCAAGCGCGCTATGATTTGATGGCTGCTTGGTGTGCCAATAATGGCGTTAGCTCGCTTCTGACGGGGCATACGGCTGATGATCAGGCAGAGACGGTGTTGATGCGCAGTTCACGCACCGCAACAGCGGCCAGCATGGCAGGCATTTGGCCCGAGCGCGATTGGAATGGAATTCGCATTGTAAGGCCGCTGCTGAATATGCGGCGTGACGATTTGCGCCAATACTTAAAACTGAACCATCAAAGCTGGATTGAAGACCCCAGCAATGAGGACACGCGATTTGAGAGGGTTCGAATTCGACAAAGTCTCAAAGGTGAAGTTGGCAATTTAGTGTTGCAGGCCCAAACCGCCCAGGCTGAATTTCGCCTAGAGCAGGAAAGCGCCTACACATGGTGTGAGCAGAATTTACATATCCACGACCAGGGATTTGCGCGGTTTAGCCGCGCTGAATTTCAAAAATTGTCATTAGGCGCTCAAGACTTGATCATCCAGCGGCTTTTGGGCCTTTGCGGGATGCAAAATTCTGTTGAGCTCGTCAAACGTAAAAACCTTTTGAATTGGCTTGTTGAACCGCTGGGTTCACGGCGTTCTTTGGGCGGTGCCGTTTTCAGCAAACGACAATTAGAGGTTGTTGTTGGCCGTGAACCGGGACGAAAACCGCCGCAATCAATTTTGATCCCCGATTCTGGCGAAGTCATCTGGGATGGCCGATTTCGCGTAGTAGGTCCTGTTGGTGCCATTGTTATACCGCAACCTACAAAGCCTAGGCAGAAAGATATTCCTGCCTTTGTTCAGGCAACTTTGCCTGTTGTTGTGGTGGACGGGCATATCTTGAATGAAGGGGTAAAATGTGAATTTTTACGCCATTAATGATTGTGTCAGCCTTGGAATTGTATGCTGCAAGGCTTATGTAGGTCGTAACTGAATAAATGCCGTGGGTTCCAGTTCTGGGTTCCGTTGGTGAAATGAGGGTGGACGTGAATAATTTTCGTAATTTTGCAGTTTGGATTGTCATCGGACTTTTGCTGATCGCTCTGTTCAGCCTGTTTCAAAGCCAAACTTTGCGCGGTGGCGCATCTGAGGTGAGTTACTCGGAATTTCTCAATAAAGTTTCATCCGGTAGCGTCAAAAGCGTTGTTTACTCGAGCAATGGTGCAATTACTGCAACGCAGGCTGACGGAAAATCAATTGCGACAACAGGACCATTTCTGGTGTTGAACGATGCCGACTTAAAGTTGTTGCGCGACCAGAAAGTTGATCTGGTTTTCCGCGCACAACAAAGCGATTCAATTTGGAGCAGTTTCCTGATTTCATGGCTTCCCATGATTTTGCTGGGTGGCGTTTGGTTCTTCTTCATGCGTCAGATGCAATCGGGTTCAGGCAAGGCGATGGGCTTTGGCAAATCAAAGGCCAAGCTTCTCACTGAAAAGCATGGTCGCGTGACATTTGACGACGTTGCTGGCGTTGATGAAGCCAAAGATGATTTGCAAGAAATTGTTGAGTTTTTGAAGGACCCACAAAAATTCCAGCGCCTAGGTGGTAAAATTCCGCGCGGTGCCTTGTTAGTTGGACCTCCGGGAACAGGTAAAACTTTGCTTGCCCGTGCTATTGCTGGTGAAGCTGGTGTGCCGTTCTTCACGATTTCTGGTTCGGACTTTGTTGAAATGTTTGTGGGCGTGGGCGCAAGCCGCGTGCGCGATATGTTTGAACAGGCCAAGAAAAATGCACCTTGCATCATCTTCATCGACGAAATTGACGCCGTTGGTCGTCATCGTGGTGCGGGCCTTGGCGGTGGTAATGATGAGCGTGAACAAACGCTCAACCAGTTGCTTGTGGAGATGGATGGCTTTGAAGCCAATGAAGGTGTGATCATCGTTGCGGCCACAAACCGCCCTGATGTTCTCGATCCGGCATTGCTGCGCCCAGGTCGTTTTGATCGTCAGATTACCGTTGGTAATCCTGATGTGAAGGGCCGCGAGCAGATTCTTCTTGTGCACATGAAGAATGTGCCACTGGCTCCAGATATCGATGCTAAAGTTCTGGCGCGTGGAACACCCGGATTCTCTGGCGCTGATCTTGCCAACTTGGTCAACGAAGCGGCCTTGCTTGCTGCACGTCGCAACAAGCGCATGGTTACACAGTCTGAGTTTGAAGATGCAAAAGACAAAGTGATGATGGGTGCAGAGCGCCGTTCATTGGTGATGAACCCAGCCGAGTTGAAGAACACGGCGTATCATGAAGCAGGCCATGCTGTGGTTGGTTTGGCAGTGCCTTACGATCCATTACACAAAGTGACGATCATTCCGCGTGGTCGTGCCTTGGGTGTGACGATGAACCTGCCTGATGGTGATCGCCATAGCTACTCCAAAGAATGGTGTGAATCGCGTCTTGCTGTGTTGTTCGGTGGTCGTGAAGCTGAGCTCATTCTCGGTGGCGAAAAGAATGTGACCAACGGTGCTGTTGGCGACATTCAAATGGCCACCGGTTTGGCGCGCGCCATGGTGATGGAGTGGGGCATGTCTGATCGATTGGGCCGCGTTCGTTATGGCGCCAATGAACAGGAAGTGTTTTTGGGTCACAGTGTGACACAGAGTAAAAACCTGTCTGAAGAAACTGCAAAGTTGATTGACGAGGAAACCCGCTCGCTGATTCACGCTGGCGAAGCAAAGGCTAAGAAAATTTTAGCTAAGCAACGCAAAGGCTTGCATGATGTGGCGGCAGCTTTGTTAGAGTTTGAAACTTTGTCTGGCGAAGATGTGAAGCTCATCTTGTCTGGTAAGAAATTGAACCGAGACGACAAACCCAAGAGCAGACCCACTGCCAACAGCACACCCAGTGTGCCGCGCGCTGGCAAGCGGACCGGCGGTTTAGAGCCTCAAACGCAAGGCTAAAATAAAAAATACGGTAGTCACCCTAATGAAAGTTAGGGTGGCTATTTTTTTATCAGGTGAAAATTGAACAAGACTTATCTCCGTCCGCTTTCTCTGGTCTTTGGTGCTGATGCAATGGCCATGATTGCTGCGGGCACAGCCGGTGCTTTGGGTGGCATTCCTCACATTGCATTTACTCATGCCGAAAAAATTATGCGCGATGGAAAATTAATCTCTCGCAGCATTCATGCGTTTACCGACATTAAAAATCATCCGTTGACGGATGAAATTACAAAGCTCCGCGATGGTTTTGCGGGTCTGAGCTTCAATCGTTGCAATATCATGGGTATTGTTAATGTGACACCGGATAGTTTTTCCGACGGTGGGCAGCATGAGGAAACAGCGCTTGCGATTGCTCATGGCTTGGCACTTGCAGAGCAGGGCGCTGATATTCTTGATGTTGGTGGTGAGTCAACGCGGCCGGGCTCCAATGAAGTTTCAATTGACGAAGAGCGGACTCGAATCATGCCTGTTGTAGCTGCGTTGGCTGCCAATCATCGTGTTTCGGTTGATACGCGCAAAGGCTTGCTCATGCGTGAAGCTGCCGGTTTTGGTGCTAAAATTATCAACGATGTTTCGGCTTTGAAGTTTGACGCCGCAAGTGTCGCTGCGATTGTTGAAACAGGTTTGCCAGTGGTTCTTATGCATGCGCAAGGGGAACCGCGCACGATGCAACTTGCGCCAAAATACCAAGACGTGGTTTTGGATGTTTATGATTGGCTGGAAGAGCGGGTTGCTGGTGCCGTGACTGCGGGCATTCCAAAATCTTTGATAGCCGTGGACCCTGGCATTGGCTTTGGCAAAACGATCCATCACAATTTGGAATTGTTGCGTCAACTCTCAATTTTTCATAGTTTGGGTGTGGCTCTGCTGGTGGGGCTATCGCGTAAAAACATGGTGGGTGTGTTGACGGGAGAAAAGACTGCCGCAAAACGCGTTGCTGGATCAGTAGGTGGTTCCGTGCAGGCCGCCATGATGGGTGCGCATATACTGCGTGTTCATGATGTTAAGGAAACAGTTGATGCGTTGGCAGTTTTCAACGCCGCCTTAGCGCCACATTTAGTCAGTCTTTAAAGTTTAATGATAACATCGCCTAAGGGATTTAGGGGAAGGCACTGAGATGTCACGTAAATATTTTGGGACTGACGGCGTTCGTGGACGCGCAAATACAGGCGCAATGGCGCCGGATGTTGTTATGAAAATCGGTATGGCGGCAGGCCAATTGCACCGCCGTGGTGGACACCGCCACCGCGTGGTGATTGGCAAAGACACACGCCTTTCGGGTTATATGATTGAGCAAGCGTTAACAGCGGGGCTTCTTTCCGCAGGCATGGATGTTTTTTTGTTTGGCCCTGCGCCCACACCGGCAGTGGCCATGCTCACACGTTCAATGCGTGCTGATTTAGGTGTGATGATTTCAGCCTCGCATAATCCCTATTTTGATAATGGCATCAAATTCTTTGGGCCTGATGGCTATAAGCTGTCTGATGAAAAGGAACTCGAAATCGAGGCGCTGGTAGACAATGCATCAAAAATAACATTGGCCGGATCTGATCATATTGGCCGTGCGAAACGCATCGAAGATGCTAGTGCGCGGTATACTGAATTTGCCAAGCGCACCTATGTGGGTGAAGCAGGCTTGGACGGATTGCGCATTGTGATCGACACGGCCAATGGCGCATCTTATCGCACAGCACCGCCAGTGTTGTGGGAGTTGGGTGCTGAGATTATTGAAATCGGCACGAACCCTAACGGCACCAATATCAATGATAAATGTGGCTCCACCTATCCAGAAGCCATGTGCCAGAAAGTGCGTGAGACACGCGCCGACATAGGCATTGCCTTGGATGGCGATGCAGACCGTGTGATTATCTGCGATGAAAATGGCAATGTGATAGATGGTGACCAGATCATGGCTTTGATTGCCACATCATGGGCCAAGCGTGGGCAATTGAAGGGCGGGGGCTTGGTGGCCACCATCATGTCGAACCTTGGGCTTGAGCGTTTTATGGAATCACAAAGCTTGACATTGGCGCGCACCAAAGTGGGCGACCGTTATGTGGTTGAGCACATGCGCGAGCATGGCTTCAATGTGGGTGGTGAACAATCTGGCCACATCGTTATGTCTGATTTTGCAACTACGGGTGATGGGCTGTTGGCCGCCCTTCAAGTGCTGGCCGAAGTTGTGCGCCAAGGAAAGCCCGTGAGCGAAGTTTGCAACATGTTCACGCCTTTCCCGCAAGTTCTGAAGAATGTGAAGTTTTCTGGTAAAAGCAAGCCGCTGGAAAATGCAATCGTACTTTCTTCAATCAAAGACGCGGAAGTTATGCTGGGCAAAACAGGCCGCCTGGTCATTCGCCCTTCAGGAACTGAACCTCTCATCCGCGTGATGGCTGAAGGACAGGACGAGGGGCTGGTGCACAAGATTGTCGATGATTTGTGCAGTTTAATTTCTAAAACGGCAGCCTAACACGGTTATGGTCAGCGTGTGTAAAACACGCTGTTCCAATTCGACACAAAACTTGTTGTACTCTTGCAACAGTTGCAATCCGTCACTTTCTTGCCATTTTCTTGCCCGTCTCGCACCACATCGGCTGATCATATTGTAATCATCAAACGGGATGGTTTGTGTAACGAGGTGAGTAACATGAATATTTTAAAATCAATTTTATTGGCGGGTGTTGTGGCACTGCCGTTATCAGTTGCAGCTCGCGCTGCCGATAATATCCCTGTCGTGCCATCTGAAGTTTCTACTATGTCGGGCTTCTATTTGCGCGGTGATGTAGGCGCATCGTTCCTTAACTGGAGCGGTGGAAACGATGATAAGGCATGGGTTGCAGGCGGCGGTGTTGGCTACCAATATAATGATTTCTTGCGCATGGACATGACTGTTGATCGCAGCGGTCAATACAGCATTGCGCCTGGAGCAAAGATTGATACGACTGCGCTCATGGGCAACGTCTATTTCGATTGGAAGAATGATTCGGCCTTCACACCCTATGTCGGTGCTGGCGTTGGCTATGGCTGGGTTCAGGGTCCTGGGTTTAAAGATGATCACGGCTTAGCCCTTGGGCTTGCGGCAGGTGTTAGTGTGGATGTGATGTCTAATCTTGCCTTAGATGTTGGTTACAAGTTCCGCGACATTGGCATTTCAGGCCCAGACACAATGGAACATCAGGTGACAGCGGGCTTGCGCTTCAAGTTCTAATTTACGTGCGATAAAACCACGCGTCTGTCATGAAAATGATGGGCGCGTTTTTTGTTGTGCTATGGTGTCTCAAAATCAGGAGAGACATTATGGGCACTCGCATTTCATTCGACCGTGTTGATGGCAAGAAAACTGACGGGTATCTTGCGAAAGCGGGGCATGACCATGCACCGGGTGTTGTGGTCATTCAAGAATGGTGGGGTTTGCAAGACCAAATTCGCGGTATTTGTGATCGCTTTGCACTTGCTGGCTATGATGCTTTGGCCCCTGATCTTTATGCAGGAACTGTGGTTCCCTATCACGACAAGGATGCCGCGATGAAAGAAATGACATCGCTGAATTTTTTAGATGCGACCGATCAAGTGGTGCGGGGTGCTGTGCAGTATCTTGGCAAAGCTGGAGCCAAAGTGGGCCTGACTGGATTTTGCATGGGTGGGGCAGTGACAACGCTCGGTGCTGTTCGCATTCCCGAAGTGAAGGCCGCTGTTGCGTTTTATGGCATGCCGCCTGCGGGCGCGTTTAAGCCTGCTGATTTGAAAGTGCCTTTCCAAGGGCATTATTCAAACACAGATGATTATCCGACTCCGGTTGAAGTTGCAGCACTTGAGGCAGCACTGAAAGCAGCAAAAATAGATGCGGAAACCTTCATGTATGATTCGGGACATGCCTTCATGAACGAGCAGCGCGATGCTCATGACCGTGCTGCATCAGAGCTCGGTTGGAAGCGTATGCTGGGCTTTTTTAAGTCACATCTGAGCTAGGAGTAGGTGAGTTTTCCGTTGACGGCATAACACCCCGTAGGAACAACATGAGCTCGTTTCGAATGTCGACGGGCCAATTGCCTACACAAGTTCTGAACTTGACAAAGTTTTGAGCAAACAGAGCGCGAGATGCCTCTTCGAATAATTGAAAATCACCTGCTACTGCGAACATAAATTTATAAGTCGCGGCAATGCATTCGCGATTTTTCTCTTGGCTGGTTGTGTCTTTTCTTGCTGCATCAACAAGTTTGCGTAGCGTAACGGAAGCGCCTCCTGGTTGCTGCCCAAGCCACTCCCAGTGACGCGGCAACAGAGTGATCTCACGAGGGACAACGCCGAGTTTTGGTCGCCCACGCTTTGCAACTCTTTCGTCCAAAGTTGCGTAACGAGAAGCGACATCACTTTTGGTGCCGCTTATGTTCAGGTCGATAACATTTCCCGTTCTTCGGTCAAACGTCAGGGTGGCGGTGTTTGGGTGTAAACTTGCCAAATGGCATGCAGCCATGGCGACACTGGCAAGTGAACCATCTGCAATTTTGTCTGTTCCGTAGAAGCAAACGTAACTTGCACTGATTTCATTTGGTTCCTGTACTGATGGATTCATTATTTATATTTACCCGTATAAAAATGTAATGTATTATTATCCGGATAATAATAGGATCAGCCATGGATAAGCAAGACCGAGAATCAGCAATTGCGCAATATAAGGAGCGCAAATCTGCTTGCGGAGTTTATGCGGTGATTTGCACCGCCACAGGCGAGGCATGGGTCGGGATTAGTCGTAATCTGGCTGCTCAGAAGAATAGCCTGTGGTTTACGCTCAAATCAGGTTCTGGCCCTTTTCAATCTTTGCTGGCGGCGTGGGCAGCGCATGGAGAAAGCGCGTTTAGGTTTGAAGAATTGGACCGTTTGAAAGACGATTTCTCGATGATTCTTCGCGCGGATGAATTGCGCAAACGCCAGAAACTCTGGTTGGAGCGTCTGCAAGCCCTACCAATTTGAATGAGCAGGGCGCGCGCGGTTTTGCTTTTTCAACACTCATTTAACTTAACCAAGAATTTTTACTTGATTTGCGACAGCTCTTCGATCAGAAGCGGCCTCGGGCGAGCTCTCCCCACCGAGAGCCAACCCATCTGTAAGGATGGAGAACAACATGACAGATATGAAACCGGGCACACGCCCTGTATGCGCTAACTTTTCTTCCGGCCCCTGCGCTAAATTTCCGGGCTGGACCCCTCAAGCTTTAGAAAACGCCGTTTTGGGCCGTTCACATCGTTCGAGCCTTGGCAAGGCGCGTTTGAAGAAGGCAATTGCCCTTACACGCGAAGTGCTACAGGTGCCAGCGGATTACCGCATCGCCATTGTGCCTGCATCAGACACAGGTGCCGTTGAAATGGCCATGTGGAGCCTGCTGGGTGCACGCGGTGTTGATATGGTGGCCTGGGAAAGCTTTGGCGAAGGCTGGGTTTCCGATGTTGTGAAACAGCTTAAACTGAAAGATGCCAACAAGACTATTGCGCCTTACGGCGAGCTGCCGGATTTATCAAAGATCAATTTTTCTAATGATGTGGTGTTTACATGGAATGGCACCACGTCTGGCGTGCGCGTTGCCAATGCAGATTGGATTCCTGCGAACCGCGACGGCTTGACGATTTGTGATGCCACATCTGCGGCTTTTGCGCAGGACATGGATTTTACGAAACTGGATGTGGTCACATTCTCTTGGCAGAAAGTTTTAGGCGGCGAGGGTGCCCATGGCGTTCTCATTCTATCGCCTCGTGCCGTTGCTCGTTTAGAATCCTATGTTCCTGCTTGGCCGTTGCCAAAAATTTTCCGCATGACATCTGGCGGCAAACTCATTGAAGGCATGTTTGAAGGTGAAACCATCAACACGCCATCGATGCTTTGTGTTGAAGATTATATTTTGGCGTTAGAGTGGGCCAAAACTGTGGGTGGCTTAGCGGGTTTGCAAAGCCGTGCTGATGCCAATGCGGCGGTGATTGATGCTTGGATTTCCAAAACATCTTATGCCCATCATTTGGCGAAAGTGGCCAACACGCGTTCTAACACTTCAGTGTGTTTGACACTTGATGGCAGCGAAGATGTGCCAAAGAAGATGGTGAAGCTGCTGGAAGCCGAAAAAGTGGCTTATGACATTGGCGCATATCGTGATGCCCCTCCGGGGCTTCGCATTTGGTGTGGTGCTACAGTTGAAACATCCGATGTGGCAGCGCTCACGTCATGGCTTGATTGGGCTTATGCCCAAGCCACCGCCGCTTAATTTCAATCTCTTTCTAAAGGAGAGCCATCATGGCCCCACGTGTTTTAGTATCTGACAAGCTGTCTGAAACTGCAGTTCAAATTTTCCGCGACCGCGGTGTGGAAGTGGATTACTTGCCAGAGCTTGGCAAAGACAAAGATGCTTTGCTTGCGAAGATTGGCGAATATGATGGCCTTGCCATTCGCTCTGCCACCAAGGTGACGCCGAAAATTTTAGAAGCAGCCACGCGTCTTAAAGTTATTGGCCGTGCGGGCATTGGTGTTGATAATGTTGATATTCCAGCCGCTTCGCAGCGCGGCATTGTTGTGATGAACACGCCGTTTGGCAATGCAATTACAACGGCCGAACACGCCTTATCCATGATGATGGCCTTGGCGCGGCAAATTCCGGAAGCTAATGCTTCAACCCATGCAGGCAAGTGGGAAAAGAACCGCTTTATGGGTGTTGAGCTTTTCAACAAAACACTCGGTATTATCGGCTGCGGTAATATTGGTTCGATTGTGGCTGATCGTGCACTTGGCTTAAAAATGAAAGTGATCGCTTATGATCCATTTTTGTCAGCTGAGCGCGCATTGGATATTGGCGTTGAAAAAGTTGAACTTGAGACAATTTTCAAGCGCTCAGATTTCATCACGCTGCACACGCCACTGACTGAAAAGACCCGCAACGTGATTGATGCAGCGGCTTTAGCCAAATGCAAAAAAGGTGTTCGCATTATCAATTGCGCGCGTGGTGGCTTGGTGAATGAAGATGCACTTTATGATGCATTGATCTCAAAGAAAGTTGCAGGCGCTGCTTTGGATGTGTTTGAAGTGGAACCCGCATCTACGCATAAATTGTTTAATCTTGAAAACGTTGTGTGCACTCCACATTTGGGCGCTTCGACGGGTGAAGCGCAAGAAAATGTGGCGTTGCAAGTGGCTGAACAAATGGCAGATTATTTGATCAATGGTGCAGTATCAAACGCCTTGAACATGCCGTCTATTTCAGCTGAAGAAGCGCCACGCTTGAAGCCTTTCGTAGCCTTGGCAGAGAAACTGGGAAGTTTTGCCGGACAGTTGACAGATTCGTTGATCACTGGAATTTCAATTGAATATGCAGGCGACGTGGGTGAGATGAACACGCGCGCTCTCACATCAGCAGCACTTGCCGGCATTTTGCAGCCTCAGCTTGGCACGGTGAATATGGTATCAGCCCCTGTGGTTGCCAAAGAGCGCGGCATTAAAGTTGATGAAGTGAAGCAGTCCAAACGCGGCGCTTACGAAACTTACATTCGCATCACTGTGAAGACCGATAAATATGAGCGTGCTGTTGCTGGAACTGTGTTCTCGGATGGAAAGCCGCGCATCATTCAAATTAAGGGCATTGAGCTTGAGAGTGATTTTGGCCAGTACATGCTCTACGTGACTAATCTGGACAAGCCGGGCTTTATCGGCGCGCTGGGTTCATTGCTTGGCAATGCTGGGGTTAACATCGCGTCATTGCATTTGGGTCGACACACGCAAGGCCAAGAAGCGATTTGTTTGGTGCAAATTGATGAGCCCGTTCCAGACTCCGTGCTTTGGGCAGTGCAGAAAATTGAACAAGTGACACAAGCCAAGCCATTGGCATTCTAAAAAATTGAGCCCGCTGCACAACAGCGGGCTCAACCGTTCTATTGCATTTTCGTTGGATCGATTCCGTTCACCAGAACTTTGCCGTCTCCGGCACTTTCAATAATCCACGATAAGCTGCCATCAGCATCAGTTTTAGCCATGCCTTTGGCGACCACAATCACAGCAGAGCCTTGATTGAGCCCTGCTTCGGGAGGCGCTGCTTGGATGATCTTGAGCACTTCATCAAGGCCTTTTGCCTTTACTGTAGCTTTGCCCGATGGGATGGGATTTGCCGGGCCAGCTGTCATGGTGCCTTCGGCGCTGACGCTATAAATATCATTGCTTATGGTGGTTGGATTTAGGCCAATATCTGCAGTGCCCTTGGGCAACAATGTTGGCATCAGCGTGTTTTCAAAACCGGCAGGCAATGGTGGATCTTTAGCAATATCAAGCGCTGCCAAAATTGCTTGGGCCGGTGTGGCTAAATCAAAGCCTGAGCCTTGAATATCAAACGTCACATTTTTTGGAACCAGTTGAACCGCCCAGGGGGGCACAACAGCAGGTGGAACAGCGAGGCCGGTAATAGAGAAGCTTTCACGCAGTTTCCCGTCTTTCACAATTCCGTTCATATCGACCCCAACAGCTAAACTATCCATGCCAATGGGGCCGATGGGCGTTGCAACTGAAACAGTTTTGAAGGTTCCAGTGCCATTTGCTGAGTCGAAAAATGGCAACATGTTAGATAAGATAGCTTTCAAACCTGCCTGATCTTTAACAGCAGCTTCTTTACTTTGGTGGGAAATTACAAAGGACATGAGGTCGAGCAATGATTTTGCTTTGTACCCTTTGGCTGAAGTGTCGTAGTTGCCGCTTGCTGCCGTCATAACCAGGTTAAAGGGTGGTTTGCCCGAGGCAGCGTCACCTGCGCCATTGACGGTTTCACTGAAACCATCAATTTCGTATTTGGCGATAACATCCACACCACCATTGGGATTGGCCACAGCAGTTTGCTCAATCTTTACATTCTTGAGTGTGGCGCTCACATCCATTTTTCCCTTTGCAGGGTCAATGATGCTTTCTGTGACGGTGGCGTTTTTCATTTCGCCTGAAGCTGATTCAAATGTCCCTAATTTTTCATTGAACACGCCATCCCACTGATAGGTTTCCAATTTGACGTTGGCAGATACTGCATCAGGTGCTTTCATATTGAATTCAACAGGACCATCTTGGCTGACATCCCATTTGCCATCGCCTTTGTCGGTGAGTGTCAATTCTATGGGTGTCATTGAGAGCGTGGTACCGGAGGCGGCTGCTTTCGCCGCGATGGGTGAGATATCGAGCGTGACGTTATAGTCTTCGCCATCTGGTTCAACTGTCACAACGTCTTCGGTCGCTCCGAGATAGGCTTCAAAGACGCCCTTCAGGCGGGTGGCTTCTTCTGCAGTCGCTGCGGCTAAAGCAGTTTGGCTCACTGAAAATAACAATGGTATGGAAAGTAGTAAACTTGCTCGATGTTTCATAGCGTGTTCTCCGGTGATTTGTTTGCCCCAGCGCACTTATCACGGCTTATGGCTTTGAGGTCAAATATGATTTTAGCAATTCTACTGTGTTGGCCGGATTAAGCCATGAAGTAGCCGCACATCTGCCCCTTGATTGCAGTCTGTTCGCTTCCCATGGGTTGCGGGGCCACATGGAGGATTGGAATGATACGAACTCTTGTAGCGGTGCTTTTGAGTAGCACTTTTCTAGCACCCGCTTTTGCCGATGACATTAAAGCCGCCTCGCACATCGAAATGGTGACTGTGTTTCCGCAAGGTGCCGATGTAGTGCGCGTGAGTGACGTTGCGGTGGCAGCAGGTGAGCATACGCTTGTACTCGATGATTTGCCGGGCACCGTTGATACACAATCTATTCGCGTGGAAGGTGAGGGGGGTGATGGGCTGGAGATTTCGTCGGTTGATTCAAATGTGGTTCAACTTTCGTCAACTGATGTTGATTCCCAGCGCAAGGCGATAGAAAGCGATATTGAAAAGTTGAATGATGAACGCGCGGCGCTTGATCAGACCATTTCAGATTTTGACTATCAGAAAAAACTTCTGTTATCGCTCGCCGAAAAACAGTTGGTTCCTGCTTCTAGCACCGAGACAGTGAAAGCCATTGATGCCACTCAATTGGGTGGCTTGGTCGATTTGGTTGGGGCCCGACTTTCGACCATTTCTAAATCGATGCACGATGCGCAATTGCGCCAGCGTGTTATCGACAAGGTGGTGGCCGACCTGCAAAGTAAATCTCAAGAGCTCGCTCCCGATGATCGCTCACATGTGAAGGTGAGCATTCACATTGCAGCAGCTCACGCCACGCAAGGAAAATTCAAGCTCAGTTACCGCGTGCAAGAAGCGGGATGGACCCCGTTCTATGATGCGCGGATGAGCCTGCCAGCCAAAGGGGAGCGTGCAAAGTTGAACATGGTGCGGCGCGCCGAAATTACTCAATCAACAGGAGAAAGCTGGCAAGATGTTGCGTTAGTGCTTTCCACCGCTCGGCCACTGGGTGCGACCACTGCGCCTGAATTGGGCGAAGACGAGCTGCAAACAGCATTAAACCAACAATTGAATGGTGGTGTGGCAGCAAGTTCACCAGCACCTTTGGCTGATGCAATGGCAGAGTTTAAAAAAGATAAGGCTGAATCGGCAGATGAACCGCTGTCGAAACCCTTGCTGCAGCGCCAAGCTGAAATTCAAATGGCCGGATTTAATGCAAATTATGTGATCGCCGGGCGCACCACGGTGGATAACACGGGCACAGCTAAAAAAGTGCGCATCAGCACGGATGATTTTGACGCAAAGTTGCAGGCAGTCACCGTGCCACGCTTGGATGCAACGGCCTATCTTACGGCAAGCTTTGTAGTGAAAGGCGATGCCCCCTTATTGCCCGGTGTTGTTAATCTTTACCGCGACGGAATGTTTATAGGGCAGGGGAATTTGCCTTTGCTGAGTGCTGGAGAAGACGGCAAACTTGGCTTTGGAGCCGATGATATGATCAAAGTAAAACGCGTCGAAGTGAAGCGCAATTCCGGTGATGAAGGATTGCTCACCACCAGCCATGTGCAAGAACTGGCGTGGGATATTTCGGTGACAAATCTGCATGAAAGTTCGATTCCGGTGACTGTTATTGATCGTGCACCATTCTCCACGAAAACGGATGTGACTGTGGCAGCATTGTCAGATACGACGCCAGCTACGGCGACTGATTTTGAAAAGCGCCGCGGTGTTTTGGCGTGGAGCTTTGATTTGGAGCCTAAGGCCGAAAAGCTGATTAAAACAGGTTATAAAGTTACATCGCCCAAAACTGTGAATATCGGCTTGAACGAGTAAAGTTGGGTTGCACCGCACCTCGTTTGGTGTAAGACCCTGTAACGGCTCCGAAGCGATCATGCTCTGGGGCCGTTGTCATGTCTAAGAGGATTATATCATGGCCAATGTGGCAGTTGTCGGCGCGCAATGGGGCGATGAGGGCAAAGGAAAAATTGTCGATTGGCTTTCGGAACGGGCCGATGTGGTGGTGCGGTTCCAAGGTGGCCACAATGCGGGCCACACTTTGGTTATCGACGGTGTGACTTATAAATTATCATTATTGCCTTCCGGCATCTTACGGCCCGGAAAATTATCGGTAATTGGCAATGGCGTGGTGATTGACCCATGGGCATTGATTGCCGAGATTGAAAAATTGACAAAGCAAGGCGTTTCTATCAGCCGCGAAAATTTGCGCATTGCTGGTAATGCCACATTAATTTTGCCAATTCATGGCGAATTGGACCGGATGCGTGAAGAGGCTGCAGGCGCTGGCAAAATTGGAACAACGGGGCGCGGCATTGGCCCTGCTTACGAAGATAAAGTTGGGCGTCGCGCAATTCGTGTGAACGACTTGGCCGATCTCACTACAATTGGACCCAAAATTGACCGCATGTTGGCTCATCACAATGCGCTGCGGCGCGGGCTCGGGCAGCCTGAATATTTAGCTGCAGATGTGATGAAACAACTGGCAGACGTTGCACCCCAGATATTGCCATATTCGGATGCTGTGTGGGCGAAACTTGACGACATGCGCCGCGATGGCAAGCGAATTTTATTTGAAGGTGCGCAAGGCATTCTTCTTGATATTGATCACGGCACTTACCCTTACGTGACGTCATCAAACACGGTGGCTGGTCAGGCGGCGGCTGGATCAGGATTGGGCCCATCGGCCGTGAGTTATGTTTTGGGCATTTGCAAAGCGTATACAACGCGTGTGGGCTCTGGCCCATTTCCAACTGAGCAGATGAATGATGTGGGTGAGTGGATTGGCAAGCGCGGCCATGAGTTTGGCACCGTCACAGGGCGCAAACGCCGCGTGGGTTGGTTTGATGCGGTGTTGGTGAGGCAAGCCATTAAAACATCGGGCATCACAGGTATCGCTTTAACCAAGCTCGATGTTCTTGATGGTCTCGACGAAATCATGGTGAGCACTGGCTATATGCTGGATGGCAAGCGTATCGAATTGTTTCCGGCAGCCGAAGAAGCGCAAGCCCGCGTTGAGCCGATTTATGAGCGCTTTGAAGGCTGGCAAGGCACAATGGCAGGAGCACGATCATGGTCTGCACTGCCAGCTCAGGCAGTTAAATATGTCAAATATCTTGAAGAGCTGATTGAATGCCCGGTTGCGCTGCTTTCAACTTCACCTGAGCGCGAAGACACAATTTTGATGACAGATCCATTTGCAGATTAAGTTTTAGAATTTGCGGCCTTCACCGAAATAGCCATACAGCGAGGTTTGTAAAGCCGCGCTAAGCAGAATGACAGCAAACTGAAATGGGATGCCGAGTATCAAGGATGCCGGCAAGTTCAGGTTTGGTGAAATTGAATGCATGACCGAAATTAGAATTTGCATCACAACCAGTAACCCGAAAATTATGAAGCCTGTTGCGATGAGCAGCCCTAAAATTTGAAAGTTGTTTTTTTTGGTTGCGGCCAATGCCGCCTGCAAACCAAAATCTTTGCGGCCGATCGCTGTGGCCGGAAGACTGAGTGCCAAGCGGGCACTGAGCAAAACGATTGCAATCGTCACGGCCAACCAGACTGGAAGCAAGGTCGCTGGAAAATATTTTGATGCCATAATAATTGCGATCAACGGAACCACTGTAATCATAATGATTGAGAAGTTTGCCCTGAGATAGGACAGAACAATTTGATCAATACGAAAAGGTTTTACGCTGGTCTGTGGCTCGTCAATTAATATGAGGCGATGCCATGACACTGATATTGAAGATGTGGCCACAAGGTTGACAGCAATTAACACGAATGCCGCGACATTGAGTTGAAAATCTTCTGGCTTGAGGCTGTCGTTTGGATTGTTCAGAAATTGCCAAGCATCTAAAACCGCGAGCAAAGCAAGCCAAGGCATGCTAAATCGCGCTGCTAACCTCCAGTGATTGGAAATCAGCTGCATCATGTGTTTGAGGGCGGCGAGAATTGAAAGTTTAGGCATGGTTGCGATAGACTTAGGCACTCATCGCAGCGCGTTCAATCACTTTCGACAGTTCAAGCTTTGGCTTCAAGCTTTCAGCAAAGTTTTTGAGGATAACTGACGAAATATCGGTTTCGGTCGCGGGTCTTCCAGTGAGGTAGCCCTGAAGAAAATCGCATTTATATTCACGAAGCGCCACAACATGCGCATCTGTCTCGATGCCTTCTGCTGTTATCTTGAGTCCAAGATTGCGCGAAAGATCAATGATGGATTTTAACATTCCCTTCATCAGCGGTGCCGTGTCTAAAGCATGCACAAATGAGCGATCAATTTTCAGCTTTGAAAAGGGGAACTTCCAAAGGTAGCTTAAGCTGGAATAGCCGGTGCCAAAATCATCCAATACAATTGCGCAGCCCAAATCGCGTAACGAAGCAAGTTGTGCCATAACAATATCAGAGTCTTTCAGCATGGTGCTTTCGGTGATTTCGACTTCTAACCGGTAAGCTGGAAAGCTTGAAAGTTCTAGCGCGTTATGAACATCGGTGAGAAGAGTTCCGGAATAGAATTGATCAGGAGAAATATTCACCGACACCGTAATGTGTGGTGGCCAGCTTGCGGCCACGCGACATGCTTCAGCTAAAGCCCATGCACCTAGGCGCCCGATTAAGCCTGATTCCTCGGCAACTGGGATAAACTCTACAGGTGAAATTACGCCCAACTCTGGGTGAGACATACGCATCAACGCTTCGAATGACACCAATTCGCCGGTGGACGCACGGAAAATAGGTTGAAAATGCAAAGACATCGTCTGCTTTTCTATGGTTTCGGTCAAAGCGAGTAAGACATCGGCGCGCCGTCTGCTGGCTTTGGCCATCGCCGGGTTATAGAAGCCATAACCGGGGCCACCTTTTTCAGTAGCGGCTTTCAGTGCTAATCCCACATTTTGCAACAATGTTGCTGCTTCGGAATCAGAAGCCGACGTGAGCGCAACGCCCGCGCCCACTTCCAGTTTTATTTTGCGGTCAATCCAATCAACAGGTTGAGACAGTGCTGCTATGATCGTTTTAGCTTTCGTGAGCACTTCCAGCGGATCACCAATGGTGGGCATGAACAGAGCAAAGCTCCAATAGTCCAGCCTGCAAACAAGATGACTGTCTTCTCGTATTGTGTTGAGGCGTGCGGCTAATGCAGAAACGGCGTAGTCGCCGACATGGCGACCGAGGGAACCTGCTATACGGGGAAGGCCGCGTACACCAATTTCGATCATCGCGCCTTTTTGGCTATTGTGGTCCATCGTGGCCAGCATGTGATCTACTCGCGATACGAAGGCACTACGATTGAGAAGGCCGGTCAATTGGTCGTGGCGGAGCAAATGGGCAACGTCACCCTCCAGCTGCGCCTTGTCTTTGCGCAGTTGATCAATCTCGTTCAGTGGTTCGGTAATGTGGTCTTCCAAGTCGTTCGCCGATTCGCCTGATGTTGCCACGATATGGCCGCAATTCAATTCCTGTGTACGGTCGTTTGGATTACAAGAAGGTTAACGAAAATGAAGTTCAGTCAAATGCATTTGGGGCTCAATTCTGTTGTGTTTATAGCAATTATCTGCCTTTTTGCATCCTCCGGTTTAGCGCGCGAAACTTACTCTTCTTTTGCTACGCGCATGGTGGCCCAGGCCCAAACTGAACATGATATTAGAGCAGATTTGGAAGTTGAGCTTCTGCGCTTGGCCAATGCCTATAGGACTTCCCAAAATCTTCCTTCACTGCGAGCCAACACGACTAACCAAGTGGCCGCACGCGCCCACGCGATGGATATGATGATGGGAAATTTTATGGGGCATGTTGCGAGCACAGGCCATGATTTCGATAGCCGGATGAGGGCGTTGAAGCCAGGAGTAATGGTCCTACCTGCTATGGCTGAAAATGCAGCGCGCGTGAGCAGGCCAGGCACAGTTGATAAGGGCATGGCGGCCAGCTTGTTTCAACAATGGGTGAAAAGTCCTCCGCATCGCCATGCTTTGCTCAGCCGTGACTATATTTCGGCCGCCACTGGCGTCGTTTCCAAAGGAGGCGTGCTTTATGCCGACATGATTTTTATGGGACCTGAGGTGATTACCAATATGCTACAGGGTGTTGTGCCCAGCCTTTATTAAAGAGTTGCTGCACCCAATATTCTTCCAACACCTACTTGCAACAATACTGCACAACCAATGCCGCCGCCGCATTCATTGCCCACGTCAACTGACATTGCTTTGCCATTCCAAGTGCCAATGTGGCGTGAGCCAATTACGGGATGTTGATAGGTTACATCTTTGCCAATATTTTCTCCGCGCTTGATGGCAACAGTTTTACTGCGGTAAAATTTTACCAAAACCAAACTGGCTTGGCCATTGCCTGAACCCACATGCACGGTGCTGCCGTTGATGCTGACGCTGACAGGCAGAGAACCGCCGAGAGCCGAAGCAATGGCGGCGCTTGAACGTGAATTTTCAACAACCCTTGTGCCATTCACAATCACTTCAGGGGTGTAGCTGCCTTTGCCATACGCGGATTGGCGGGCCGTGGCTTGGGCCGATGAGAACGTGTCTTTCCAACCAAGATAGTCCCAATAATCCACATGCCAGGCAAGGCCCAGTACGCCATTGTTATTGATCACTCCTGCAAAGGCCTGATCGGCAGGAGGGCAATCCGAGCAGCCTTGACTGGTGAAAATTTCAACGACGCCCCGCACATTTCCAGCTTGAGCGGGAATTACGACGGCGGCTGTGGTGAGTGCAGCTGCAAAAACTGATTTAATGCGCATGGTGTGATGCTCCTGTTGACGTACTCACAGCGTAAACCGATGAGCCGTCAACTCGAAGTCACAATTTGGTTAGTGCGTTGTGTGTTAGATCGCTGCAGCCAATTGCTTTACGCGTGGAGCCAGCGCTTTTTGCGCCGCATTCTTCACTGCTTTTTGCAGTTTTTCAAAGGCGCGCACTTCAATTTGGCGAATGCGTTCGCGGCTCACGTTGAATTCCTTTGAAAGGTCATCCAATGTTGCGGGCTCATCTTGAAGTTTGCGCGCTTCAATGACGCGGCGTTCACGATCGTTCAGCTTGGTGAGGGCATCACCCAGCAGGCCATTGCGCATTTCGCTTTCTTGGTTTTCGGCAAGAACATTTTCTTGGCTGTCCTTATCGTCCACCAACCAATCTTGCCATTCACCGTCACCATCAGCATCCGCCCGCAAAGGTGAATTGAGCGATGAATCACCGCCCATGCGGCGGTTCATGGAGATCACGTCAGATTCTTCCACGCCAAGCGTTTTAGCGATATATTTTACGTTTTCTGGCTTCAAGTCACCTTCTTCAACGGCTTGAATGCGGCCCTTGATTTTACGTAGATTGAAGAACAGCTTTTTCTGGCTGGCGGTGGTGCCAATTTTCACCAGTGACCATGAGCGCAGCACATATTCTTGGATCGAGGCTTTAATCCACCACATGGCATAAGTGGCCAGTTTGAAGCCTTTATCGGGCTCAAATTTCTTAACAGCTTGCATCAGGCCAATGTTGCCTTCGGAAATAACTTCACCAATAGGCAGGCCATAGCCGCGATAGCCCATGGCAATCTTTGCCACGAGGCGCAAATGGCTGGTGATCAACTTATGAGCAGCTTTGGTGTCGCCATGCTCTTTCCAGCGCTTGCCCAGCATGAATTCTTCATCAGGCGCAAGCATCGGGAACTTACGGATCTCTTGTAAATATTTGTTCAGACTGCCTTCAGCATCTGAAATCATCGGTACATTCATAGACTTAGCCATAGTTCCCCTTCTCTCGGACCGTCTTTAGGCGGCCCCGCTTTCCCCTAATATGGGAAGCGTTTATCGAATTAAAAGTAGCTTTTGTTGTCACAGTTTATATAACAATATAACGTGAGTTAGGTTCCAGCGGATTTACTTTATTTTGCTGTACAGGACGCTTTGCCCACATTCTTATATCGAGCGTCAAATGTGGGGTCGCTGCCTTCGCGGCCGCCTAAATCCATGTCGTCAGCGCCAAGGCCCAGATACACATAGGGTTTATCGTCGGATGGCTCGGCATAACCAATGATCAGCTTTTTCTTATCTGCACCCCAGCGGCCATGGCCTACAATCTCTTCATCTTTGGGATGGCTGGTGAGTAGGCGAAACAGGGTGGGTCCGCAGCGATTGCTGTCATCCACTGCCACGCCGCAGAAATCATTGCCGCAGGGGGCCATATCGATTGTCTTATAGGACTTGCCTTTGGAGGAATAAGCAGGTTTGTCGTCGCTCACAGTCCAGCGGCCATAATATTGGGCTGATTCAGCCTGTGCCAAATTTGCGCCAAAGCTGATGGCTAGGCCAAATGCTGCTGTTGAGATAAGATAAGCGCGATGGAACATGTGAACCTCCGAGATAAACAAGTGTTGCCTGCAATTGTGGCTAATTGGCGTTGGGCCATGTTAACTCCAATTGGAATTTTTGTCACCTATGTTGCGTTGCGCGGCATTTCCGAAAGTTGGGACAATGATGGGTTCCCTGAATCGCTCGCCATCAAGTTGGAATTAATGCCAATTGTTTTTCCTGTGCACATGGTGGCGGGTGGGTTAGCGCTGCTGCTGGTTCCGCTGGCTTTTTGGTTTCGCGGCACGCGTTGGCATAAATGGGCGGGGCGCGTTGCTGCGGCAGACATTCTGGTGGCGGGGGTGACGGCACTGCCAGTAGCATTGTTATATCCGGTGACCAAGATTTCTGCGGCAGGTTTTGCTACGCAAGGGATAGCGTGGATGGTGCTGTTGGGCTTTGGCTTATGGCACATTCGCGCGGGCCGGATGGCGCAGCACAGAGCCTGCATGTTGATGCTGGCAGCTGTCACATCGGGCGCCCTGTTTTTTCGGATTTATTTGGGGCTGTGGAAAGCCATTATTGGTTTTAAATATTTCTATTACTTTTACGCGCTTGATGCGTGGATTGCTTGGGGCCTGCCGCTGTTGGCAATGTCATTCTGGTTGAGGACGGAAAAATGGAAACTGCGGCAGCACTGATTGATGCGCGGATTAAAGAACTGAGCGATTGGCGCGGGGTTAAGCTGGCTCAAGTGCGCAGGCTGATTAAACAAGCCGTGCCCGATGTGGTGGAAACCTGGAAATGGCGCGGGGTTCCCGTGTGGGAAAAGGGTGGAATTATTTGCACGGGCGAAACTTATAAGCAGGTGGTGAAGCTGACTTTTGCGAAGGGGGCTGCGGTGGCAGACCCCAAGGGGTTGTTCAATTCAAGTTTGGAAGGCAATGCACGCCGCGCGATTGATATTAGAGAAAGTGATAAGATTAATGAGACGGCGTTTATGGCGCTGGTGAAGAGGGCGGTGGCAGTGAATGCGGGGAAAGGGAAGTAGTTTTTTGCGGATCAAACTCTGGCGTCTATTTCTATTGATACTTCAACTGCAGGCGCGGGCACCATAATTTTAGAAAAGAAAACAATGCACCACATCGATGAAGAACTAAGTTATTCAACTCATCTTGCTAAATACAATCACTGCTTTGTAAGCGGAAACATTGAAAGTATTCGCTACTTTTCACATCAAGCACAACACATGCACGCTCTCTGTGTTTGGGGTGCATCACAAGAGTTAATTTTTAATTCTCTTAGTTTATCAACCGAAGTTACCAATCCAATTGGTCAAAATCATTTGAGATATGGTTTAGGGAGACGAACAAATACGATTTGGCACTCATTTCGTAGTCTTTATCACATCACTCCACTTTCGAGAAAGCTTTTAGATTTGATCACAGTCATTTGTAAAAATTGAAAACCATATGTAGAGGATTAAGGTGTCTACACATTTATCCTCAACTTTGGTTTTTAGTGACAGATGCTTTGCTGCCACTGCGGTCGTTATTGTCGACCAAACAACTTTATGTTAATAACACAACATGAACCAACTTCTTGAACGTGCTTTTCAACAGGCTCAAACTCTGCCGGACCACCGGCAGAATGAGGTTGGTGAGATGTTGTTGGCTTTGGTTGAGCAGGATCAATCGCAGCTGCACTTAAGCAAAGCGCAGCAGCAGGAAGTCCGTCGTCGCTTGGCGCTTTCTGAGGAAAGTGTTCCGGCTTCAGACATGAATACGTTCTTCCGCAAGCTTGTTGGATGATCGTTCGGTTTACGCTATCGGCGCGGGCCGATATACAATCCATTTTTGATTATATTGCTCAGGATAACGCCACCGCTGCTGGTCGGGTTGTGGCTTCAATAGAGACTGCAACAAATAGGTTGGCGCTTTTCCCAATGTCTGGTCGCGCAGGTGCTGTTGAAACAACGCGTGAGCTGGTCATTCCACGACTGCCCTATATCGCGGTCTATATTATCGGCGATGTTGAGGTTAAAGTCATCGCGGTGTTTCATGCGGCACAAGATATTCCGCGCAGTAGGACCTGATAATCTTATCTCACCCCTTCAAATCCACCCTTAGCCTCGCCAGCGCATTCGGCAGCTCGCTCTCAAAGCGCATATGCTTACCGCTCACCGGGTGATCGAAGCCCAGCACTGTGGCGTGCAAGGCTTGGCCTCGTAGGTATGATAAGCTCAGCTTCGCGGGCTCGCTGAGTTTTGAGATTGAGGCTTTGAAGCCGCCGCCGTAGACCGAGTCTCCGAGCAAGGGATTGCCGATATGTGCCATGTGCACGCGGATTTGATGGGTGCGGCCTGTCTCTAATCGGCAGCGCACCAGAGTTGCGTGTTCAAACGATTCTTCGATTTCGTAATGGGTGATGGCTTCTTTCGCTACAGCAGAATTGGACACTGCCATTTTTTGGCGGTTGGCGTTTGAGCGAGCAATGCCTGTGGTGATCATGCCGGTGCGGCGCTCAGGCTTTCCCCACACGAAGGCCAGATATTCTCGTTCCAACCGGCCGTCTAAGCCATGGCTCACAAATTGTTCGGAGAGGCCATGATGGGCTTTGTCATTCTTGGCCACCACTAAAAGCCCGCTGGTATCTTTATCCAAGCGGTGCACAATGCCCGGGCGTTTGACGCCGCCGATGCCAGACAGCGTATCACCGCAATGGGCGATCAGGGCGTTCACCATGGTGCCGTTTTCATTGCCAGCACCGGGATGCACCACAAGGCCTGCGGGTTTATCCAGCACGATGAGGTGCTTATCTTCAAACACAATGTTGAGATCAATAATCTCTGCCAGCGGAATGGCAGGTGCAGGGGGCGGAATTTTTACCGTGGCGGTTTGGCCGGGCTTTAGCTTCTCGCCGCCATCATCCACAACTCGGCCCTCGACAGAGACATAGCCATCTGCGATGAGTTTTTGAAAGCGGGCACGGCTGAAATCTGGAAAGCTGGCCGCCAGGAATTTATCGAGCCGCATCGCAATTGTGGTTGTTGATGTGAGAACAGTTGGAGTGTCAGTCATATGTCTAATTTAGAGCAACCCATTGAAAATGACGCGCCCAAGTGGCTGCGAAAGCTGGTCTATATCATGGGTGGCGTTTTGGTGTTGCTTTTTATTGGGGTGCTGGTGGGGCTGTTTTATAAGCTGCGAAAGCCACCCGCACCGCCGCCTGTTCCAGTGGAACTGAATTTCACTGGCGCGGATGTGCAACACATGGCGCTAGATGCCAATCATTTGGCGATCACGAGCACGCATGAAATTGTTGTGATTGATATCACCAATGGCAAAGCTTTGCTGCGGCTGCCACTCAAATAGCTTTTATGGACGATTATGTCGGGATGAAGCTTCTATTTTTTTCAAGGCGATCAGCGCATTGTCGATAGAGGCGCGGACCTCCGAAAAACCATCTCGCAAAGTGAGTTTGCGAAGCTCGCGAAAAGTTACTTGAAGAAATTTTATCATATCGTGATGATTTAAGAATGAAAAATTGCTATTTCCGTCAACCATGTCAGTTGTCCTAAAGGAGTTATGGCGCAATCACTCGAGCTACAATCCTCACGTCTAACGGGGTTCGCAGCAAAAGGTTCCACGTGTTCCAAGCTTGCAATTTGCATTCAAATTGATCTAGTATGTCGATCTCGTCGGCGGATTAAAAGCAACCCGTTTAAGAGGTGATTTTGAGAAAAATTGCCTCAAGACATTTTAAAGTCAAAATGTCTGCGAGGCGGATTGAAGATAATCCGTTTAGGTCCCTTCGTCTATCGGTTAGGACGACAGCCTCTCACGTTGTAAAGGCGGGTTCGACTCCCGCAGGGATCACCATCCAGAAATTAAACTATTGAAATTGTTGTTGTATTTTTGGTGCGAGACAGTTTTAACTCATTTTAGAATTGCGGAACCATAAGTGGCGCGGCATCTTGCGGCGGCTTTCCCCTTGCACTCGATCACACATCACTGACTTCGTTTTTCAAACTGGCTTGGCTGATTGCATCCGGTCAAGCCTCAACTGAGCGGCGCGGCGGTGGCCTTCCAGACCTTCGCTGGCGCTTTGGCGTGTGGCGGGGCCAGCCAAGGTTTTAACGCCGCGTTCGTCCAGCCACTGATGGGTTGCGATTTTGACATAGGCGCCCACCCAAAGGCCACCTGTGTATTTGCCAGCTCCCATCGTCGGCAAAGTGTGATTGGTGCCACAGCACTTATCGGAATAGACAACGCTGGCGAGTTCACCAATGAACAGTGAACCATAGTTTCGCACCTTTGCAGCTGTTGCATGTGGATCTGCGGTGTGAATTTGTAGATGTTCCGCCGCGATAAAATCAGAATATTTGATCATCGCTGCTTCATCAGCGCAGACGGTGATTTCGCCGTAGTCCGCCCACGCTTGCGCTGCAACATTTGCGGTGGAGAGATTTTCAAGTTGGCGGTTCACTTCTTTCAACGTTGCGTCCGCAAGTTTGGCATCGGTGGTAATAAGGCCAACGCGGGTGCGAACGTCGTGTTCGGCTTGGGCTAGCAAATCTGTGGCAATCATTTCTGCATCACCCGTTGCATCTGCCAGAATGAATATTTCTGAAGGGCCGGCCAATTGGTCAATTCCAACAGGGCCAAAAACCTGGCGCTTTGCCTCATTGACGAAGGCATTGCCGGGACCAACGATCTTTGTGACCGCGGGCACAGTTTCAGTGCCGTAGGCCATAGCGGCGATTGCTTGTGCACCGCCAATGCGGAATATGCGGTCTGCGCCAGAAAGATGGCAACCCGCAATCATGGCCGGATGGGCATTAGGGGGCAGGCAGGCCACAATTTCATCAACGCCCGCAACCTTGGCCGGAACGATGGTCATGACAGGTGCCGACAACAGCGGATAGCGACCGCCGGGTACATAACAGCCCACGCGTTCAATGGGGATCACGCGGTGACCCAGATGCACACCGGGCAATGTTTCGACTTCGAGGGGCAAGATCGTAGCGAGTTGCGCTTTTGCAAAATTGCGTACATTTTCAATGGCAAATTCTGTGTCTTTGCGCGTCTGTGGGTTGAGCGCATTCAACGCTGTTTCACGGTCTTTTGTCGTCACCTCAAACTGGGTGAGCTCGGATTTATCAAAGCGAAGGGCGTAATCTCGAACGGCGGCATCGCCGCGTTTACGCACGTCGGACAGAATTTCGGTGACGAGAGTGGCAACGGATGTGTTCGCATCATTTTGATTGATTTTGGGGGCTTTGACAAAGCGAATATTTTGGGTTGGTGAGGGCACGACGTATCTTCCTTCAGAAAAACATATACAAATTTGGGATTGAAATTTTAGGCGATTTCACTTTCCATTTGAGCCTGCCTCACCTGCATGAGCAGCGACATCTCATCATAGAGTGTCCACTCTTCGACAATTTTGCCGTTCTTATAGTGGAAGTGTGAAATGCCCATCACTTTGAGAGGTTTGCCTGTTGGCGCGCCAAGATTTTTTAAAATAC